>CAXHAT010000045.1:0-44352 GCA_964014485.1 uncultured Deferribacteres bacterium
TCCAGTCAATCGCGCACAGCCCCTGGATTCCCGCCTGCGCGGGAATGACTTTGACGAGAGTTTCTATGGCGTCACGGCTGTCGCGTAACATCAGTTATTCAAAAGCAGAGCTCCCATGAACCTGCTGCAAATCATAACACATATTTGAGATAAACACAACTTTTGATTAATGACGGACGACTGAGCAAGATTATTGTTTGCAGACTACACGAACGCGGGAAGCAGATTTTTCGTCATCATAGCTTTGACAAACGGCGAAAACCAGACAATCCATGGCGCAATCATAAATTGACTTATCAGCCGTCCATCTATTCCCTGAAGGGCATGAAAACAAAACTCTCCCCCGGCGCATTCTTTCTTACTCTGATTGAATTTTGAATAGACGTGTGTCTTAAACAAAAGTGTTAAAGTTTGAAAATATACATAAAAACCAAAGCCCTCCAAAAAGGAGGGCTTTAAAAAAATGTTCCGATCAGCCTTTGAAAGAATCAACGTGTAGGTCGAGACTTCTTATTGCCGGATTTCCGATTTTTTGTCGGACGGCTCTGCATTTGGCGCGGCGGCTTGTTCGACTTGCTGTTCCACGTTGACCGCGTCCATTGCCTGAGCGCCGGAACCGTTGCCTTCAATCACCATCGTCGCGGGCACAATGGAAACAAGGCCGGTGAACGCGCCAATGAGAAAATCGACAAAAGTCCGCTTCGTCGTGATGCGCACTTCGTTCAGACGATAATCTCTGATGACATTGGCGGAATTGTTTTCAGTGATTGGAGTGAGTCCCCAAAGTGCGTACCAAATGCGCTTGGTTTTCTTGAATTTAGCATCTTCGGTTTCCGACATCAACGTCACACGATCGTCCATCGGCGGAGCGACTTGCCGCATGGTAAAACAGCCGGAAAACAGTACAGCGCTCAACAGAATCAAGCATCTTTTTTGCATAACACTGCTCCAAGTATGTTGTGTGAAAAAATCAGGCGGGTGTTTTTCAGTTTAGAAAATCAGTGCAAAATTGCAAGCCCGTTCTGATGAACGGTCACATTCCTTATCTTTGCCTATGAACCTTGAGTTGAGGCGGTTTGGTTAAATTCTCAATCTAGGCAAATCAAGTCTAACCAGGGAGAGTTGTTCAATCTTGTGATTTAACGCAGAGAAACGGAGTGCGAAGCTTCAGCATCGCACTCCAAAATTGTTCTTCAACGCAGGCGGGATGCTTCTGCGCGACTAATGGATGGTGATTTTTTCGATCTTATCGCCGACTTGAATCGCGTCAACGACGTCTTGGCCCAATTTGACTTGCCCGAAAATCGTGTATCTTCCGTTTAGGTGCGGCTGCGCGCTGTGCGTGATAAAAAACTGGCAGCCTTCCGTATCGGGGCCGACGCTGGCCATGCCAAGCGTGCCGCGACCATACTCCCGCCGATTGAATTCCGACCGGATCGAATAGCCCGGCGATCCCCACAAATCTCCGCGCGGGTCGCCGCCCTGAATGACGAAATTCGGCACGACGCGGTGGAAATTCAGGCCGTCGTAAAATCCTGATTCGGCCAATTTGATGAAATTCAAAACTGTCAGCGGCGCATCTTCGATGTACAAATCCGCTTCGATATTTCCTCTCTCGGTCTTAATTATCGCCACGGGGCTTTTTAGCTGAGCAAGGCGTGAAAGATCAAGATTGTGCGTCGGCGCGGTTTTGATCGTGACTTTTTGGACATGCTCTTCGCCAGCAATTCTTTCCAGAGCTTGTGCCGCGCGCAACGCGTAGGCGCGGTCTTCCACCAGCATTTCCTTTTCCAAAACCGATTGCGCTGAGTAGAGCTTGAGGCGTGCAAAAGTATTGAAAATCACATCGGCGGCTTCCGTATCCATTGGCCGCGGCAAAGCCTGAAAGGCTTGAGTAAGCTCCGCCTCGAATTTTGCGCCAAACGCACTGTCCTGTGCGAAATACTGACTGGCGATGGCAGTGAAAACCTGGTCTTTTTCCTGAAAAGCATTGAGAGCGATTCGCGTGGCAACGCCGCCTTGAAATTGACGAATTGTCTCGAGAATGGCGACCTTGACCAGCGGCGCAGCGTTTTCGTAGAAGTCTGGGAAATGGCTGACCGCGCTGGAAGCTCCGGTTTTTCCGAGCGCACGAATGATGCGCGCCTTTAAATTTTCGCCGCTTTGTCGCGCCAACTCAACCAATCGCTTGACGGCGGCGTGCCTTTCAAGAACGGCGTAAACGTCAGCGCAGGCGGCCCGTTCCCGCCAACTGAATTGCTCCGAAGCTTCCGCAGCGAAAAGCCGTTGTTCGAGAAAAGATTTCAATTCCGTGTAACTGTTCGCGTTATTGTCTGCGCTTTTGCCCAAGCCGCTTTCAAGAGCGCCAAGCGCGGCCAGCCGAACGTGCTCGTTCTGATCGGAAAACGGCAAAATTTCAAAATAATTTTCCAAATCCAGACCGCCGATGGCACTGGCGGCTGTTGCGCGAACTCGCCAATCGGAATCGTTTTTTGCAAGTTTTGCCAACGTTTCCGCAGCCTCGGAATTTCCAATCCGACCAAGCCCGCGCGCAGCGTTCATCCGCACCCGTGCGTCAATGTCTCCGGCGGCCAAAAGAAGCGGCTGGAAATATGCGCTGTCCGCCTGGCGCATCATGGCCCAGGCCGCGCGCCAGCGAGCTTCGGCGCTTGCGTCTTGAAGCAGCGGCGCGAGAGAATCTGTCAGCGCCGGCATGGAGAGTCCGCGATAAACCATCTCGCCAACGGCCATGGCGGCCTGACCGCGCAATTCCGGCTGCGACAAAGCCAAGTAGTTTTCCAATAGTGCAACGTGATTTGTGTCGGCGACTTTGCCGAACGCCTCAATTAGCGTGCGCCGCGTTTCCAAATCATGCTCTTTTGCAATGCGGTCGATGATCATTTCCGCAGCGTCGCCTGAGCGTAATTGACCAAGCGCGAACGCCGCTTCTCCGCGCAGAGGCAAGTCGGGAGAAGTCAAAAACGGCTTCAAATCATCAATTGCTGACGTATCTCGCATTTGGCCGATCAGCCGCAGTGCGCGTTTTTTGATCTTCAGGTCGGGGTTGTTCTGCAACGCCGCGACGATTTGAGAAACATCGCTTCTTTCATCGGCGATTTTGAGTAGCGCGGTCGGTTCGGTTTCCGGTTTTGAGCAAGCGGCGATAAAGCCTAACGCCGAAATAAAAAAAAAGAATCGTTTCATGTTTCCTTTTCAAAAACTCCATTATTTGTTGGGTCAGTGCTGGATTAATTTTCATTTTCTGAGAGTGGCGATGCGTATTGCGATTTGCCCCTACGAGCTCTTTTCAGCATGGGATTGTCCAAAAACACAAAGGGTGCAAAGCGAGACACAACATGTTGTAGGGGTTCAAGATTTTGAACCCCTACGTCTGGCGTCTCCGGGATTCAAGGATCATGCTTTCCGTGGATAAAGATAAAAATATCAGGCAAAAGCGCCAGCAAGTATCGCTTGTGTCGTAACCCTTCTCATGGTACGCACATGATGCTGCGTTTGAGGGAAATATTACGCCGTCCAAAGTTCGGGCGTTTGTTTTTTCAATACTACAATTTTTGCAAAGGGAGAGATTACATGCCTGATAATCGAGACATGAGTTCTTTTCCGCCAAGCCGTTGCAGAATAACCGCGGAGCGGAGATCAATCAAAAATACAAGCCTGCTTGCTCGGTTCGATTAATATCTGGAATTGTGAGACGGAACCGCTCTACATATAAAACATTCACAACGCGATGACGACGTTTTAAAAAGCCAATTTACCTGGAACGAACACCGCGAACGTATAGGCCGTAGTCAACATGATTGTAATTGCAGTAACCGCCAAAAAAATTAACGTACCAAGCACCTCGGCGAAGTAGTCTTGTTTTGTCGATTGTCCATACACGTGGTTGGCCTGAATGAAAGATAGGATCAATATAGGAATCGCCTTCTTCTTGCAGTGGCTTCATTAATGACATTGCTTCTTCTACTGTGGGTAAACGCCAATCATCGAAACCGGCAAATTTGTTATGATTGAGTCCTTCAACATATCTGTTTGCATTAGCGAACGCTAATTTTTCCGACGAGCCAGCTTGTTGCCACATGAGACCAGTTGTTGCATCAAAAACGACGTTTTTTCGATCTAAAATAATCAATTCATATAGATGAAAAATACCTTTGGCGCTCTGATTCCACCTCGAATCAAATAGCTTATTCTTATTAAGCATGCTCTTTACAGTATTTTTGTTAATCATTCTTTGTTCTGTTCGGAATTGAAAAATCGGCTTGATAAACAAACTTACTATGCCACTCAAGTCAGCATGAGAAATATCCAAACTCACTTTTTGATTATTTTGCAAGTCATGCCACAACATTTCCAGAAAGAATCGTTTCATTTGACTGGTCCACGAATCGTCACGGCAGTTTTGATTACCGACAATAAATTGTTTTAAAAACAAGTATTCCATTATCGAGCGGTGGGCGAATTTGTAGTTGTTTTGCGCATCACGGTTGAGTAGAGAACGTCCGCCGAGCTGCCAGTCTCGCAGCGCAACATCCCATTTTTCGGCCAAATACTTCAACTCTTCTCGCGGAACACGCTCTGCGCTGCGTTCCTGACGCTTCAAGTAAATGTCCACCGCCATAAGCTCTGAGAATTGTCGCAGCACTTCCTTCTCAACAAAACCTCTCTCTCGCTCATACCACTTCTCCACAAGAATTTCATACAATTGGAACGAGTACTGAATCTGACTTTGGCTTTTCAACAAATCAGGGATATACGCCATGAGCATGGGGCGAACACTCAAAAGCGGCGCTTTTTGCATCAGCTCGCGCGTTTTGCCGCGCTCACGCCATTGCCAAAGCTTCCAGCGTTTGCGGATGAAACTTTCGACCTGCGGGTCAGTGAACGGTGCAAGGTACAGTTTCCAAAATTCATAGGTGCGTCCTTCTCCCGCCCTGCGCGGGCCAACACGCGCAATGCCGGTTTCTTTGGGGATTTCCTCCTCGCGCGGGAAAAACTGTGTGCGACAAGTAAGTACGACGCGTTCAAAATTCTCGCACAGCGCCATCAAATCGCGCAGGCGTTGCTTGTGGTCGGCAATCGCCTTGGCGTCTTCGTCAAAGGCGTCCAAAAACAAAATCGTTTTATTTTGCTGCGGGATTTTTTGAATATGCTCGTCCGCGTTGGGAATCCCCAAAGGCACGAGCGCAATGCGCCGTCTTTTTCCTTCGGGCAGTTCTTGGTTGCGGGCGTAATAATTGAGCACGAAGGATGATTTGCCCATGCCGGAATCAGCCAGCAGCAGAAAATGGCGGTCACTGACGTCATCGCGCAATAGCGCGTCCATTTTGTCAAACAGTGGCTCGCGCGCAGGCACGGCTTGGCGCATTTTGGCTTCGTGCGCCGGATCGATGTTGGTGTAATCCGGCGGAATGTAGTAACGCGTGGAGTTTTGGATCACTTGCGTCGGATAGAGCTCAGCGCCGAATTCTCGTTCCAGTAGTTTTTCCTTGCGGCGCTGTTTTCTGTATTGCAGCCAGCCGGGAAATGCTGCAAAAAGTGCAATGCCCGCGCTTAAGAGCGCTACGAGAACGGGAATGTAGATTTTCGGGGCGGAAAAGAATTCCTGAAACGCCGTCGAGTCCGCTACCAAAATGTTCCTCCCAATTTTTGTATAAAACCAACGACAGGAGTGCAAAGCTTACTTTGCTTTTCACCCTCTGCTAATAAGGAAACGGTGTATTCAGAAGCTGAACGAAAAAGCTTGAGAAAAACCGCTGCGGAATAGCAAGGCAAGCCTTGCACTCCTTATGTCAGAAAACTCAGCACTTGCATAAAATACATTCACATTCTACTGGAAAGCAAGAGAACGAAGGTGAAGCCATCGCCATCTTCAAGATGCGATCGCAGAAATCGTTTTCAAAGAAAGCCAGGCAACGGTTTCCAACCGTATTCGCTTGTATTATCGATACGGCGGGCGTATGCTTTACAATGCTAATTTTTTGCAAAAGGAGAGGTCACATGCTTGCCAATCGAGGTTTGGATTTTCGGTTTTGGGATTCCTGCCTGTGCGGGAATGAGATGAAAAAGCGCTGTGGTAGAGACGCGATGCATCGCGTCTCTACAATGATGAACCGATTCGTTTTTTGTGGGCTTTTGTTAGCATTGACGCTTGCAGCAACAGCCGTTTCCGCACAGGTTCCGCACCCGAAAGACGTTTACGGCTTTACGCCGGGGGACGATTACAAGCTGGCGAAGTATTCGCAAATGCTGGAATATTACCAAAAACTGGACGCCGCCAGCGACCGGGTGCAAATGCGTGAGATCGGCAAGTCGGTTTTGGGAAGGCCGTTACTATTGCTGTTCATTTCCAGCGAAGAGAATCTCAAAAATCTCGACAAATGGCGCGACACGGCGGAAAAACTGACCCGCGCCCGCGTGGACGAATCGACGGCGGAAAAACTCGCCCGCGACGGCAAGGCCATTGTTTGGGTGGACGGCGGACTACATGCGACGGAAGTGGCGCACGGCCAAATGACCGGACTTTTGGCGCACAAAGTCGCCACGGAAGAAACGCCGGAAATGCAAACGATCCGCGACAATGTCATCATGCTCCTGATGCCAATGATGAACCCGGACGGCCTCGACATCGTCGCCAATTGGTACGAGAGAAATCTGGGTACGCCCTTCGAAACGACGCGCCCGCCGTGGCTGTATCATTTTTACGTCGGGCACGATAACAACCGCGATTGGTTCATGAACAACATGCCCGAATCGCAAGCGGTGACGGATGTCATTTATAACGAATGGTACCCGCAGATCGTTTATAATCACCACCAAACGAGCCCCAGTTGGACGCGCATTTTCATCCCGCCTTTTGCCGATCCAGTCAACCCGAACATTCATCCCGGCGTGACCACTGGAGTCAATTTGGTCGGCAGCGCGATGGCGAACCGTTTTGCAACGAAGGAAATGCCTGGCGTAGTCTCCGGCGTGATTTTCAGTATGTGGTGGAACGGCGGCATGCGCACCGTGCCCTATTTTCACAACATGGTCGGTATTCTTACCGAAACGGCGCACGCCACGCCCAGCCCGCGATTTTATGATCCCGATTCAATCCCCAAGAGTATCGCCAGTCGTCGCGGCGTCGGCATGTCAACTTCCGGCACGAATATTTTTTACCCGAATCCGTGGAAGGGCGGCGAGTCGCGCTTCAGCGATCCTGTGCGCTACATGTTGACCGGAACGATGGCGGTTCTGCGCATTGCTTCCGACCGGCGCGAAGAGTGGCTTTACAACATGTATCGCATGGGACGCAGCGCCATCAAGAAGGGCGAATCGAATGAGCCTTTCGCGTATGTCATTTCTTCCGAGCAGTGGAACGCCGGAGAAGAGACAAGTCTGGTGAATGTGCTGCAAATTGGCGGCGTGGAAATTAAACGCGCGAGCAAAGCGTTCAAAGCGGGCGGCAAGAGTTATCCTGCGGGATCATTTGTCGTGCCTGCCGCACAAGCTTTCCGACCGTACGCAGTCGATTTGTTGGAGGAGCAAAACTACCCGGATCGCAGGCGTTCGCCAAACGGCCCGCCTGATCCGCCGTACGATCTTGCCGGGTGGACTTTGCCGATGCAAATGGGCGTACAAGTGGATCGCGTCACGGAAAAGTTCTCTTTTTCCGGCGATCCGGTTGAAGGACAACTTGCTCCAAAGCCTGGCAAAGTTTCCGGCAATGCGGGGTTTGGCTATGTGCTCTCGCATCGTCCCAACGCCAGCGCCATGGCGGTGAATCGACTTTTGGCGGACGGCGAAAAAGTGCATTGGGCAAGCGAAAAATTGAGCGTAGACGGCGAAGACGAAGTCGGCGCGATTGTGATCGAAGCGAACGGAGACGGGACCAAGTCTCGCGTCGAAAAGCTGTCGGAAGAACTTGGGCTGAATTTCTATGGCGCAGCGAAAAAGCCGAGCGAGAAATTGCATGCGCTCAAGTCGCCGAAGATCGGCCTGTACAAATCTTGGCAGGCTAATATGGACGAAGGCTGGACGCGCTGGCTCTTGACGGAATACGCTTTTCCGCACGACACCTTGCACGACGCGGATATTCAAAAGGGCGACTTGTCGCAATATCACGCGATCATTTTGCCAAGTCAGTCGCCGCGCGGCATTTTGAACGGCCATGCACCGGGAACGATGCCGGAAGAATACACCGGCGGTTTGGGATTGGAGGGTGCGTTGGCGCTCAAATCGTACGTCGCGAACGGCGGAACCGTGGTTGCGTTGGACGCATCGAGCGATTTTGTCATCGCCCAATTTGGCTTGCCGGTCAGAAATCTGGTTGCGAATACTTCGCCGAATCAGTTTTTCATTCCAGGTTCGCTGGTACGGATGAACGTGAAAACGGATCACCCGCTGGCTTACGGCATGGAAAAAGAAGCTGCTGCTTCGTTCGTGCGCAGCCGCGTCTTTGGAACGGTGCGTTTGCGGCGTTCGGGCGAGGGCGGCAGAGAAGAGATCAAAGAAGCGCCGCCGCTGCCTGTGGAAGTGATCGCGCGCTACGCCAAGAACGATATTTTGATGAGCGGTTGGGCTTACGGCGAAAAGCGCCATCTCGGCGGCAAAGCTGCGGTAATGCGCGTGCGGCATGGCGAGGGAAATGTCGTTTTGTTCGGCTTCCGTCCGCAGTTTCGCGGTCAGCCGCGCGGCACTTACAAATTGTTTTTTAACACCTTACACGCCGCAACGATAGACGGTAAAATCGAAATTTCTGGCGCCCCGAATTCAGAGACGGGCGAGTAAGCAAATTTCATTTTGACAGCGTCGCCGGAGCGAACCCGGCTTTCAAACTTTTTTAAAAATTCGGGAACTCCTCGCCATAAGCGGGGAGTTCTTTTTTTGTGCGTATTATTTGGCGAAGATTTTGTATGGCCGATAATAATGAAAAAAATTAGTTGGCTCTGGACTCTCATTCGGATGTTTTGATGAATCATAAACGAACGCTTATTACAATTTTGTTGTGCTTAACCCCGATTTGGCTTTGGGCAAACGGCGAAGGAAGCGCGACCGTATCTTTACTCGCAAACCTCGACCAATATAAATCCTCGCGATACAACGATTGCTGGGGCTATACCGCGCCGGACGGGCGCGAATACGCTTTGCTCGGGGTCTTGGGCGGCACAAGCATCATCGATATCGCGGACGAAAACAATCCCAGAGAAGTGGTGTTCATACGAAGTGATTTCAGCGAATGGAAAGACATTAAAACCTACGGACATTACGCGTATGTTTGTACTGAAACCGCCGCCATTGTTCAAATTATTGATTTGAGCAGTTTACCAAATTCAGCGCGCGCCATTAATACCTACAGCGGTCTGGAAACCACGCCGCACAATATGTTTATCGACGAAGAAATGGCGATTCTATACGTCGCTGAAGATTTTAACACGAACAGGGCGGTCGTTGCATTAAGCCTTCAAGATCCCGTAAACCCTGTGGAGTTGTCCCGGTTCGGCCCGGACTCGCACGACATGTTTGCGCAAGACTCCGTGCTTTATGTGGCGGAGGGTTCGCGGCCTTCAATCGGCATTTTCGATATGCGAAACCCTCGAAATCCGAAGCTTTTGGTGCGCCATAATATTCCAGGCGGCGGCTACGTGCACAATGTTTGGGTGAGCGAAGATAACAAAATTATGATGACGACGGAAGAGACGGTGGGGAGAAGCGTCAAATTGTGGAATATTGAGGATTTGGAAAACATCGACTTGCTGGACGATTATTTGGCGTCGGAACGATTGGCTCACAATGTTTATATCAAAGGCAATTACGCCTACGTTTCGCACTACGCAGACGGCCTGCGCATACTCGACATTACGAACCCCTGGTCCATCCGGGAGGCCGGTTATTACGACACGCAAATCGGCGGAAGGATCAATGACGGCGCTTGGGGAGCGTATCCTTTTTTTGAATCCGGCAAAATCCTGATTTCAGACATCACCACCGGTTTGTATATCGTGCGTTTCAATCAATTTACCGTCGACGTTCCCGAAGCGCCCGCCGCGCCGACGGACTTTTCACTCCAGCAAAACTATCCAAACCCATTCAATCCTCAAACCACGATTCCGTTCCAACTGCCTGAATCAATGGATGTTAAACTCGAGATTTACAACGCTTCGGGGCAATTGGTTCGAACGCTAATTCAAGGGGCAAGAGATGCGGGAGCGCATCGAGTCACTTGGGACGGGCGAGGAGATGTGGGAGGAGCTGTCGGCTCTGGCGTATATGTTTACCGCTTGCTTGGCGAGGGATTTACCTTGAGCCGAAAGATGATTTATATCCGGTAGGGCAAAGCGAACTTAAACTTCACATTGATTGGCTGTATTGGCGCAGGAGAGCTCCGGCGGGGCGCCGCAACCACAGGGTGAACCTGCAAAATCCGGCGTTTTGCTCATAGAGCCGGCGGCGAAGACGCTCAGTTTCCGCTGAACATTTTTCGCCCCGCAAAAAGTGCAAACAACGCCTTTATCCGCCCCGCTCATTGGCCGGAGCAATTCAAAGCTCTCCCGACAGTTTTTGCAATCGTATTCGTAAATTGGCATTTTGAAACCGTTGGATCGCTTTTATTGGCCGCTTGGCGCCGCTTGTTTCGCTTCGCGTTCTTCAACAAATTTATCGTATGGTGTCGTCTTATAGTGCTCGCCGTCAATGTATTCTAACATGGGCATAAATTTTTCAGGCGGAATGTAGCCGGGCACTTTTGTGATAAAATCGCCGTTTTCGTTCAGGAAAACGGTGGCGGGAAAACCGGTTATCCCAAAGCCTTGCGTCAACTGTCGGTGAGTGTATTCTTTGCCGCGATAGGCGCCTTTTTCACTGGTTTCCGCATTGACTTTCGACATGACGACTTTTTCAGCGGCGAATTTGATGATCTCTTTATTGCCGTAGGTTTTCTCGTCCATCACCTTGCACCAGGAACACCAGTCGGTATAAAAATCGACGACGATGATTTTTTTCTCCGCCTTGCCTTTTTCCAGCGCTTCCGTGAAACCAAACCATTCGATTTTGTCGTTTTTTCCGTCCGATGAAAATGCCGTGCTAAAGATTGCTGCTACAATCGCCATTGGGAGGAAAATCTTCCTGGTTTTCATTTTTTACCTCGTTTTACATTCGACCAATACGGCAAACAGGTTTTAAAAGCCTCGTCACAAACACCAGTTGCTAACAAGAGATGCGACATATTCATTCCGTCCGTTTGTGTTCTTTGTGATGCTTTAAAGCGCATCGTTTTCCAGGTTTTCAGCAGCAGACGCCTCCACACGTTTTTGACGCGTGAATACTGAAAAAATACCGTAGCCAAAAACCAAAGCATAGCCCGCAATCACCTCGTAACTTGGCGTTGTTCTAAAGGCGGCTTCGTAGACGGCAAGGCTCAGGCTGACAACCATAAAAATCAAGCCCCGCAGGAGGTAACGATCAAATTTCACTGGAGCGATTCGCGACTATTTTGAGACTTTAGAGGGTATTCAAAAGCCCTTATATTTCTGCCCGCCTTAAGGTTCAGCGGGACGGCAGTTCGAGGGTTTTCAATACACGCTCTTGGACAATCACCATTTTAAGTGTTTAATTTGGCTATCAATAGCCGAAATATCAACAAAAAAGATTTGATTTGTTGTAGAATGCCGAATCTGGCTCCGGCGGCTAGTCGATCAGGTATGGAATCAAGAATCCCAGCCCGACCGCAATGGCCAAAGTTAAAACAATTTTATCGGTTTTGAACTGCGTGTCTTTCATGAAAAGCATTGCTGTTATAATAAAGCCGATCGAGAGCGAGAAAAGGACAAAATAGACATGATCGCGAACGACGTACCAAATCGCCGCGCCTAAAAATCCCCAAACGATGGAGCCGCTGCTGAGGATCGCCATCATCATCCAGGCTCGATTGATCCGATGGCTTTGCGCCAATGTAGCGCCGTTGGCTTCTAATTGTTTTTGAATGTAGGACAATCTCAACAAAACATATGCAACGCAGGCGACTCCGACGATAAATCCCGCGGAAAGACCGCGCAAAAAGGTTTCCATGCTGTACTCCGGTGGTGCTTTCTAAATAAGGGGCAAAGGATCAAAGATACAAAGGGACAACTATGAGGAACTTTGCGTCTTTGTCCCTTCACAAACAAAAATATACCCCATTTTATTGAATTCGCGGGAGTTGCACGGTGATTATTCAGAGCGGAGGAGCTTAAAATCGTTGTTGCCCTTTTTGTCTCTAAAAATAAATCGTCTGTCCATATCGCGATAATACCACAGTTGAATTGTTGCGGCGCCAAATTGATCGCTTTGCGTTTGCACGGAAGTCGGATCGCCGAAAATGATGTATTTCTCGCCGCGATCGGTTTCCCAACCCGCTTGCTGAACGGCCAAAACCGAAAAGTGCTTGTTTGCAAATTCAACGCGTCGATAAAATTCGTCACGAATCGGGTTTACATCACTCTCGGGCTCGGGATTCCTAGCATTCCAGAAATCTTTTAAAAGAGATGCACGCTCTTCCGGAGATGCGTTGACGATTTTCTGATATTCGTTTCTCTGCATGATGTATTTCAGCGCAAGATAAGTTTGGGCGTCGCTCTCGGCTTTTTCTCCATTGTTTTGAGCCACGTCATACTTGACTGAAAACTGACTGAGCGACTTCGCTTTTTGTTCGTTTAGGCTGGCAAGAATTTCAACCGTATAATTCCCGGCACTCTTGATTTTATCTGCCAAATCCTGGTCAAACTGGAGCGTTTCGTCTTCAAATACTGCGCTTTCGTCCCACAACGCAACCACTTCTCCCGCCCAGTTTTTAAGCGTATAACTGATGCGTGTAGAATCTTCCGCCCCGCCGCCGCTGACGAAAAAACGAATAGGGACGCCTTTCGCCGCCGCCGAATAGATTTTTGGAAGATTGTATCGCATTGAATCGTTTTCAGTGGAAGGCTCCATAAACATAATGGAGCTGATTTGCAGGCTGTCTGCTTGGAAAGATTTGAGTTTTATTGGAAATTTGCGGAGCAGGCGGCGGCGCGTTTCCAAATCCGTAATTTCGAGATGAAGCTCATGGTTGCCCGGCTTCACGTCGTATTCAAATTGATCTCTGCTGTAAATATTGCGGCTGTTCGTCTCGTCGAAGGATTCCGCGAATATTTCCCTGGAATTCAGTTTTTCTCCGAGGTGCTCATTTTCTGAATTGACGAGGTCCATTGAAATGCGAATGCCGGCGCGGTAGCGGCCGTTTTCCTGACGCACAAATTGCAGAACGTCGTTAACCAGCGCAATGTTGATTTCCAACTTTGTGTGATCCGTCTGCGCGCTTTTGAATTGATGCATACGAAACACAAAAGACGGCAAACCGAACATCTCATCGCGCCGTGCATCGTTTTCTTGAGTTGAAAAAGCAATGCTGAAAAAAGCGAAGAAAAGTATTGTGTATTTAAAACTTAAACGCATTTGAAATTCCCTGATCAAGAGTCTTTAAATGTTGGATTGTCGGAACATAGCATCGCCAAAAGGGTAATCTTCTTGTCGTCGTTTAGCATGTCATTCTCGCACGGGCGGGAACGACATGTTGTACGCTTTTGAAAAAAGCGACGGCGAAAATACAACATAAATTCGCCAAAAAGAAAGGCGAAATCCGCAGCCGAGTTTTTGCTTGCCATTCCATACCCCGTTTGCTATACTGGCCGTCGGATTTTCGCACAACGAAAGCCTTGAAAATCGGAGACTCTTCGTGAAAAAACTCATTCCTTTTTTACTCGCCGCTCTCATTCTATCACTCTTCACCATAACTTGTTCCCCGCGAGATGATCGCGAGCGAATTCGCATGGTTGAAGGCGAACCGGATCAGATTAACACGTTTGGAAAAGAGCAATTTTGGCGAGAGTATTGGGTTTACGATAAAGGCCCTGAGGTCTGGCAATTTGAATTCAGGCGTTCCAGCGGCTGTGGAGCCATTGCGGAAGTCTACTTGGTTTGCGATATTTTCACGCCTTGTCCCGCCGTTTTCGTTAAGAATCCGGGTGATTCTCTCACCGCCAGACCGCAATTCGATCTCAAAAAAGGCTCGAATCCGATTTCACCAAACTTTTAACTCAGACCAATCGAACACGCCCCATGGAAGCCAAAGACATCGCCAACTACATCGATCAATATCTGCGCGTACCGGAAATTAAGGACGCTTCGCTGAACGGCCTTCAGGTTCAGGGAAAAACTGAAATTACAAAAATCGGCTACGCGGTTGACGCTTGCGTTGAATCCTTCCAAAAAGCCAAAGAACAAGGCGTTGATTTCTTGATGGTGCACCACGGCTTGTTCTGGGGACAGGAACAGGCTATCGTCGGTTCGCACTACGCGCGCGTGCGGTTGCTGATCGAGTCAGGGATGAATCTTTATTGCGCGCACCTTCCGCTTGACGCGCACCCCGAAGTCGGCAACAACGCCCAATTGGCCAAAGCGCTTGATCTTTCCGTCGAACATTATTTTGGCGAATATCGCGGCACGCCCATCGCCGTCTACGCCCGGTCGGATACAAAAATTACTGCTGAACAACTTCTGGCGCGATTGAAAAAAGTCGTCGGCGACCATGCCAGATTGGACGCTTTCGGCCCGAAGAAATTTCGCAACATCGGAATTTGCTCCGGCTCGGGAACGTCATTGCTGCCCGAAGCGAAGCGGATGAATCTCGACGCTTTTATTACCGGTGAGACGCGCCAAAACTTCTACCATTTTACTCAGGAGGAAGGCATTCACGCGCTTTACGGGCGGCATTACGACACGGAAATTATTGGTTTGAAAGCTCTCGCGGCGCACCTGGAAGAGATTTTCGAACTGCCGACGGTTTTTCTCGACGCACCAACCAGAATTTAGTCTAAGATTCCTTTTCAAAAAGTGGGGGCGCTATGCTTTCCAAAGTTTTCAGTGCAGCGGTTCTTGGCATTGACGCTTATCTTGTAACCGTTGAGACGCATCTCGAAGGCCAACTGCCGTTTGTTGCCGTGGTCGGCTTGCCGGACGGTGCGGTCAAGGAAGCGAGGGAGCGCGTGACCGCCGCGATCAAAAACTCCGGCTTTCGTTTTCCCCAAAAAAGAATCATTGTCAACCTCGCGCCTGCAGACATTAAAAAGGAAGGTTCGGCGTTCGATTTGCCCATTGCCGTCGGCGTCTTGGCCGCGACTGGCGTCATCGAACCGGAACGCCTGCGTGATTTTGTCCTGATCGGCGAACTCTCCCTTGACGGAAGTTTACAGCGCGCCCGAGGCGTTTTGCCGATTGCCCTGGCGGCAAAAAAAGCCGGCAAGCGCGGTCTCATTTTGCCGCCGCAGAATGTCAAAGAAGCGGCAATCGTTGACGGGGTGGACGTTTACGGCGTGGAAACGCTGGAAGAAGCCGTCTCTTTTTTGAACGGCGACACCAAGCTCGCCCCGGAGCAGACCAACATCGGCGCGATCTTCTCCGAACACAAAGAACACTTGATTGATTTCAGCGACGTCAAGGGGCAGGAGCACGTCAAGCGCGCTTTGGAAGTGGCTGCGGCTGGCGGGCACAATATCATTATGATCGGGCCGCCCGGCTCCGGAAAAACAATGGTTGCCAAGCGTTTCGCCACCATCCTGCCGGATTTGAGTTTGGAAGAAGCGCTGGAAACGACGAAGATTCACTCAGTGGCCGGGATTCTCCCAGCCGAAAAATCGCTTATCGGCACGCGTCCGTTTCGTTCGCCCCACCATACGATCAGCGACGCCGGGCTGATTGGCGGCGGTAAAATTCCGCGCCCCGGCGAGGTCAGCCTGGCGCACCACGGCGTGCTTTTTTTGGACGAATTGCCGGAGTTCAAAAAAAACGTGCTCGAAGTCATGCGCCAGCCGATGGAAGACGGCGTGGTCACCATTTCCCGTGCGCTGCTTTCGTTGACTTATCCGGCCAATTTCCTGCTCGTCGCAGCAATGAATCCGTGCCCCTGCGGCTACAGCACCGACCCGCAAAATGAATGCTCTTGCTCGACTCCGGTCATCCAGCGCTATATCAGCCGAATCAGCGGGCCGTTATTGGATCGAATCGATATTCATATCGAAGTGCCGTCAGTGAAGTACAAAGAGCTGTCGTCGCGGGAAGATGGAATAAGTTCAGAAACGATCCGCCAACGGGTTGAAGGCGCTCGGAAAGTACAGCAAAGTCGCTATAAAAACCTCAGCAGCGTTTATTGCAACGCCCACATCGGCTCAAAACAAATTCGCGCCTATTGCCGCTTCGATGGCGAAGGCGAGAAACTGCTCAAGATGGCCATCACCAAGCTTGGCCTTTCCGCCAGAGCCTACGACCGCATTCTCAAAGTCGCCCGCACTATTGCCGATCTTTCCTCATCTGAACAAATCCAGCCTGCTCATATTAGCGAAGCGATTCAGTACCGCACCCTTGACCGAAATTTTGGCGTTTCGATTTAATATTCACTCAAAAAGTGTTTGGGAAACCTCGATTGTTAACTTCATTCCCCCGGAAGTGCATCACTGTCAACCTAATTTCGAGACGCCCAAAACCCTCGTTCTCAATCTCAGGATTGGGAACGCAGTTGCACTCGAAACTCCAGTTTCGAGTGAATTCTTTGTCTCAAAACTGGAGTTTTTCCCCATTTTTATTCCCACCGGAGTTTGGAAACGAGCCGTAGCGAGGCACTGTTTGCGCCTGAGTCTCGGAAAATTTTTTGCTGAGCGTAACATCAGTTTTTAAATTTTTTCTTTTCAAGCAGAAGAAACGTTCTCACCTCGCGGCCTAAAAAGATTCCTGATGAATGACAAGCAGGGATTTCCCACACAAGCGCTGATCGGAAAAGAATGCCGAAAGAGCTTGCGCTGGACGCAATTTTTTCTTATCTCAGCCCGGCAAAAATTAAACGCGAACAAATTTAAACGGCCATCTAGAAGAATGCAGTCGGCTCCAAAGAGCGTATTTTAAAAGTCCCCGTTTTGTCATTCCGAAGGAATCTTTTTAGTTGTACGGAAAAGTCTAAAAAGATGCTTCCAGCATGACAACTCAGGACTCTCTAAACGCGCTCTAAGCCGGAAGGGGCAAAGCATATTCTGACTGGCCGACACAAACAACAAATGAGTCAACCTATCGACGCAGTTCTTGTTTTAGAAGACGGAAAAACGTTTAAAGGTAAAGCGTTTGGGGCGGTTGGAACGACGCAAGGGGAAGTCGTTTTTAACACCAGCATGGTCGGCTATCAAGAAATTATTACCGATCCTTCGTACTGCGGACAACTCGTCTGCATGACCTACCCGCACATCGGCAATTACGGCGTGAACATGCGCGACCTCGAGTCGCTGACGCCGCAAGTATCAGGATTCATCGTTCGGGAGGGCTGCTACATCCCCAGCAACTGGCGTTCGGCGGACACGCTGGATCATTATCTGGCCGCGGCGCATGTTGTCGGCATTCAGGAAATTGACACCCGGGCTTTAACCCGCCACATTCGCGAACACGGCGCCAAAGCCGGCGTCATTTCCAGCGAAGGCGTCGCCGTTGACGACCTGCTCGATCAGCTAAAATCAGCGCCGCATATGCAAGGGTCGGATTTGGTGCAAAGAGTCACCTGTCTTGAAAGTTACAAGTGGCGTGAGTCGCTGCCGGACAACTGGTACTCGGCCTATGATTCCCCTGATCTGGAAAAACGATTGCCGCACAAGCCGCATCTCGTCGTGATCGATTGCGGCGTAAAACGAAATATTCTGCGCTGGGCGGCGACTCTTGGCTTTGAAGTTACAGTCGTCCCGGCAAAAACAACGGCGGAAGAAATTTTGGTCAAAAATCCGGACGCCGTTCTCGTCAGCAACGGCCCGGGCGATCCTGAGCCTGTAACTTACGTCGTTGAAACGCTGCGCGGCTTGATCGGCAAAAAGCCGTTATTCGGCATTTGTCTCGGCCATCAATTACTCGGCTTGGCCATGGGCGGACAGACTTTTAAGCTTAAATTCGGCCATCACGGCGGCAATCACCCGGTCAAGAATCTGGAAACCGGAAAGGTTGAAATCACGGCGCAGAATCACGGTTTCGCCGTCGATCCAAAGTCATTGTCTGAAAAAGACACGGAAATCACGCACTTGAATTTAAACGACGGCACGCTGGAAGGTTTTCGCCATCGCGGGCTGCCGATTTTTTCCGTGCAGTACCATCCCGAAGCCTCGCCGGGCCCGCATGACGCCGGGTATCTTTTTGAGCAATTGCAAAATATGGTCTTATTGCAGAGTCATTAATGTTATGTTTTAGCAAGTGCGATGTTGATTTGAGTTATGCGTTCATAGAACTTCTGCATGGTCAATCATGAACGTCCCCAAAATAATTATCGACACAAATGTCATTGTGTCAGCTTTAAAATCGAAGAAAGGAACGTCGCACGCATTATTCAAGCTCATAGGAAAACAACAATTTGTTTGTAACATATCTGTTCCGCTGATTGTGGAATATGAAAAGGTGCTGTTGGATCCCGCATTAGAAATCCCATTCACTCAAACAAAAATTAAAAAAATTCTGAATTTCGTTTGCGCCAATTCTAACCATCATAGAATATTCTACCTTTGGCGACCTTTTTTGAAAGACGAAAAAGATGATATGGTTTTAGAACTTGCAGTTTCTTCAAATTGTGATTTTATTGTGACATTCAACAGGCGAGATTTTAAAGGCGTTGAAAAATTCGGCGTACAAGTACAAACGCCAAAAGAATTTTTAAACTATATCGGAGAAATTTGATGAGTTCGATTCATGTAACTCTGCCGGATTCTTTGTACAATGTTGCGGTGGAATTAGCTAAAAAAGATCATATTTCGATGAATCAATTCATTTCCACGGCGCTCGCTGAAAAAATTTCTGCACTGATGACTGAAGACTATTTGCGCAAAAGAGCTCAAAAAGCACCAACTCAGGAAGAATTTTCTCGAATATTGGAAGAAACCCCTGATATAGAACCCGAAGAATATGATAAATTCTAACGCTTCTCCGAAGCTTAGCCGCTACTGCGATTTTCAAGAAAATTTTACCCTCCACAAGAATCCCAAATTAACCATTAATTTATTCAAGACCCCACTATTTCTATGCCGAAACGCACAGACGTCAATAAAATCATGATCGTCGGCGCCGGGCCGATTGTTATCGGCCAAGCGTGCGAATTCGATTACTCCGGAACTCAGGCCACGCGCGCGCTGCGAGAGCTTGGCTATGAAATCGTGCTCGTGAACAGCAACCCGGCCACGATTATGACCGACCCGGAGTTTTCGCATCACACCTACATTGAGCCGTTGACGCCGGAAATTCTGACCACCATCATCGAAAACGAACGCCCGGACGCTCTGCTGCCCACGATGGGCGGGCAGACGAGCTTGAATTTGGCGGTGAATCTCTCGGAATCCGGCGTGCTTGAAAAATACAACGTCGAGCTCATCGGTGCGAAGCTAGGCGCGATCAAAAAGGCGGAAGACCGCGAATTGTTCAAAGCGGCAATGGACAAGATTGACCTCGAAGTCCCCGTCGGCGGTTTTGCACGTTCCATCGATGAAGCAATGGAATTAATTGGCGAAATCGGTTTTCCCGCGATCATCCGTCCGTCTTTCACCCTCGGCGGAACAGGCGGCAGCGTTGCGTACAACATCGAAGAATACAAGGAATTGGCCGCGTACGGCATCAGCGCCAGCCCGATTGGCGAAGTTCTGATCGAGGAATCAATTCTAGGCTGGAAGGAATTCGAGCTTGAAGTGATGCGCGATCTGGCGGACAACGTCGTGATCATTTGCTCTATCGAAAACTTCGACGCGATGGGCGTGCACACCGGCGACAGCATTACGGTCGCTCCGGCGCAAACTTTGACTGACCGCGAATATCAACTCATGCGGGACGCCGCGATCAAAATTATCCGAGAAATCGGCGTGGAGACCGGCGGCAGCAACGTGCAATTTGCGCTGAATCCTGACACTGGGCGCATGGTCGTGATCGAAATGAATCCGCGGGTATCACGCAGCTCTGCGCTTGCGTCAAAAGCGACCGGGTTTCCTATCGCCAAAATCGCGGCAAAGCTGGCTGTTGGACTGACGCTCGACGAAATTCCCAACGACATCACCGGCGAAACGCCCGCTTCTTTTGAGCCGGTGCTCGACTATGTCGTCGTCAAGATTCCGCGCTGGGATTTCGAAAAGTTCCCCAATACGGACATTAGCCTTGGCACCCAAATGAAATCCGTCGGCGAGGCGATGGCCATTGGGCGGACGTTTAAAGAAGCGCTGCAAAAAGGACTGCGTTCGCTGGAAAACGGGCGTTTCGGCCTTGGCGCTGACGGCCAGGATCGATTGGCCGGCGTTTTTGCCGAACTCGAAGCGGGCACTGTGAAGCGCCGCATCAAGGAAGGCTTGACTATGCCGACCAGCTCGCGGCTGTTTTACGTTCGCTATGCTCTGAAGCACGGCTATTCCGTTGAAGAGATTTATAAACATTCGGGGATCGATCCCTGGTTCATTAACCAAATGCAGGAAATTGTCGATTTTGAGGCGATCTTGCGCAAAACAGGCGACGGAATTGTCAAGCAAGAAAATCGCGAGATGCTCTGGCAAGCCAAGCGATTCGGATTTTCCGATGTGCAGCTTGGTATTTTATCCGGGCTAAAAGAGACCGAGATTAGGGACGCGCGTAAAGCGGCGGGAATCACGCCGGTCTATAAAACCGTGGACACCTGCGCGGCGGAATTTGACTCGCAAACACCCTATTTTTACAGCACTTACGAAGAAGAAAATGAAGCGATCCCCAGCACGAAAAAGAAAATCATTATTCTCGGCGGCGGTCCCAACCGCATCGGGCAAGGCATCGAATTCGACTATTGCTGCGTCCGCGCCGTGCTTGCCCTGAAGGAAGAAGGTTTTGAAACGCTGATGATCAATTGCAACCCGGAAACCGTCTCTACCGACTACGACGTTTCGGATCGCTTGTACTTTGAGCCGCTGACCTTTGAAGACGTGATGAACATCATTGATCTGGAACAGCCGGAGGGCGTAATCATCCAATTCGGCGGGCAAACGCCGTTGCGTCTGGCACTACGACTCGAAGCGGCGGGGGTAAAAGTCCTGGGCACTTCGCCGGACAGCATCGACCTTACGGAAGATCGCGCCCGATTCGGCAAGCTTTTGGATAAACTGAATGTGCGCCAACCCGAAGCGGGCACGGCGTTTTCCTTTGATGAAGCAAAAGCCGTTGCCGAAAGAATCGGCTATCCCGTTCTGGTGCGCCCGTCCTATGTTTTAGGCGGACGCGCGATGGAAATCGTGTATGACGAAAGTACATTGCGCGAATATATCCGCAAAGCGGCGGACGTTTCGCCGGAGCATCCCATTCTGATTGACAAATTTCTGGAAGACGCCTTTGAATTTGACGTGGACGCGATCTGCGACGGCGACGACGTGTTCATCGGCGGGATCATGCAGCACATTGAAGAAGCCGGCGTACATTCCGGCGACAGCTCGTGCATGCTACCGTCCTATAAACTTTCGGACGGAGTCGAGTCGGAGATTCGCGAGCAAACGACGATGATTGCGAAGCGGCTGAGCACAATCGGTTTGATCAATATTCAGTATGCGCTAAAAGATGACTTTCTTTATGTGCTTGAGGTCAACCCGCGCGCCAGCCGCACGGTGCCGTTTGTCGGCAAGGCCACTGGCGTGCCACTGGCCAAAGTTGCGGCGAAAGTCATGGCCGGGCGAAAATTGCGTGAATTTGAGCTCGAAGATTCAGTGCAGCAAGGCTACATTTCTTGCAAAACCCCGGTCTTTCCATTCATGAAGTTCAAGGGCGTGCCCAATTATCTCGGGCCGGAAATGCGCTCTACCGGGGAAGTCATGGGAATCGGAAAAACCTTTGGCGAAGCATTCTCCAAAGCGCAGCTCGCCGCTGGATTTAAATTGCCGCTGTTCGGCGCCGCGTTTATCAGCGTGAACGCTTCAGACAAGGAAGGCGTTGTGGCCGTCGCAAAGGATTTGAGCGAGTTGGGTTTTGACTTGCTCGCCACTTCAGGTACGGCTCGCGCACTTGAGAGCGCCGGGTTAGACGTGAAAAAAGTATACAAAGTCAAAGAAGGTCGTCCGGACATTATCGATCATATCGTCAACGGCGAAGTGCAAATCATTGTCAACACGCCGCTGGGCCGTGACAGCCGTGAAGACGAATACGCGATTGGACGCAATGCTCTCGCTCGCGACATTCCCTGCCTCACTACCCTCTCCGCCGCCGCCGCCGCTATCGAAGGCATTCGCTTCATTCAGAAAAACCAGTACATCGTCTACAGCTTGCAAAATTATTATAAAAATGGCTTGAAATAATTGTACAGCTCTAGGTCGTGCCCAGCTCAAATGATTCGCATATTTCAGCGAGCGTGGTAATCGGCTTATCTGCTTTTGTCTTTTGTTAAAACCTTTTAAAAAGCGGGGGACTCTGGAAAATGTACAGAGCTCGGGAAAGATCGCATCGCAATGGTTTAAAAATGATGAAACAAAAATAGCGCTGCGAATAGAACGAAAGCCGTAATCGCGAAAGATGAAATTGTAAAAAATCGAGGTTTACGATTACGACTTATTCGCGGTTGTTCATTGTTAAATGTATGTATTGCCGCGACATTGATCCGCTCAACATCTGCAATGATCCGATAGCCGCTCTTCGGAATCGTTTCAATGAACTTCGGTTTGCGCGCCTTATCACCGAATGCCTTTCTGAGTTTTGAAATCGCCTGAGTCAGTCCTTCTTCTCCCACAAACTTGTTCGGCCAAATCGCGTCGATCAAGAATTCGCGAGTCAACACTTCGCCGGGGCGATCTGCGAGTAAAGTCAGAACCCGCATGACACGAGGCTCCAGTCTTGTTATTTTCTCACCTGAGCCATTTTTAATCATAACCTGATTTGCCGCGGCGTCGACGACGCAGTCCTTGCCTATTTTAAATCTCATCTTAAAAACCCTTTGTTTAGAACGAAATGAGCGCTTTTGCTTGGGAGACTCGTTTGCGGAGTGCGATGATTCATCATCGCCTGAGTAACATTCAACCATCCAATACTGAAGCATTGAACTTCCAAGTTCTCGGGTAGACTCTAAATACCCAATCATTTAAAATCTGTTACAAAATCAAGAAGAAAACAAGGTTTTCGTCAGGACTTTTGCCTGCTTAAAAGCTTTATTGGACGAGCAGAATAGAATTCACTAGGCGTCTGGAGACCAATTTTCTGCTATTTTCGGCAAAACTTTTCCAAACGTTGAAAACGAAATGATATTGTAATCATAGACAAGATTCGAACTCCTGTTTTAAAAACTCTGCGAAGCTCTCCGAACTCAGCATCTCTGCGTTTAGTCTCAAGGTCTGATTGTCGCTTGCCTATGTTGTGTAAAAATCACCAAAATCATCTGAGGTGAAAATGATCCTTTTTGCAAACCGCCGGACGCTTTTGAACATGATCTTGATCGCGTGTGTTTTTTTTAGCCATGAAATTGTTTTCAGTCAAAGCTCCGGAATAGATGGGAGCAAGCAACGACTCGAAGAAAAAGTCGACGCCTACGTTCGTCCCTACCTGGAAACAGGAAACTTCAGCGGCTGCATTTTGATCGGAAAATCGGGGGAAGTGCTGCTCAACAAAAGCTACGGCTTTGCCGACCGTGAAAAACAAATACCCCACACGACGCAAACCAAGTTTCATCTGGCTTCCGCTTCCAAGCCTTTCACCACGGCGGCGATCATGCTATTGGAAGAACGAGGCCTTCTCGAAGTAACCGATCCGGTCACAAAATTTGTCGCTGATTTTCGACACGGAGACAAAATCACTATCCACCACCTGATGACGCATTCCAGCGGCATTTCCAACAGCCCTGGACTCGGCCATTTTTTGGATGAACTGTTTAACCGCTCAAAAACGCCGAAGTCGCTCGTCGCCCAATTTAAGGACGATGACCTGATTTTTGAACCGGGCGAGCGCTATAGCTACAACAACGCCAACTACCAGTTGCTCGCCTACATCGTTGAACTCGCTTCCGGGCGGAAATTTGACGCCTTTCTCAAAGATAACATTTTTTCGCCGCTCGAAATGCATGACTCAGGCCACGATTCCGGCGACGGCTCACAACTGGAGCAGAGTGCAAAAGGCTACGCGCCGGTAGGATTAACCGACATAGAACCGGCGCCTTCGGTGAATTGGACGACCAAGACCGGCAGCGGCTCGCTCTATTCCACCGTGCAAGATATGTACAAATGGGATCGCGGCTTGCATGAAGGAAAGCTGCTCAAACAAAGCAGTTTGGACAAGCTGTTTAAGAATCATCTTGCCGGATCGGGCTATGGTTGGTTCACGGTTCCGCATCTCAACAGAGAGCGCGTCTATATCAACGGCCGCAGCCCCGGCTTTTCTTCCTACCATGTGCGCTATCTGGAAGACAAATTGACGATTATCATCCTGAACAATATGTACAACTCCCTGCCCACGCCGATGGGAAAAGACATTGCCGCCATCTTCTTTGATGAACCCTACCAGGTTCCCCAATTTTCCGCCGCAAAGTCCCGCCGGGAAGTGATCAACGCCATTGTTGGGACGTACCAATTTGGCCCGGATTTTTATCGGCCCAACGGCGCCACGAAAATCTTTGCAAAGGACGGCAACTTGTACACCTCCGAAGGCGGACTTCTCGCTACGCCGGACGAGATGACGTTCATCTACCGCAGATACTGGTCAACCTTGACTTTTGTGCGCGGAGAAAACGGCAAAGTGACGCACGTTATTTTTGATTCCTTCAAAGGCAACAAAGAGAAATAGACCCTATTTTCATAACTCTACACATAGGATCACCAGGAGCCTTCTGGATACTGATGGTCCTGTATTTCTCTTTCTTCTTCTACTTTGATTTGACCATCCATTCACAATTGTGAACAGAAATTAATCACATATTCCAAATTTCCGCTTGATATTCCGCCGCCTTAGCAATACCATTCAATTATCATTGAAATAAAAAATTGTGATTGACTCGCGATGGGGAGTTATGTCCGCCGTCCAATCTCAAAAATCCATCCCGCCAAAGCCGAAACTTCTCGAACAGGTGGGGTACGACCTACGTGCGAAGCACTACAGAAAGAATACGTTCGTTGTTACCGTGAAAGCGGCGGGCGGCAAATGGAATAAGAAGAAAAGGCTCTCGGAATTGCCCTACGGCGAAGCTGTTGAACTGAGACTGCAAGATGGGATCATGGAAGAAGTCAATTAAAATGTTTCCCATATAAGAAATGTTTTTGGAATTTCTGGAAATGTTTCTTGTATAAGAACTTTTTCGATAAAATTCGCATGGATATAGGCGGGATTATGCGGCTCGTGTCCAGCAACATAATCCTAAGTTAGCCGCTGATTCGCAGATTATTGATTGAAAAGAGACAAGCATGCCTCGAGAATACTACATTCCGAAACTCAAGCACCAGCTTAAAAGTCTTTACTGGGTGATCTTCGCTATTGCTCTCAGCAGCATATTTGTGTTACGGAAATTAGATTCGAATCTTGTGATGATTTTCTCCGCTTTGATCTCCTGTTACGTAGCCTTCGAACTCGCACGCTTTTTTCTGCTGCGAAGTGCACCGTTCAATCTCTCTTCAGACGGGATAGTTTTTCAAAGGAAGGAACGGGTGGAAGAAAAACACAGCTGGGCTGAATTCAACTCAATTTGGGAAGAAAAGGATTCCTGGATCTTTGTGAAGTCTTCCGGCAAGAGAATCCGTGTTCGCATGATCGGCTTTGATATCGAAACACAGATTGAAATAGCTGAGCGTATTGGTGCGCTGAGACCATCCCCGACTTCAGAAACCAACACCGGAACTGTTCAGAGCCGAGAAATCGTATTCAAACCCGAGTACGAAAAATCGACTCTGCTTGCCTTCGCTCTCGGCATCCCAATGTTTTCTTTTTTCATAATTTTTCAGTTTGTCACAGGAGTGAGCGATCAAGTCACATTCGCTACCATCATGCTTGTAGCGTGCGCAATTCTGGCTCTATTCAACTTCTATCGAAGGATTTCGTTCGGTGACCATATTCTAGTTGAGCGATACGTCCTAAAGCCTAAAGTCATAAACTATGGTGATATCAAAGATTACAGCATGAGCACCATCATTACAACCAAGGGAAGAATAGCCCTACACTCAATGGTCAATAGTGAGCTCGTAATTCAGATTATTGAGCAAAAACTACAGGAAGGGAAAATCTTCGAGGAGCAACTCAGGGGTGAAGTAGCCTTTCAAGAGCTTGTCGCATGGCGCGCGTCGATGCTCAGTCTTCCAATTTCCTTAGTGATTGTCGCAGTAATGTATACTTTCGACTTATTGCCCAAACACTACAGACTCGAACTCGTGTTCATATTAGTACTTATCGTTACATCTGGCGTTTCATACTTGATTTTAAAGTCGAGACAGGAAATGAGTAATTGATCGGATGCTGCGGCTAACAATCACGTCAACTGGACCCCAAAAAGCTGAGCGCGCATTTCAAATTTGTGAGCATGATGAGCCGACAGAAATAAGTCAAAGTTGAGTACTTCGAGTGTTTTGGGGCCCAGTTACGAGCACCGTTATGAAACCAGTTATCTGTCCTTGGTAATGAAGGAGCTTAACAAAGATGAATACCGTTCCCCAAATAAGCTGTCCGAGTTGTGAGCAGTTGAACCCATACACTGCGGCGAAATGTAAGAAGTGTGGTGAAAGCCTGGTTTTTAAAACAGGTCGAGAATCAAAATCTTCGACTACGGATCAAGTATTGCCCGGTCTAACTTCAACCCATCTCCATTCAAATCTTGGAGTTCAACCGAAGGGCGCGATATCTGGCCCCGGTGCCTCGGTTCAAAAACAAGCCTCCGCAGCTTGGAATGCTAGGGACTACCAAGCTGCATTGCCGTTATACTCAAAGGTCATTGAGTTGGGTTTAGATTCAGAATATGATATGTCTCTGATGCATTCTTCCCTTGGTCAAGTTCACATACAGCTTGGGAATATCAGAGATGCTGTTGATCAGTTTCATGCGTGTTTAGCCTTGGAAAATCGAGCTGCACGAGCAACTTGGCAGGCCCTAATGTATATTTCGTACATATATCAAGCAGCGAAGATGCCCAACGACGCTTCTGCTGCGCTTGAAAAGGCGAGAGAAGTTAATCTAAATCTGGCACACCGCTCAAATATTAAGTCTGAAGTACATGCGAAGGTTCAACAGTGGTACTCAAGAGGATGTCCATGAGATTTGTCTCCATTCAATGGATAAACATGTGAATAATTGGGAACTGTTCCTGCCTTCACGTTCACAGCTCTTCGCCAGTTCGTTTCATAACATCTCGTTCGTTTTGACGGCGAAAAGCTGGGCGCGAATTCAGAGTTTTCGGGTCCGTGAGCGTGTCGTTTTAAAGAATGTTTCGGTGCTCGCTAGTTTCGCCGCAACACAACTTGGCCGTTATCCATGAATTCATGTAAGTTTAATCTGGCAGGAGGCCAGAATGGAAAGTTGGATAGGAATTGTAATTGCGAAGAATGAGCTTACGCTAGTTCGTCTCGCTGTATCGGAGAAACTTGGTCGTGTGGAAGTAGTCGATGATCGAACTCTCAAACTTCAGGCTGGATCACGTGGAGTTGCGTACCGGAAAGCTCAAGAATGGGTGGTCACTTATCTTAGAGAATTGGGCCCACAAAGGGTAACGATTAAAGGATCTGCTTTACCACGGCAAGGAAGTCCGAAGCTCGGATTGCTGGAAGGGGCTGAGTTCAGAGGTGCAATAATGGCGGGCATTGTCGAATCCGGTTGCAAATTGGAAGTCTCAAAGAAGGCTAGCTTGAGTAAAAGTTTCGGTGACCGGAAAGTGGATGCCTATGTGAAAGATGATACGTTTTGGGGTCAAAACTTCACGGGGAAATTGAGAAAGGGAAGTAGAGAAGCAGCATTGATGGCTTACGCGACTGTGCAACGGCATGGCTCACTTTAGAAGTACCAACCTAAAAGCGGTGTCTCGGCTGGGCGCAGGTCAATTTGGAACTGTGTATCTTGCCGAAGACCAGTTGCATGGGGCAGTTGCAGTCAAGTACATTGAAAAGAAGAAGACCGAGCTTGATAATCAGTGGAAGGAACGGAAAGAGAGTTTATTGTCGGAAGGAAATCGGCTCAAAGCTGCAGAACATGCCAATGTGGTTCAGATTTACGATGTAAGGCAAACCGACGATGGAAATGGAGTATTGCTTGTTATGGAGTACTGTCCAGGGGGGTCATGCGAGCAGCTTTATAAATCAGGTCCTCTCTCGATCTCTCAGGCCCAGAATATACTCTCTGATGCTGCATTGGGTCTGAAAGCTATACATGCGCGCGGAATGATTCATCGCGACTTAAAGCCGGCGAATATCCTTATTTCGGAAAATGGCCGGGCAAAGATAGGAGATTTCGGCTTAGTTACAGATGAATTGGTTTATGGCTATGCTGCCGCCGCTGGTTACTTGGATCATCTAGCGTTTGAATATCACTCGAACCACAAAACAAGTGAAAAAACCGATATCTGGGCGTTCGGGATGACAAGCTACCGTCTTTTGCACGGCAGGGCATTTTATGAATCGCTTCCGCGCCCTATCCATCTAATCCCTCACGGAAAATTTGGTTCTTCGCTTCCATGGCTTCCTCACATCCCGATGCAGTGGAGGCGGTTTGTTCGCCGAATGCTCCATGATGACCCAGATGCAAGGGTCACAGATGCTGATAGTCTATTTAGTGAGATCGCAAAGCTCCCAAATACTCCAGTTTGGGAATGTGATTACTCTGAACAAAAAGTGAATTGGAGTCGAACGAAAAAGAAAAGACGAATAATTGTCACCTGGAATCGACCTTCAATCAGAAGTCAGACGTGGGAAGCATCTTCCTTCCCTAAAAATAGCGGCCGTGCCAAAAAGCTTGCCGGTTCTTCAAAGAATCTTGGAAAAAGTCAAGCCACTAAAGAACTTGAATCGTTCTTTAGAAAACACGAAAATACTGGATAACAATTCATTCGTGGTGACAGTGAACAGTGGGTGCTTTTTGCAGAGTTTGAAGTTTATAGAGTTTTCGGAAATTTTCCTGTTCACTGCCCCACAATTCACCCGTTATGCTCTAAGAAAACTTGATTCTATAGTATCAAGGTAGTATTATTCCTCATGCCAAGAAAAATTAGAGAACTGATTCGTGATTTGGAAAAAGCGGGTTTCGTTAATCGTGGCGGGAAAGGTGGTCATCGCAACTACATTCACGAATCGGGCGTCGTATAAACTATTTCCGGAAAACTCGGTGATGATGCAAAACGGTATCGGGAAATATTGGTCAAACAAAAAATTGCAGAAATAAAACAGTGAAAGAAAGAGACAAATATCTAAAACTAGTCGAATGGTCTGAAGAAGATCAGAGTTATGTAGGTTCTGTCCCAGGTTGGATTGGAAAATGCTGTCATGGCGAGGATGAAACAAAAGTTTATCAAGAACTTTGCCAAATTGTGGACGAGTGGATTGAGATTTACAAAAAAGATGGTCGTCCTCTCCCGTCAGAAACTGCCGGTAAAAGATATTCAGGAAAATTTGTTTTACGTACTGATCCTGACTTACATCAAACTTTAGCAAAACGCGCATTGAATGAAGGTGAAAGCCTAAATAATTTTGTAGTCAAGACCTTAAAAAGAGTCGTCGCGGCGCAGCCTAAAGTGCAATAGAGTTCTTGTCACGATTTTTCAAATTTTTGTTCTCACCTGTGAATCCGTGCTTTACTTTTTGTCTCGCTGAGGCGTGAGGGACGTTGCTGTTTTTGGGATGGGTTTTGATTTCGGGCCTTCTTCTGTTGGGGAGGTTTCTGTAGCACTGTTTACAGCGCCCCGGTTTTGTTGCCGTTCACCTCAACGTATAAAATATCGTCCAGCAAAAAGATTCGGGGGCAAATCCTTTCATAGAATGATGTCTTACGAACTTGGTCCAGTGTGTATACTTTCTTGAAAGGATGTTTAATGTTTAGCAAGGAGCGAGTATGCGAACAAATATTGATATCGACGATCAATTGATGAATACTGCGCTTGAGTTGTCTGGACTCAGAACGAAAGAAGCGGTTGTAGAAGAAGGATTGAAATTGTTGGTGCAGATGAGAAATCAGGATAAAATTCGCAGTTTGCGCGGCAAGTTGAAGTGGGAAGGAGAGCTGGAAAAATCCAGATTAGATTCATGACGCCTGCGATCGGGCGCTCAGAAAACGCATGAAGTGCGCTCGGTAAACTCTGCCAATCGGCAGGGCTTTTTTGCCAAGCAAGACACGATTACCTTCAATCGCCGTTATTTTATCTGCGGCTACAACAAAGGATTTGTGAATGCGGATAAACGTCTCGCCCAGTAAACGTTCCAAATCCGAGATTTTTTCTGAAGTTTGTATCTGGCTGTTGGTCAGGAAAACGAGAGAGTTGTTGCCGCTTGCTTCAACGTATAAAATGTCGTCCAGCAGGACTTGCTGGAGCTTTTTCTCGCCCTTCAGAAACAGAGCGTCAGGACTTGAGACTTCCTTCTTCGCGGGTTGCTTTTCTCGCGTCACAGCCAGCGCGTCCGAGGCTTTGTTCACCGCCTTCAAAAATCTTTCAAAGCTGAACGGCTTCAGCAAGTAGTCGCAAACGCTGAGTTCAAACCCCTCCAGCGCGTATTCCTGATACGCGGAAGTCACGATCACCTGCGGCGGACGTTCGAGCGTCCTCAGAAAATCAAAACCCTTCAGCTCCGGCATGTTAATGTCCAAAAACATCAAGTCGACCTGATTCTGGTTCAGGTAGTTCAACGCTTGCAGCGCGTCGTAGCAATTGGTTTTGAGCTGCAGAAAAGACAGGTCTTTGGCGTATTTTTCAATGACCCGATGCGCTATCGGCTCGTCGTCGACAATGATGTATTGAACTTTCATGAGACGGTGAATTTTAACGTGGCCTTGTACTCGCCTTCCGCCGAGTCGTCCAGGACAAGCGAGTGCTTTTCGGGAAACAGGAGTTCCAACCGGCGCTGAAGGTTTTTCAAGCCGATGCCGCCGCTTTCCTTCTCTTCGTCAATCTTAAAATTATTGTGCGTTTCAAAATACAAGGCGTTGTCGATAGACAAAAGCTTTATGTGGATAAAAGCGTTTTCCGTCATCGTTTCCGCACCGTGCTTAAAGGCGTTTTCCACCAGGACAATAAACAGCAGCGGCGGAATCATGAGCTGCTCGTCGGCGGGGTGGTCGAACTTAATGTCGAGTTCGCGCTGGAATCTGATTCTTTGCAGTTCGAGGTAATTTTCCAGGTACTTGACTTCATCGCTCAGCGCGACGCTGTCCTTCTCGCCCTCGTAAATGGTGTAGCGCATCATGTCGGACAATTTGAGCACGACCTCGGGCGCCTTGTCGGATTTTTCCACCACCAGACCGTACAAATTGTTGAGCGTGTTGAAGAAGAAATGCGGGTTGATTTGCGATTTCAGCATATGGATCTCTGCGCCCATCGAGGATTCCTTGAGCTGACTCACTTTGGCTTTTTGAACAAAACGGTCAATGACAAGATACCCGACGCAGAGTATCATGCCGCCAATCGAGAAAACGATGGCGACGACCTCCGCATCTTCCGCGATCAACATGCTGAGGAACGCCAGCGCAAAGTAGACGATAACAACGAGCTTCATTGTAATCTTCGGGCGTGACGAGCGCGACCAAAGCCCCGCCTTTTTCGAGCCCGCATTCCCGATTTCACCGGCGCGTTCCAGTTTTCGCGCTTTGTACTTGCGGAAAACGCGCCGCAAAAGCGCAATCCCGAACATAACGATGGTCATGACGACGCAAAGGATCACGAATTCAACGCCGACGTCGCCTTGATCAATGGTCGAAACGAACGTAGCGAAAAGACTCAGCGGGAGCAAAATTCTCAGCAAAAGCTCGCCGGATATTTTCCGTTCCTTGAAAAGGCGCTTGACGTGGAATTTCAGCAATCCCCATTCAGATAAAACTTCCTGTTCCTTCTCGGCGCGTCGGCGCAGGATTTTGGAGATGACAATTCTTACAAATGCGGCGATGTAAACACTCGCAAAAAAGGCGGTCGCCTTCACCTCGTCCTGGACGACGGCGGTCATGAAGATAATAAAAAAGATGGCGAGCAAAAAGCCCGCGACGGATTTCCATTTTATTTTTGGTATTGTAAACATAGGTCAGGGTATTTATTTGTGGGTTAATAATCAATGCGGTTAGGCTGTAGACTGTTAGTCTGTTAGACTATTAGGTTTAAAATGCTCCGAGTTGCGCATCACCCACCGTATAGCCTAACAGTCTAACAGTCTAACAGTCTAACAGTCTAACAGTCTAACAGTCTAACAGACTAACAGACTAACAGACTAACAGACTAAAAACCTAACTACTCGTCTCTCAAAACTTCCGCCGGATTCACTTTGATCAATTTGCGCGTTTGCATGGCGAGCGAAATCGCAGCGAGCGAGAACACCAAAATGTTTGAAACCAGGAGCGGTTCAAGGCCTAACGGAATTTCGACCGGCGCGAATTGCAGAATGCCGCCCAAGCCAAAATAAAAAAGCGGCGTTGCGATGAGCGTGGCGATCCCCAGCATAACCAAGAATCCGCGATTCACCAACAGAATGACATGGAAGGCTGAAGCGCCCATAGCTTTGCGAACGCCCACTTCTTTGATGCGCTGCGCTGTTCGCTGCAAAGCGACCCCGAAAAGCCCCATGCACGAAATGAACAGCGAAAAACCGGCTACGTAGCCGATAAAAGTTCCAATGCCGCCCAGGGATTGCACATCGAAGACTTCCGTTTGCGGGAAATATTCGAAAGACCTCTCCGGGAACTCTCGCTCCCAAATCGTTTTGAGCGAGGCGACAACGTCACCCATCGCTTCATTTTGAACTTGCAAGGTGAGAAAATTATATGCGGAAACGTCTGACAGACTAAAAATAACAGACTGTTCCTTGCCCATGATCGGCTGCACAATAAAATCTTCAACAACGCCGACGATGGTGAAAGATTGATCGTTGATGCGCACTTCTTTGCCCACAGGGTCGGCCCATTGGCGATATTTTGTGAAGGTTTTGTTGACCACCATCGCGCTGGAGTTATCGGCCGAGAACCCTTTGCCAAAAGCGCGACCTGCGTCAACCCTGATTCCCATCGCATTGAGATAGGACGGTCCGATTTTAAACATCATCACCTGCCGCTCAGAGCCTTCAACGAGAATTGAGGTGCGTCTTCGCATGCGCCCGATGTGATCTTCCGTACCGGCCGCCAGCCGTACATTGTGCAGCCTTACCGCTTCATTGTACAATCTATCATACTGCTCCGGGCCCGAGACGGGGATGACGAGAACTGTTTTTTCATCGTAGCCCCAATCGTCGCTGAGCAGCTTGTCGTCCAACGAAGTGAAGAAGATAGAAAGGCAAATCGCCAGTATGGCCAGCACGAATTGCACGACGGTGAGGGTTTGGGTGAGTTTCTTCTTCTCCGACAATTTCAGCTTGCCGCGCAAAATGGCGATGGGTTGAAAAGACGAAATATAGAACGCAGGATAGCTGCCGGAGACGAGACCGATAAAAACGAGCAAGCCGGTGAGAAAAATCCAAAACTCGAAATTGCCGGAAAAATCGAAGGGAATCTGCACGGTCACGAGGTCATCCAGAAAAGGAACCGTCACAGTTGAAGCGAAGGCGATTCCCCCGAGCAAGGCGGCAGTGCACAGGATGAGATTTTCGGTGAGAAATTGAACGACAAGCTGCCGTTTCTCCGCGCCCGCCGCTTTTCGCACGCCGATCTCTTTCAATCTTCGCGCGGCGGCGCCCAGCGAAATGGTGATGTAGTTGAAACAGGATACCAAAAGCACCAAAACGCCGGTCAACGCGAACATCAGGGATTCCCACAAAAGCGGCGCTTCCATGGCGCGTTTTTCGATAGCCCAAGCCGTCAGCCAATCCGGGTTCTGAATGCTGTCCAGGAAAAAAGAGCGCACCTGCCACTCATGATTGGCGGCGTTTTGAGCAGGGATGTAGCGCTGTAATTGGTCGGCGATAAATTCGGTGTCTTCTGCTTTTTTGAGCTGGACGAACGTCGCGTCTGTGAAGGCGCCCCAATCTTCCAGACGCTCCAGCCCTGCGGAAACCCGTTTTTCATACCCGAGGAGAAAATCAAATTTGAAACTGGCTTTCCGAGGAAAAGCTTCGGCGACGCCTTGCACGACAAACGTCTCCTGTGACCCGTTTCCGAACGTGACGGCGAGCGTTTGGCCAATCGGTTCATGGTCTCGAAAATACTTGGCGGCCATTTCCGAGCCGAGAATGACGGACGACGGATCTTCCAACGCCGCCGCGCTTCCTTTGACCAGCGGGAAGGTGAGAAGGTCGAAAAAACCGGCGTCCGCGAACGATGCGATTTCTTCAAAAGCGATTCCGGTCGATTGCACCATGACCGGATGGTTGGCGAAACGAACCGCACGCTCAATTTGCGGGAAACCGGCGTCCAGGGCTGGGCCGAGCGGGACGGGGGAGATTCCCCACCGTTGCTCTTCACCTTCACGCTCCGCCGTGTGACCGACGAGAAAGATGTTCTCGCCGTTTTCATGGAAGTCATCCATGGAATTCAGCGATTGCAGAAAGAGAAACAGCGCAATGGCACACCCCACGGCTGCGGATAAGCCGACAATATTGATCAACGAGACGACTTTGTTTTTTCGCAGATTGCGAAAGCCGAGCAATATATAATTTTTGAACATAATGATACTCCAGCGCCTTAAGAATTTTCGCTGCCTAACTCTGACAGGGTTGGAACCCTGTCAGAGTTAAAAAATCTTCTTTTGAGAGATTGGATCAGCGCTAAATGCAAGGCGAGGATATTCATCATGCGTGTAGAAAACAAATTTTGCTGATAAACGACGTGATACCGAGGACAAACGACAGAGCTTTGATGATGAACGCTGATGATCCTGAAATATTTGCCGGTTGTGCCAGTGGTTAAATTACGCTCAACGAATTCGAGCGATTCCACGTCCTGCTCAAGAAGCCGATTGAAATGATTGATTCATTTTTTTCAGAAAACAGATTAAGGTGCGCCCTGATGAAAGCCTTGTTTAAAATTTCTCGCGTCGTTCTAACACTTGTTCTTTTCACTGCCTGCAGCGTAGACCAGCCGGAAAATTCAGCATCAAAATTTGACTGGCCGCAATGGCTTGGGGTGGAACGCAATGGCAGATCCGCTGAAACCGACTTGCTCAAAACATGGCCTGAAGGCGGGCCGCAGGAGCTTTGGCGCGTGGAGGTCGGCGGGGGATATTCCGGACTGTCAATCTCGCAGGGCAGGCTGTACACCATGGTCTGCGACAGCACCGACGAATACGTGCTCTGTCTCGACGCCGAATCCGGGAACGAGCTTTGGCGCGTACGTTCGGACTCCGCTTACGTCGATCGGTTTGACAACGGCAACGGCCCGCGCTCAACCCCGACTGTCGACGTTAACGGACGGTTTGTTTTTGCATTGGGCGCGCACGGGGCGTTGGGCGCTTATGCGAAAGATTCCGGCGAGCTTGTGTGGCGGAAAAATCTCAAAACCGACTTCAACAGCCCCGGCCCGGCGGGTGACGGCGGTTTCGCGTCGTCGCCGCTGATTGAAGGCGACATGCTGCTGGTGGAAACCGGCGGCGCGGCCAACAACAGCTTCGCGGCGTTTGATAAAAACACCGGCGGTTTGCTGTGGCAGACCGCCTCCGACAGCGCCGGGTTTGCTTCGCCCGTTGCGATCACGGTGCACGGAGAGCGGCAAATCGTCTTTTTCTCGTCGGAAAGCATGACCGCTCTTGCCGCCGAGACCGGCGAAATCCGCTGGCGGCTTCCCTGGAAAACGCCCTACAACATCAGCACAAACGCGCCGATTTTCATCCCGCCGGATCGGATGCTCGTCTCTTCAATTAATGACATGGGTTCGGCGCTGATCAGGCTGGAAAAGTCCGGCGACGATTTTTCGGTGAATGAAATTTGGCGCAGCAATAAAGTCTTGAATTCCTACGCCACGCCGATTTTGCACGACGGCTATCTTTACGGCTTTCAAAATACGTTCCTGAGCTGTGTGGCGTTAGACTCCGGGGAAGAACAATGGCGGCAGCGCGGCTTCAGTTACGGTACGCTTGCCTACGCCGACAGCCATCTCGTTGTTCTGGGCGAAAAAGGCAAACTGGCGTTTGTTGAAGCGGTCCCTGACGCCTACAATGAAAAAGCCGCCGTCGAAGTGCTCGGCAACCGCTGCTACACCCCGCCTTCCATTGCCAACGGCAAGCTCTACCTGCGCGATGAAAGTACGATTCTCTGCCTGCTGCTGAAATGAAGAATCCTGTAGGCCGCCGCTCATCAGTTTTCGTTTGACTTCTCGCCCGCTATTTTTTTCTTCAACACGTGATGCACAATAATTCAACTGTCTTGAGCGTACATACCCTAATTTCTTCAAAAGTGTCCTGGATGGAGCAGTTTGATTATAACGGGCGGATTTTGGCTTCGGAAACAAATTGCATGTTCTTGTGAGGCAAGAAAATGATCATCCGAATCTCAATGGGTTTTGACGTTATTTGAAGAGCTAAAATAATCTTGAAAAAATGCTAACATCAAAAACAACCACAGCGAATCACAAGACATTTTTATCTCGCAGGGTTTTCCTGAGAACTACAGGTTTGGCCGGGGCGGTTCTGGCGAGCGGCAAGTCTGCTTTTGCAAAAAATATAGAATCAACAGCCCTGAGAGAGCAGTGCGGTTTTTCTGAGTTGCCGTACGATTTTGTCTATTTGAACAGCGGTACCGAAGGCTCCATGCCGGAATGCGTGCTGTCGAATTTACACAAAAACTCGCTTAAGTGGGCTGGCAATCCCACGTGGTCTTATGAGCTTGACCAGGAGCTTGGAAAACGGCAGGAGTTGAACCGTACAAAAGTAGCCGGGTTTTTGGGCGCCGGAAAAGACAACATATGCCTCACCGATAACACCACCATGGGGCTAGGCATGACTATCATGGGGTTGAACTTTGGTCTCAATGATAGGGTAGTCACTACCAATCACGAACATCAGGCAACGATTTCGCCGCTGCAAGTCTGGCAGGCTCGGTACGGACTTCGGATTGAAATGCAATCATTTCCGTCGCCGGAAAACCTGAATCGAATGAATACGCATGAACTTCTTGACGTCCTGTTTCCGAATACGCCGGCCCTCCGGGGAGCAAAGGCGCTGTGCGTTTCACACGTCTATCCCACAAGCGGAGTGCGTCTTCCCTTGCAAGCGCTGCGAGAAAAGGCCGAGGAACTCAATATCCCCTACTTGATCGTTGACGGCGCACAGGCGCTGGGAATGATTGATGTGACCACGCGTGATAATGGAGTGGAAAACTGCGATTTTTATGCTTGTCCGGGGCACAAGTGGCTGAACGGCCCGCCTAGTACGGGCGTGCTTTACATTCGAAACGCCGCTATCCGTCCGCCGGAGTTTTATCCCGTCATTTCACAACGAATGGGTCAATATTCCGACTGTGATGATGATCAAGCCTGCTTTCCCGTCGCTGAAGCGCTTCAGGTGCGCGGATGCAGTAACGCCCCTGGCTTCGCAACAATGGTCAGAGCGATGGAATTTGCTGAGTGTGAAGGCGGCGCAACGAAGATCGAGAAACGCATTCTCAGCTTGTCCCAAAAAGTCCCAAAAAGTTAAAGACTTCATTTTAGCTCGCGCCCCGCGCTGTATTATCTCACCGCACGCGGACGCACAGCTATTGTCGGGCCTCACTGCGTTCTTTCCATTTAAGTGGGACAAGCCGCAGACGCCTTTGACAGACAAGAAGACCGCTGATTGGGTGGTTAAAGAATTGTTAGCAAGAAAAATTCAGATTCGATCAATTGGCGTGCCTAACGCCGACCCTTCGAGACAATCTGCTGAAAAGTTGTATGCTTTGCGCGTTTCGACCGGTTATTTCAATACAACGGCTCAGATAGAAGAATTCAAGCAAGCGCTGAAAGAAATACTGGCAGGCCTCGGTTGAGATTTTATTCTTTGGCGAATGCGATGCATGAATTACCTTAACACAAAACAGCGAACAAGTCCATGTTTCGTGTCACGACAACTCAGGCCTAACCCTAAATTTGCCAGACGCAAATGCACGCTATTGAATTCGGCGTTTTCGTGAGAACACTGTTTAAGTTCAGGCGAAGCAGAGCGACTTTGGTAAAACCGATAAGGAGTGTGACCATGGTTTTGTAACAATGAATCGACTGGCGCCCGCTTCAGCGAAGCAAATGAAAACTCTACGGAAGAAGATTTATGTGATCGTTGCAATTCGTTGCTTCGATACGGCAATCTTGCCTTATTCGACTCCAAATCCAAAATAAGGAAGCAGATGATGTCCGCTGAAAAGATCAATTTTATCGATAATGACGTTTTGACCACTGGAACAAGACTTGCGTTGAAGTCTGTAGAGGGTTCTCCAATAAAGAACACAGGAAGTCCTACGCCGCCGGGACCTTGTTGGTATATATATCGCAGTGAAGGATTATCGTTTAGCTTGCTTTTGCCCAAAGGCCAAAATGTGCTGTTAAAGTGGAAGATAGCGGCCTGGAAGGCAGATTATTGGCTTGAAGTGAATGATACGAAAGGCGAGGTACGAAAGCAGCGTGACGAGGGCAGTACAACGACGCCTTATACTGAACACTCCTGGGATATTTCAAGTTACGTGCGGGAAGGAAATAACACCATTAAACTCACCAGAACAAGAGAGGGGGATTCCGGGCCGTTATCTATCAATGAAGTTTCTGTAGAGATCACGCAGCCCGAGGCCTATCCAAACGGCAATATCGAAATCGATGGTATTGAGGTCACGCAAGCGATACAGAATATTGTGACGCATGACGTTCCGCTTATTGAAAACAAAAAGACGGCTGCCCGGATTTATCTAACTGTTCCGGAAGCGATGAGCGCGGGAAAATTGACCGGCGAGCTAAAAATAACAAAAGGCGATGAAACCTACCATGCTTACTCAGAAGGAAGCCTTGACGTTACCAACGCGAATCAAGACGCCTTACTCAAAAAACGGGAAAATATAAATAACAGCCTCAACTTCCTGTTGCCGGAGGGAGCGTGCTCTGGCGAAGTGGACGTAACCCTGGATGGTCTTTACGCCGACATTGGAGAAAATTCATACTCGGTAAATATCGGTACAAGCGCTAACCGCAGCGTGTCATTCGAAAAAGCGCCACCTTTGCGCCTGCGGGTGATCGGATTGCGCCATAAAGACCAAGAAGATCCGGATTGTCCGGAGCAGCCGCGTCAAATTGATTATGATCTGATTAAATCCTGGTTAGGACGGGCTTTCCCAGTCCCCGATGTTGAATTTTCCCGTATAGTCACCGATACACCGAGAAACTTCTCTACGCCATTTATAAATCATAGATTTAAAGTTTGGGCGCAGGTGGCGGCGATAAGGCATTTGGATATGGCCTTCGGCTCGATCGACAGGCGCACCCACTATTACGGCCTGGCGATTGATCACAGAAGAATGGACAGTGATGAGAACTACAAGGAATGTTGTCATACATTTCTGAAAGGAGCCGGCGAACTTGAATTTTATGCAGACCCCACTCTTGTTGCGGCAGGCCCCACCGGAACTCCATGGGTCACAAAAGTAGGCCCTGGAGGGGAAGAAACCCAGGATAGAATCGATCTGATAACTGCGTGGGACAATGACGCATCTTTTGGCGACTGGTATGCAGCCCATGAACTTGGCCATAATCTTGGACGCCTTCATACTTTCATCCCGATTAGCGGCTATCCATACGCAAATGGCAAGATTGGGGACACGGGCAGACCCTACATTGGTTTCGATGTGGGTGATGAAAGCTTAAATCTTGAGAGACAGGCAATGCCCTATAATAAATATAGTGATGTCATGAGCTACAACCTGTTTCGATGGGTAAGCGATCACACCTATAAAGCGATACTGACTCGCTTAAAAGAAGAAGATGTAATAGGCCAAGACGGCAAGGGCAGTGGCTGCGCCGTTAAGTTCGAGGAAGGAATTTTCATCAGCGTGATTGTCCTGAAAAAAGAAATCGTCTATGTCAATCCGGTAAGCGGCGGATTTGTGCGAACGGCCAGTTCCCACTTCAACACAAAGTTGAGAATACACTACCAAAGCAGCGATGAGAGCCTGCCCGCAGACAGAAGGGATAGACAAGAAGATACGCAGATAAATCGAGGTATGCATAGCATAGATTTTATAGACTGGGCGATCAAGTTAAACTTGAGGGACAAGGAGAGTGTAAGCAAAATTGAATACCTGGAAGACGAACAAGTCAAGTCGACTTATATTGTCCCGCCCAACGTGGATTCGATTGACACTGTTAAAGTCGCAGCCGATGTCGAAGGCGTAAGAACCGTTACATGGAAAACGACGGGCGAGGACGCCGTTTTTAATGTTCAAGCGAGTCGCGACAATGGTTCCAGTTGGGAAACGTTGGCTGTCGGTCTAAATGAAAAAAGCTTTGACATTGAAACGAATCTATTCGCAGGCTTCGAACAGTGGCAGGCGAAGGTTCGCGTCATGGCAACGAATGGCGTAGAAGCCAAATTTTCTCCAGCTTGCTGGCTAACGTCTGAGCGAGAACCTGGTTCTGACCGTCGTATTCTTCCTGATGTTCTGTAATGATATTGTCGCAGCCGTAGTCGACGTTGAGGGCAGGCTTGATCAACCTTCCGAAAGCTTTGAGCCTTCGGAAGGTTTCGTTCTGCGCAGTTCAAGTCAACGATGATCGCCGGATTTTCCCGAACCGTCGGTATTATTCCAGCCAGCCAAACTCTTGTCCGCCGCTCAGCAGTTTTCGTTTGACTTCTCGCCCGCTATTTTTTTCTTCAACATGTGACGCATTTAAGCTTGGCTGTTTTGAGCGTAATAAATTTAAGTTTCGCGTCAAAAGCCGCTCGCATCATCCTACCGTGGCGCTGACTGCAGAGACGAATTTGCTTGTTTCTACTGAGTTAAGTGAAAATTGAGAAGGAGGAAGACCGGTGAAATCATTGCAAAGTCATTTTATTCCACAAACCAGATTGGACAAGCATTCGATTCGGACTCAGTTCGCCAGCACAAAAATGTTGTCTGGCGTCGTTTCATTTTTGGCGATCTTCTTTGCGAGTTCGCTTTTCGCACAACCTGCAGGGCCGGTTTGGATCCACATTCATACGGCAACACATAACTCGAAACCGCAAGATCCACAAAACCCCGGGAGCGTAACCGATACCTGGTCTTCAGCGTCAACCTGGGAGCAAAACGCCGCGCCGACTGATGAAAGCACCGTCTATATTACGGCCGGTATAACAGTGACTGGAGCCTCCGGAACGGCCGAGATGATTATCGTTGAGAGAGGCGCGACGCTGGAACTTGGCGGAGACCTCGAGGTCAACTCTTTAATCTGGGTGCGCTCAGGCGGTACGCTAAACATTGGCGCGCATACCCTGAGCGGCGGCACGCTCCGCCTGGGCTGGACAAGCGAAAGCGCAAATTTAGTCCGCAGCACAGGCGGCAAAATTCGAACAAATACCTGGGATCACTTTCGCACTGATCAGACAATGGACATACTTGACCGTGTGGAGAATCTCTACTTGTCCAACTTTAACGGCGCCGTAACGACGTTCACAACGACCTCGCGTTTCAATATACGCGGCTCAGTCTGGGTGGAGCGAGGCGGAACCAGAGGATCGACCACGCTTGAGCTAGGCGACGATCTTGAGCTCACCGGCAACCTCTCGATGCGTGAGGGCGTCCTCAAGGATATGGGCTACAATGTGACGGTTGGGGGCCAAATCACCAACGGCAACAGCAGGTTATGGGGCTGGAACGGCATGACAACCGAGCGCGGCGGCGGCAATTTGATTGCGCGCAAGATGGTCTTCGGGCGCGGTGTTGGTAACGTGAGCTTCCGCAGTTGCGACGTTATTCTGGAGCAGTTTACAACCGTAAACCGCTTTACGACCACAACCAATTTTTCAATTGACCAAGATGGGACAAATAGTGCCCGAAGCGGTACCGGCCTGTCAATCGAAAATCCGGCGGACAATGCGTTTGTGCTCGGTCACAGAGACGGCGCAAGAGACCGAACTGTAATGACTTTAAACTGGAACAACACCGTTTCACCTGGATTCGATTGGATACTTCGCTGGAAGGGAAACCATCTAGATCAACTCAAACAGTACATTCGGGACGGAAAGCTTGTGGCCGGGACCTTGCCTGGCGGCGTGAGTTTTACAGCTGACGATAATGTATTTCATGACACGATGGGATTGATTGCGGAGGAGGAGTATACCTACATTGGCATACCTGGGGCTACTGATCCAGCAGCTCTTGACGCGGTCCCGGAGCTAAACGTAGGCCCAAGCTACGTCAATTTGACTGAAGGACCAACCGGTGATCAATACGTGGAGACAGAAGGCGCTGTTAATGCAGTCATGGTATTTGTGGATTTCGAGGGCGCGCGAGCCGGTGATCTTATTACGGAGACTGTCGGTAATGACAAGCTGGGGAACGGTGCAGCACAGATGCTTTTTGAGAGACAATCTTACGGCAAGATGAAACTCAACGTCACTCGCATTGACGGGTGGAGAAGCTTGTCCAACACGGCGAGTCATTATACGGACACGCCTGATGATGGGAATCCGGCCACGCCTGAGGATGATGCAACCCACTTCGATACTTATGCTGAACACCTAACTTATATTCAGGATGTGACGGCACTCTTTACTGATGTGACTTTTTCCAACTACGATATCGTGCTTATTGTCGCTTCACCAACGCCCGATATCAGGTTATCTCCTGCTGTCACTGTAGGGGCTGGAGACATAAGCACCTTGAATGGCGTACGAGCGGCCGTTACGTTTGGAAATGACAGCTATACAAACCGCTGGACGAACTTGGTGCATGAAATGGGACACCTGTTTGGCCTTCCGGATCTGTACCCATTTGCGCCTCTAAAAAAGAAAGACAGCGTTGTGGGGCCATGGGATTTGATGGACGATATTTTTTCAGGGAATGTTTTTCTCGGCTGGCATCGGCACAAAATGGGCTGGCTGGATGGAAGCCGCATGAGATATCTCCAACGCACGACAACGACTTTCGAGCGGACCTACGAGCTGACGCGCGTGTCCTCCTGCTGCGGTCCATCGATGGTGGTTATTTCGGCGGGCACTGAGACCAATCCATCAAAGGTGTTTGTGGTTGAACTCACCGAGCCCGTCCTGACGTCAGATTGGCGAGCGAAGCAAATGTCTAGTAGTGATGGCGTGCTGATCTACAGCGTTGACGCCACTCTTGCAAGCGGTAGTTTCCCAATCAATGTCTACTCACGAACACCAAGGCCGGCGACGCCTGCAAGTGATTCGGATTATGAATTTTTATGGCAAGCGCCTTGGGAAGTTGATGATACCTTTAATGATACAGATTCTCCAGTTGACGGCGTCCCAATGAAAGTGGAAGTTCTCAGCAAAACAGGCACAGGATCCAATTCCACCTACGAGGTCAAAATTACTGTAAACAGCAGTAACCAGTAAATCTGCGTTTTTGATCATTTTACATAAAAGACTTTGACGAGCCGGGATTTGGTCATCAGTATTCAAGGAAAGAAGAAAAGCTTTCCCCGAGACGCCAGGCGTCAGCGGAAATAGCGCCTCAGCCTTTGCAATATTTTTCGTCAGCGTTTTATCCGGCCTGCATGGTCATCACGCAATCCAGTTGATCGGGTAAATCCAGTCAAAAAATATTAGGCATCGAAAATCAACGTCGAACTGTGACTTAAGCCCGGAATCCCTTGCATAATTTTCGAAAATCGAGTATTGCCAAGCCCTGAGGCTTTATTCGATTTTCGGAGATCCATACATGACCAATCCTCTGCAATCCATTCGCATCGGCACGCTGGCGCCAGGTGACGGGCCAAATCCCGCCGAATATATCCGCCAAATTTTGCCGCACGGCTTCGAGAGCTTTCAAATCACGTTTTGGGAGAATTGCACAAAAATTAACCTGCCCAAACTCGCCGATGAGATTCATCACGTCCTGGACGACTCGGGAGCGGTGATTAGTGCTCTCGGCGTTTACGGCAATCCGCTCGAAAACGACGAAAAGGCAGCGGAGACGCGCAAGAGCTGGCAGCTTCTGGTTGAGAACGCGCATCTGTTCGGCACGGACATTGTCGCCGGATTCGCCGGGCGCTTGCGTGACAGAAGGCGCTGTTAATGCAGTCATGGTATTTGTGGATTTCGAGGGCGCGCGA
>CAXHAT010000046.1:0-43953 GCA_964014485.1 uncultured Deferribacteres bacterium
GAGCCTCCTGATTCTGATTTGTTTGTCCTGACTGAGCGCTGCCGCTTTGCCGGTTCTCTTGCTTTTGCTGATTCTGTTGTTGTTGATCCTCGAGAGATAGTTCACCAGAAGAGGCAGGTTGATCATCACTCTTTTGAGTCAGTTCACTCGTTTCGCCAGTTTGCTCCTGATGCGACGAGTCATTACCTGGACGTGAAGCAGATGAAACATCAAGGACAAACTGAAGAGGATAAATATAGCTCGCCTTTTCACCTTTCCCGGATTCTTGCTCAGTTTCCTCTATTGTCGATGGTGTCGTTGCAACGCTTGTATCCGCAGCGGTAACTGTCTCTTCGTTTTCATTACCTTCTTGTTGATCTGTTTCGGTCCCCTGGTTTCCAAAAGTGTTTGTATTTGAAGCTATACCAGTCTCGCTTTCTCCTTCTTCTTCGCTAGTTTGCGTTTCTGGCGTATCGGATTCAGCAGGTATGGTTTCCGTTATTTGGGTCGTGTCGCCGATAATTATTTCAACACCTTCACCTGTTTCATAAATACCCTTTCTAAGCCGCATGGTATAAAAACGGGTTTGTCCATAAAGCGTGCCAGTTCTTGTCGGAATTTGCATGACAAAATAATACATATCGTAGGAATAGAATAAGAAAACGCCGTATTTGTCAGATCGATCTGATCGGTTAAGATATTTCGTCCAATATGTTGTTAACCGTTCAGCACCTTTTCCGCCTGCAGATTCAAATTCATCTCGCATGATTATTTCTTGGCTATGTGCTAATCTTAAACGATTTTCATGAACCTCGACAATCGGCCAACCATTAATCCTCGCAGCATTCAATGCCGGAGTAACATCGTCATATCCCATCTTGGGATCACCGGAACTGAAAAATACGGGATTTCCTTGTTGATCATATTCTTGGAATCGGATACCAATATCGCTGATTGGCATCTCGTTTGCGCTAAGCTGGGAATGGAGAATACTCGATAGCTGCGCCGGTGAATTCTGTATCATCATGCGCATGCCGGTGATGAGGATGAGCAATAGCACGATACCAACACTGGAAGCCATGGCATCGACAAGTGAAATACCGCCAAATTCAAAAAGCTTTTCTGATATTTTAGAAATTCGTTTCATTCTGAAGAATATAATTCTTTATTGAGTTCTTTTAGCTTTGCAACCATTTCTTTATTGATTACAAGCCGGCGAAATCGCCATATCTCTAGTTCTCCAAGAATCTCTTCGGCTTTTAGAAATATATTGTTGCTTCCAGGGTATACAAAAAAGAGCGCCAAGTTATCGGAGTTTGCTTTTAAGAAACTATTTGCAAAACTACGAAATCCATTTTGCTCCTGCTCCAAGTCAGCGAGAGTAAATTCTTCGTCTGTCATTTCAATGCGTAATTTATCAGGCAGAGTTGAAATCACAAAACCGGCTTTTTTGCCAAGGGTAGTTTGCGTGATGCCACCGATTTTTGTCGGATCATTCATCTCCCTCTCAACATGCTTTTGGAGCAAGATCATAATGACGAGAATGATGATTAACATCCCATAAGCGCCCCCAAAAATTTCCATCATCTGGAATATTGGTACGTCAGGCTTTTGTTGCCGCCCTGCCATCTTTCTTCTCTACAGTTTAGGTTAGAATTTCTGTATCAACAATTCTGCTTTGGTAACCTGCTCATCTTCAATCTTACGGACATACGAGGCTAACAACATGGCAATGATGCTCAGGGAGAGCGCTACAACGGTTGTATCAAAGGCAATTCCCAAACCACCAAGCGCCTCGCTGAAACTGGTTTCGGACGTCGCGCCTTGGGCAGCTGCTTGGGCTGTATTGTCTAACACCTTCGTCAATGACGAAACACTCAGGCTGATTCCCCAAACGGTGCCGAGAAAGCCCAATATCGGAATGGCCCAGATAATAAAGCGAAGGGAAGTATGACTGCTTGTGATCATATTGCGCTCGAGTTCGGCTTGTGAGGCAAAGACATCATCCATAGCCTTTTTGCTTCGCTTTCCGATTAATTCAATAAGGATTGAGAACCTCTTGTGGAAAATACACTCTTTGTAATGCATCAGTGTGTCCGATAAAAAAGTGACGAACTTGTCTCGCGCCGGAATTCTGCCCGAAGATATTTCCGGGAAATGATTCATAATCATTGTTTCCGTCTTGATTTCTTTAACAATTCGTTTCGCTTTTAAGTAAAGAATAACCAATGCCCAAAAGAATAGCCATACCGTCAGAATTGGGATTATACCCCTATCGACAAACTTTTCCTTAATAACCTGTAACCACGACCAACCGTCTGCCGGACTCGATGGGAAAAATGTAAACACGAGGTAAAAAATATTCGTGACGATCCCTGCCAAGATAAGAGTGTCAAAATCCGGAACATCAAAATTATTTCTGTCATAAACGCGACGCGAAGAGACTTCATTTTCCTTAAAAACGGTTTTGGTGAACAGTCTTCCCGTCTTTAAAAGCGTTCGAATCATCAACAGAAAAAAAATAAAAAACAAAGGCAAGAAGTAACCGCCATATCCAGTTGGAATGTTCTGTGAAAAATGCTTAAAGGTAAATCCAGTCATGACAAAGGAAGCATGAACCAAAAAAGCGGCGCTTATTACAAAGAACACACGGCTCCAATCTTTATAATTCTTGCTCAACAAAAACCCATACACTCCCCATAACACGAACATGGCTCCGCCGGATAAAATACCGAGATTGAATCGATCAATAATCCAAAGTGTATTCAAGTAACCGAAAGCTGTTGCAAACCATATAGCCACTTTCTTTATATCGATGTTCTTTCCCGGACTTCTATATCCTTCCTGCCGATCATAAGAAAAATCTCTTTCCATAACGCCTTCCTTTTTTAGCTTATAAATAACCTACTGGAATATTCTGGAAAACAATGAGATGTTATTATCACTTACACACCTGAAACCCACCCAACTCTCTCTAGCGAGTGGTGATCCGGTTCTGTTAAAATAACGAAGCGCCTCATAGTCGTTAAAGGATTTATAACCACCGCCTTTTATATAATATCTCTCAGCATCTTTAGACGGCTTTCTTACCGGACCGTCTATCATCCACTCAGCTACATTTCCTGCCAGTTGGAAAACGCCTTCGGGGGACGCGCCCAATGCTAATGTGTCTACGTGCAAGGTTAGCTCCGGATAAGTCTCTGCACGAGCATCATTTACATGCAAGGAATCATAGGCATGACCCCAAGGGAACAATCGGCCATCTTTGCCGCCAACAGCTGCCTCCCATTCATACCAGTATGGCAGTCTCTTTCTCTTCCATGTCGCATAAGACATCGCATCATACCAATCTATCCCAACGACGGGATAGTTAGGTCGATTTAGTTGGTCGTCATCAGAATAATCCGAACGATGGTCTTTTCCAACAGGTTCGCTAACATAGCATTTTACATGACCGTTCGTTCTCACCCAACGCAAGAAAATATCATATTCGCGATTCGTCACTTCATACTTATCCATCCAAAATCCATCAATGCTTTTTTTAAAATGCGGCTCATAACCGTTTCTTTCAAAAAAATACTCCAGCCAGCCATGTGTTAGCCTGCCAGTAGATCGATATGCTTGCAATAGCTCTGATTGAATCTTTACACCAACGGTTCTAGTCCCAGGTGAAAAATATATCATATCTTGAATATCTGTGTAGTCTGCTTCTTCTCCTTCCGTAACGGCGCAACGGATCCCGGAGTAAAGATTGTCAATATCGAGTTCGTTCAAAATTTTTTCATCATAACGTGTATGCACATGAAGAGCGCCTTCGAACTTACCATAAGCATCCCAATCGCTATCAATTTTAAGGGTGAATGAACTGTCAGGATGCTTCCAGAGCCATTCAGCAGCATTACCAATCATGCCATAAAGGCCTTTGGGGTTGATACCTACCCGTATATCGTTACTCGCGAAACTGGTTCTTTCTCCTCCGCGTTCAAGTGTATTAACCCGCCTGGGATCAAACTCATTACCCCAAAAATATAATGTTGTTGAATCCACGTCACCTCGTGCGGCGACTTCCCATTGTTCAACAGTTGGAAGTTTTTTTCCAACCCAACCTGCATAAGCCGAAGCATCATGATAGCTGACACTAATTACAGGTTTTTCATTTTCTAATAACGCATCTACTTTCTTTATCAAGCTTTCCGACAGCTTGTTGCCTTTATATATATAACCATCACGTCGGATACGATAAGCTAAAGGTAAATGATCAAGATTCCGTGGTTCAGGATAGCAGCGCACATGCCCATTCTGAGCAATAAATTCAAGAAATTTTTTGTATTGGGCATTTGTCACTTCATATTTATCAATCCAATAGCCTTTGCCGATATTAATCTTTTTTTCTCCTTCGGATATAAACGAAGTGATATCCGAGTACTTTGCAATCGCACCTTGCAGATACTTTAAATACGGTGTGTCAGGCTTATATCCGACGGGGTAACTACCCGAGGAGATTTTTATCATATCTTTATCAGGTGCAACCGGAATTGAAAAAATAGCAGCGGATATAATCAGAAATAAGCCTATGATAATCACGAGCTTTTTATGTTTTTCGAAAAAGGAGAATGGAGAGGTACCGATTTTCTCAGGTGCATCACTTGATGGTCCAGTAACAGCTTCGGACGAGATGCCATAAGATGTAATGATCCGCGCTTCGATGAGTTGTTTGGTGTTATCAATTTTTTCCACTACATCGGTTTCATTTTGCAGAACGGCAATTTCTCGTAAACTATCAAAACCTTGATTGATTTTCTTGAAATCCTCCGGCTTGTCGGCATTTGAAAAAGTATTCAATAATTGATCGAATTGTTCAATAAGCGATTTTGAAGCCCGATTATAAGCAAAGGGGATGTTTTCGCCGTCTTCGGTATTGAAACTCCTAGGCTCCTGCTGATTGCCTGGCAATTTTATAACGTTCGTTTTAACGGTATTATAAATATCATTCATTAAGAGAATATTGCGGGATCGATAATCCCTGCGTCCTATCTTTTTGACACCAGTTTCCAGTGTATGAATAAGCTCTCTTGAAAAAATAGGGAAATCCTCGTTTGGCGGGGCCCAAGCCCGTTCATCCTCACGACTTGCGGTCATAATAAATGTTCCGGAACTATCAGTCTTCAGCCTATCGTCAATAATGTAATCTGCCCCAGAACCTAGAGCGCCTTCAGCATAAGCGCCGGCAAAACAGCAATCCAAAATGATAATTTTTTTTTCGGCCTGGCTTTGGTTGAAAAATTTTTGAATATCCCACTTTGACAGGCTTGTTGCGATCAAGTCGTCTTTATCGGTGTCCGAAACGGCAAGGTGCAATTCTCCGTTTAGTCTTTCCATTTCAAGCACACCATGCCCTGAAAAATAAAACAAAATCAGGTTAAACTCTCGTGTTGATACATCAAGAAGCCGTGTTCTGGCTTCTAACCTAGTCACTTTTTCTGTCAGCAACTCTACATGTTTAAAACCACAAATCTTTTCGTCACGCAAAAGTTCAGCGATTTTTCTGGCACTTCTAGCACAAGACGGCCTGTCATCGAAATCCATGGATTCATATTGACTTACGCCAACCACTAAGGCAATGCTATTGTCATGAAGTTGAATAGCCATACTCACTTCGCTAATTGATTTAATATTTCTGTTAACACTTTCTTTTCATTTTGCAATTCATCTTTGTTGTATTTCAAAGTAACGGTACGATTTTCATCTTTTTGTTCAATCTTAAATTCAAATATCATTTTTTTATTTTGAAGAGTGACAAAATTTTTTATTGCATCAATTAGCTTAAGAACAAGAGTTGGAGCAAGTTTTATCAAAATCTCATCAGCGTCAACACTAAGGCTTCCTTCATCATGCGTTGCGCCTGATTTCAGTTCTGGTTCAAATATGCCTTCTCTGAACAAGACCTTTTTTCTTTTTTGAAGCCAACTGTTTAGCTGGATAAGATTACGATTTGTTTCTGCAAGAGAATTTCCTAAAGGCGTGATAGTAAGTTCGACTGTCGGTTCATTTTGTAACATGTCTCTCCTCGAATAAGTGCATAGGACAACGTGTGTTTTGTTCCGTTTGGTTGTGAAACAACTATTTTTTGTATAAATGAGATTATACGGACAGATGTAATCCGCATAGATATGGGCTATATGTGTGCAAACTTTTATGAAAACGATTTTGTTTTAGCTGTTGGCTAGCCAAATTACGTTAGCTACTATTTCGTTTTCAGTTTGTCGGAAAGTAGTTTTCGGTTTAAACTCATAACAACCATTACCAATCTCAGAATTAAACCAAACCCAGTGGGCTTTTGACGGGAATTTTCCCGTTGTTTAAAACATTGTGTAAAATCATGGTCATACCCACATCTCAATGGCCGAGCAATTCTTGAAAGGTTCGAATGTCATATCCGGCTTCCAATAAATGGGTCTTAAAGGAGTGTCTGTATCGGAAAGGATGGCAGCCAGCATGTTTATGAACTCCAGCCTTTGGGACCATCGTTTTCGTTGCTTTTTGCACCATGGTCAGATATAGATGATTTCTTCTTTCAGCCACGCTTCCAGAATCATTCGAAATTGGTGTGGTTGGCAAACAAATTACCATTTGAATTCTTTCGAGGCCGAAGGACATTTTTCTCCAATGCATAAGGCATATAGACACTGCCAAAGCCATTATTTAAATCTTTTTTCGTGCAGATTTCTACTTTTTTCAAATGCCTTTTGAGCGGAGAAATAACCACATCCAGCAACGTGGTGACGCGATCCTTAATGCCCTTGTCATCGCGTACCGTGATTTGCTTGTAGCCAAAATCAATGTCCTTCACCCTGAGATTCAAGCATTCAGCCAAGCGCAATCCGGCACCGTAGAGCAGTTGCGCCATGACTTTTTTCATGCCGTCCAAATGAGCGATAACCTCCAGCGCTTCCTCGTGTGAAAACAGAACGGGCAATCTCTTCGGCTTCTTCGCCCAAACGATGCCTTCGAGATCGGAAACGTCTATCTCCAGAACTTCGCGATAAAGAAAGAGAATGGCGCTGCGCGCCTGGATTTGTGTTGAAGCCGAGACATTGTCGTTCACGGCAAGATGGGTGAGAAAATCGATTATTTCCTCCGCGCCCATTTCCTTGGGATGGCGTTTCTTGTGGAAGACGATGTAGTGGTAAACCCAGGAAACGTAGACTTCCTCGGTTCCGGGGGAGTAATGCTTGGCGCGCAAGGCACTCCTAACCCGGTCGAACAATTTCGGCTTCAGCGGCGCGGGGTTTTGAGATTGAACAGCGGACATGCACTCCCCCCTTGCGGGTCAATCACATTTACTTATTTATGGGGTGAATGAATAATATTGCGAGCGCGCCGGGATGTCAAGCAAAAACTTGCGTGCATTACTGAAGCGACGAAGGTTCGGTGTCACGCAAGAGACGAATCCGAGCACGAGCGTTTTCGAGGAAGATGCTGAGGGGAAAGTCTTTGAGGAGTTTTTCGTAGGTTTCAATGGCGACGGCGGTATTCTTTTGTTTTTCATAAGCTTTCCCCAATTTAAACATCGCTTCGTCGCCAAAAATGGAAGTGGCGTAGGTTTTCAGAATACGGGCGTACGCTTCAACAACGCCTTGCAAATTGCCGGCTCCATTGTGGAGATCGGCCACATCCATCAAGGCCTGCGGCGCTAGCATGGAACCGGGGTAGCGCAGGATTAAAGTTTCCAATGTATCGATGGCCGCCGCGTTGTTTCGTCCGCGTTTGTGCTGCAGAAATTCCGCGTACAGCGGCAGCGCCGTCAGGCTGTCGGCGAGGTTTTGTTCGATGAGTAAGAGAAAATCCAGCGCGTCGTTCACCAGGCTTTTGTCCCCGGCTCGCGCCTTCGGGTCTTCGTCTATTTCTTCCAAATGCCCGACTGCTTCCTGGTATTTTCCCCGGCTGAAAGCAATCTCGGCAAAACGCATCCGGACTTCGTTTTCCGTCGCAATGTCGTTGTCCGCCAGAAACGCCGTCGCCTCGTTGTAGCGCGCCTCGGCCTGCTCAAAATCTCCGAGACGAAATTGCACGTCTCCCAGCGCAATAATCGAAAGCTTCCGGGCCTCGCGGTTTTTGAAATTTTGATAAACGCGAGTGTAAACTTCCAGCGCACGTTCGGGCGCATTCATCTGGTTGAGTAAAATGTCGCCCTTGAGCAAATGCGCTCGTAAAACGTAGTTCGAACGAAAGTTGCCGCCGATAATGCCGTCGAGGCTGGCAATTGCTTTGTCACCCTCGCCCGCCTGCAAGTACGCTTCAGCCAAGCCGTAATTCGCGGCAACGGCGTAGGGCGAGTGGGGCCAATTGTTAAGCAAGCCTTGCAACGCTTCGGTGGCCACGTCCGGCTTGCCGATTTTGATCATTTCATCGGCGAAATTGAACACGTCCCGCCCCAGCGTCTTCACGCTGTCCTGCGCGGTTTTCGCGTTTTCTACCTGCACCAGCGCCGTGAGCGCTTCGGAATGCCGGTTCGCTTTCTTCAAACAATTCGCATAAATCTGCAAAACGCCCTTCGACGGATTCTGAGCCTGTCGCACATGCTTTTGAATTTCGCCGAGAATGTCGTCCTGCGACTCCTCGTCCATCGCTTGCAGCAACCGGCGCTGCACCGTCGAAGCTTGTCGCGGCGACTGGCCGACGAACTTGAGAAATTCCTGCGTCGCTTCTTTATAGAGCGAACGGGAAGCGTAAGCCGTCGCCAATTCCCAGGCAAAGAGCCGTTGATTTTTGAGAAAATCGCGTCCCTTTTTGTAGGTCGAAATCGCCTCGTCGAAGAGATTGTTTCGCATGTAAGCGAGCGCAACTTGAGCGTAAGCGCCCGAACTGCGCTTGTAGCGCTGCAACAGCGCCTTCCACGTTTCCTCGGCCTTTTGCTCCTGCCCGTTTTTGTAGTACGCCGAACCCAAATCCGCCCGCCCGACAATGTCGTCCACGACTTTCAGACGATCTTCGATAAACGTGACGAGTTCGGAAAATCGCCCCAATCGTTCGAGATTGCGCTTCACGCCGTTGTAGTAAGAACCGTTCGTCGGCTGCTGACGGAAAAGCTCGATGAACTTGGTTGCGGCGCGATCATAATACCCCAGCCGCTCAAAATCCAGCGCCATCTTGTACTCACGATTCACCGCCGGACGCTGGCGTTGCGTTTGGGCTTGAGTGTTGATTGCGAATGTGAAGCTTAGCGTCAGAAGGACGGCAATTTTGAAGATTCGGAAGGTTGTTTTCATCAAATTTATTTTTTGACTGGATTTACTGGATCAATCGGATTCGCGTTTTCAAGTAATTTTCTGGTGTTTAGGCAAAAGTTTATAAAACGCAGAGTCGCGAAGAACGCTGAGTATCGCCGAGAAATTTATTTGTGTTAAAAACTCTGCGAAACTCTCCGATCTCCGCGTCTTTGCGTTAAGTCATGAAATTGAATGACACACAGGCTTGCTCGGCTCAGAGACCAATCCCGTCGATCCCGTTAATCCTGTCAAAAAACCGCGCATCAATTCTCTTTTTCCTGCGCCTGCAACTCCGCTTTTAACGCTTCAAAATACTTCTGGATCAAAGCCTTGTAATCCCGGCTGTACCCTTCCTTGAGCGCGCGCAGCAAGTCTTGTTGGATTTTGGTTTTGGCTTCGCCAAGATCATCCGGCAGCGCGCCGGGATTGTCGGCGAGATATTCCTTACCGGTTTCCGCCTTGCGCTTGCGGCTGTACTCGCGCTGATTCATCGATTTTTTCGCATCGAGCAGACGCGACAAAATGCGTTTTTGCCGATCAATGGTTTGGCGATTCACTTGCTTGCGCTGCATGTCCTTCGCGACTTCTTCCATGTCCTTCCCGATTTTATCGAGGCTGCCGAGCATGTCTTTGCGCTGGCCGTGCTCTTTGGCCAATTCCCGCGCCGCTCTGCGCAACGCTTCCTGACGCGCCGCCAATCTGCCGAGCTGCGCCTGTTGCTGCGGCGTTAAATTGCCGGGATTGTTGCCGAACGGCATGGTTTGCCCGTTCAGTCCTTCCTGCTGCCCGGCCATTTTTTCGAGCTGCTCCATCAATTGCTCCATGCCGCCGCCCATGCCCTGGCCGCCCTGCTCGCCGAGGGATTTCATCGCCGAGCGCAATTGTCCCGCCGCGCCGTCGAGTCCCTGCCGCGATTTTTCCTGCGCTTGCGCCGCCTGCCGTCCGCGTTGGCCTTCCAACTCGCCGATGGATTTTTGCATGTTTTGCATCGCTTCGCCGAGTTCCTTCATCAACTCCGGCGGCATGAAAAACGACTGCTGTGAAAGCTCGGAAAGCTGGTTGGTGATTCTCTGCAAGCCGGAAAGCTGGTTTTGCTGTTGATCGGCGGCCTCGCGATGATCTGTCGTCGCCTGCGATTTGCCGCTCAAATCCTGCGCCAGATTCTCCTGATTTTTCGACAGTTGCAGCAAGTCGCGCATCCCGCGCCGCAGCGCGTTCATCACCTCGGACTTCTGCATTTGCTGCATTTCCTGCTGCGCCTGGGAAAGCTGGTCGTACATTTTCTGCAAGGACTGTGAAATATTGCCGCCGGACTGCTGCGCCTGCTGATTCTGCTGACGGCGCAACTGCTTGGTCATACGCTCCATTTCCTGCTGCAATTGCTGACCGTCCGCGATGTCCTCCGCCTTTTTCAAGCGATCTTTCGACAGTCGCATTTGCGGCGTTTCTTCGGCTTTTTGCTGCAAATCATCCAGCGCTTCCTGCAATTGTGAAAGACTTTCCTGCTGTTTTTGCTGCTGATCCGCCATCTGATTGTTATTATTTTGACTACTCTGGGTCGAATCATTATTTGCATTTTTGAGCTGCTCGTTGATCGACTCCTGCCGCTCCATCATTTCCTCGGCGGTTTTGACCGCTTCGTCGAGCCGCTGCTCCGCCTGCAACTGCTTCAGCAAATTGATGGTTTTTTCCAGGCTTTTCTGAAATTGCTCCTCGGCAAGTTCAAACTGCTCCAGCGCCTTTTGCATTTCCTCGGGATCGACGTTCTCAACGGCTTTTTGCAGTTTTTCCAAAGCTTCCTGCAATTCCGGCGTGGCGATGTCCTCGATGATATTTTGCAGTTCCTGATATTTTTCCAGCGTCTCCGGCGAGAGCAGATCGTTCTTTTCGAGATTATCGACCATTTCTTCGAGCTGCTCTTGCACGCTCTCCAATTCGTCCATCATTTCCTGCTGCGAGCTGGCGCTTTCCTTGATTTTCTGCTTGTCCTCCCACTCCAGCTCGGACTGACGACGCATTTCATTGATCATTTCGTTGATCGTCTCGCGCACCGCTTCGGTTTCTTCCAGCAATTCTTCGACGGATTCCGTGACATTCTCCTGCCGCTGACGCGACTCGTTGAAAATCTCCGCCATCGATGGAAAACGCAGGCGGTACGTATTGCTTTTCGCGGCCTTCGGCCCGTTGACCGTGTCGTTGTCGAAAAGCTCGGCGTAATATTCCACCACGTCGTCGGGGAAAAGCGTGAGCTCGATCAAATCCCACAGCATTTCCGAGCGCAGCTTGCCGTCTTCGGAAAAATAATGCACCGTTTTTCTGCCGCTTGCGCCCTTCGCGCCGTCGGCGGGACGCACTTCGTAAACCAGTTCCAGCTTGGAAAAACCAAAATCATCATCGCCGGTAATCACAATCGGCGCTTCCATCGACTCGTCGAGATCAACGTCCTTGCCCGGCAGAATAATATCAACGACCGGAAATTGATCGGGCACGACGTCGACCTGGTAGGTGATCGGCGAACGGTTGAAGAGCCCGCGCGCGTCGCGCAGAGAAATGCGGTACCGGCTTTTTTCTTTCACAATAAACTCGGTTGAAAAACGCCCGGCGATTTCCTGCAAACGGATCGAATCTTTCTCGGCAAAACACAGCCAGCCGTCCGTCACGGATTTGTTCGGCATAACTTCCACCAAAACGCGCGTGCCCGGCAAAGCGCTGAAACTGCCGATGTTCGGATCGAGCTTTTTGGTTTCCAGCGCGGTGTAGTCGGGATAATCGAGGGTGAGCTGCAATTCGCGCACATCCGGCAATTCGATCACCGAAACGTCGAAAGTCTCGCTCACGCCGCCGTCGCCGCGCACGCGGTAGGAAAACGGCTCGGTGATATTTTCAAAAGCGTAGGTGAAATTTCTCGGCGATTTCGCGGTCATCGCCATGGTCTCGGAAAAGCCGGATTGTTGATATTCAATCACGATTTCGGCTTTTTCCGGCACGCGCTTGATTGCGGTCGCCACGATTTCGAGGCCGTCGCCGCGAATCAATTCCGCATTCCCCGGCTGAACTTCGAATTCCACCGCTTCGACGACCACGTCTTTTTGCGGATTCAGCAGGGTGTCAAAAGCCCTGGCGTATTGGTGCGAATAAAAGCCGAACGAAGTTAAAAACAGGGCGAGCGTCACGCCAAGCAGCGCCAGATTGCGCTTGAACAGGCGCGTTTCAATGTTCGACCGAAAATCGAGCTGTTCGGTCTCACGATTGATTTTATCGAACGCCGCCTGCGCCAACTCCTCCGAGGTTCCACGCGCGGATTTCTGATTTTCAATCAATTGAAAAGCGTTGCTGAGCTTGTCCTTGATTTGCGGAAAGCCGTCGCCGATTTGCAGAGCGACGCGATCGATGGACGGGGAATTTCGTTTCACGGTGAGCGAAAACAGCGGCAGGATCAAATACTTGACCCCAAGCACGACCAGCGCCAAAGACGCGCCGATGGTCAAAATCCAGCGAAAAACCGGATCGTTCTCGCCGAAAAAATAAAATACCGGCAGCGCCAGCGCGGCGGTCAAAGCGACGGAAAACAGAAAGGCGCTTTTCTCGAACAGACGGACAAACTTCGACCGCGAGCGGTACGCCTTGATGCGGGCGATAAATTTTGAATAAGCGTTTTGATCCGACATGGTTATCTCGTCAATGCGTAAATGATGATGTTCGCGCCCATTTGTAACGCTTTTTGGCGCACGGGTTCGGGATCGTTATGCACCCTCGGATCAGCCCAGCCGTCCGAGATGTTGGTGTTGAACGTGTAAACGGCGATCAGCCTGCCATCATGAAACATGCCAAACGTTTTGCCAGGGCCGCCGTCGTGCTCATGAATTTTGGGAACGCCGCCGTTGAAAACATAGACGTTGTTAAAAATCTCATGATCAAAAGGAATTTCCACCCACTGCTTTTCAGGAAAGACTTTTTTCATTTCGACGCGAAAAAACTTATCCATGCCGTAATCGTCGTCGGCGTAGAGAAAACCGCCGGAGGTCAAATAGAGCCTGAGCCGTTCCGCGTCCCGGTCGCTGAAATGAATGCGTCCGTGTCCGGTCATGAAAATCACCGGGAAGGAAAACAGCGCATCGTCGGTGAGTTCAACATGGCGCTCTTCATTGGCGCATTTGAGCGAGGTGTTTTGGGAAAGAAATTCAAGCAGGTTAGGAATGCAGGAAGGATCATTATACCAATCCCCGCCGCCGCTGTACTTCACCCGTGCAACAGTAAACTCGCTGGCGTTCCAGGCGTCCTGAGCTTGTGCGGTTCCGGTTAAAAAGCCAGCGAGAAGAAAAATTATAAAAGTTTGAAATCGCATATTCACAAATATGAGGAACTTAATTGGACTGTTTTCAAAGCTATTCTCAATGGTCACTACAACTTTCTTTCACATGGCATTTGGATGAATAGTAGCGATTTAATTTAGTTGGCGTTTCAGATTTGTCAAAATAGATGAAATTAGCAATAGGACTGAAACTGCTATTTGTGATACATTTCGCGAATTGTCCGCATGACTTCTTGCGCTTCAAAAAAATCGGGGTTTAGTTGCAAACATTTTTTTAGATCTGGAATTGCTTTTTTTATCTGTCCTTTATTGCAATTTGCTAAAGCTCTGTTATAAAAATAGGCGGCTTTTTTAGGGTTGAGATTTATTGCAGCACTTAGATCATTGATTGCAGATTGATAATTTCTACCACCAACTCCTTTACCTTGCAAGGTACCTCTATTAAAAAGAGCTATATCATAGTCTGGTTTGATTTCGAGAGCATTTTCAAAATGCTCAAGAGCCTCTTGTTCTTTTCCAGTTGTACCCAATAATGCGCCGAGACAACAATGAGCTCGAAAATGTTTTTTATCTCTACGCACACAGCTTTTAAAATCTGATATTGCATTCTGTTCTTTTCCGACAATCGCTGAAGCCAGTCCCCTTTGAAAATAGGCATCTGCTAGAATAACAGAGCAGGCTCTGAATTTAATAAAGAGATTAATTATGTAGATGCGTCGAGTGCCTATCTTCCTTTTCCAAACAAATGGTTTTGATAAAGATTCTATCGCCAGCGTTAGACCAACTATTGAGTCATGATGATTACCTGATTTGATTTTGAGCCTTGAGCGCAAGTAGAGACTTTTGGCAAAAAGAGCTTCATCCGTCATATAATTTCCAATAACTTTCGAATATGTTTTTATTGCCATTTGAAAGTCATTCTTTTTTTCGAGCTGACGACCTAATTCAAATTGTTCTTCCAGTTCTTTGGTGATATTTTCCTTATGACTCTTTCGCTTCTCTGACGTCTCCTTCTCAAAATTCTCATTCTCAAAGTCTGACAACTTGAATTTTTTATATTTTGAAGAATTGGAAAAGAGCCTTTTGATTTGTATGACAGTTAGGCCAGCTTGCTTTGCTTCGTTGCAGTACTCCCAAAATTTATTTGCCGCATGTAAAGGAGAGTTCGCTTTAATAAAACATTTTCTTCCAAAAACAAGCACCGTATAATAACGCTGTCTTTTCATTTTTAACCTACAATAAAACCAGGGTAAACTTGAAAGAGTTTAGTAATTACTAAGGTCAATCATTGGATCCGAATAATCATACAAATTAAAAAAATTTACTTTCAGTCTGTCAATATTACCTAAAAGCAGAAAATATCCAGCTTGAAGCTTGCTCTTGTTTTCTATAATCTTGTAATTGCCACTACACAGTTGATTCACAAATGAATCAGAAATATCTTCTAATGCCTCTTCTACTTTTAAAAATTCAATAATCACTTTTAGAAATGTACAATATGATTCTATTTCTGTTTCAGGATATGGTTTATGCCTGAGCCATACACCCGCAGGTTTTCTATCAAAAGTGTAAATTAATTTTGCAAAACTATCTTGCAAGTAAGCTCTTGCCTCGACTTCGGGATCGCTTGTATTGGATTCTGATTGAAATTCAGACAAATTTGAGACATAATAACTTTTTCGCTGTTGATCGGATTCGTCAAAATCATCCAATTGGTAGTGTTTAGTTTCTGTTGTGCTATAGATTTTAATCTTCTCATTACAATTTTTGCAATTTACATATACATCATTCCGTGGTGTATACTCTATAGTTTCAACATAAGGGGTTTTACAGCGCTCACAACGACCTACGAACATATCTAAATGCTCCCTTTTTTATTTTGTATTGCAAAAATCTCTGCGATTTGATCCTTTTTTTCATCAGTGGTAATTTTGCCGTACCCCGCCAATGCCGCCGCCTTTCCCAGAGAAACCTTCCTTTCACGGAATAATTTGAGCGCAGCGGAGAACGAAATTTTTTCAGGAGAATTCATCTTTAAATCTGCTCAAAAGGCTTTGAAAAATCCCACAGCGTTTCCGGCGCAATATCAATATTTCTCGGCCAAACAACCGTGCCCAAAGAAACCCTTGTCTTCATAAATAGCGGCGAACCCTTGAGCTTGGCAAAAGGCCTTTTGTCCAAAAACGGCTTCATGGCAAACACCCGCTTTTCATTATTCTCAAAAACAAGAGACGATGTGTTGTCTGCGCGCGGTTCAACGCGAATCACTTCATCGACCGTATTGCCCTGGAACGTAATAACATCGCGGGTATTGATCGCTTCGCCATGAAAAACAATGGCGTCATCGTCGAACTCGACCTCGGCGAGATAGCCTTTGTACTGCATCATGATCCTGTTCCTGCTGATTATCACGCCGCCTTCAATTGAGAAATAGGAACGCCGTCATTTAAAATGGCGAACCAGGATGTGTCGGCGCCATTTGGCCAGGCAATAAAAAGCTTGTCTTCCGAAATTCGACCTTGCTTGAAAAATGCCAAATCACGCAGAGGCTGAAAAATTGGCAGTTGAAGATCTTCGCTGAGATTGATGAGTCTAATCTGACCGTCTTCAAACTGAGTGACCATGTTGTAATGGTCGTCAAAAACCACGGATTTTATTCGTATTACGTCCATTACAAACCCTCGATTTGGTTCAAAGCTAAACCTCTTGTGGAACTTTCCCAATTTTTTAACAGCTCATTAAGTCTGAGCATACGCCAGTTCTGAACTTTTTTCATGATTTTCGCAGGCAATTGACCGGCGTAAACTTCGCCGGTTTCGATATCAATGACAGCAACAGCCCCTTGATATTCGGCGTGAAAATGTTTTGCGTGACGTCTTTTCGAATGCCGGTACTCCATGTATATGGAAATTCCGTGAAATATGCTTACCGTTGGCAAATCTTAGCCTTTTCTATATTCTCAAGCTCCATACATTTATTAAAATTAGGAAGTGCTCCGTCAAAACCAACTCCAAATTACAGTGGTTTCAATTCTATGGGAGGTTCTTCAAGGGAATTTCAATAAATTCAATTTTGCCACAGCCCGTCAATTCCGCCGCCTTTCCCAGAAAAACTCTCCTTTCACGGTATAATTTGAGCGCGGCGGAGAACGAGATTTTTTCAGGAGAATTCATCTTTAATTCTGCTCAAAAGGCTTTGAAAAATCCCACAGCGTTTCCGGCGCAATATCAATATTTCCCGGCCAAACAACCGTGCCCAGAGCAACCCTTGCCTTCATAAACAGCGGTGCCCCCTTGAGCTTGGTAAAAGGCTTTTTGTCTAAATACGGTCTCATGTCAAAAAGCCGTTTTTCTTTATTTTCAAAAACAAGCGACAACGTGTCGTCTGCACGCGGTTCAACGCAAATCACGTCCAATAGCTCTGGCATTTTTTCGTTCGGGGTCAATTTAACATTTTCCACAACTTGTCATCGCTCTAAACTACGCTCAAAAGCAGCCTGAAAGCTGGACTACAAGCGACGGTGCTTCCCAACGCTCTGAGTAGAAGAAAGCATTGTCGTTTGTAGTCCACGCTTTAGCGTGTTCTTGGGCTTTGCCTCCGAGAAAACGCCGTTCGCCGCCGCAGGATTATTTCATGAATAAACTCATGATACAAATCGTCAGGCATATCCCGCCAACACCCGGCAAAGTTCTTCGTGCGATTTTTTTTCGCGTTCGATGCCTGAACCCCAACCCGAAAATAATGGATAATATCCAATATTTCAGGCAGCTTTTCAGTCGGGATTAGTTTGACCTCTTCCACGACTTTGTCAAGAACCGTCGTTTTCATTTCCAAAACCTTTTGTTTATAGGTTGGGTGGGTTAATCCTCAAACTTTATCAAGTTGCCGTCAAGCGAATCGCCCTCCTACGTGTCACTAGTCCACCTTGTCCCATTCCTGAACTTCCCTACCGGGAACGTTCTTCAAAATATTTCGCACTTTTCTTTTCAATCCGGAGACGGATTTCTGCCGCAGCTTGGATTCGAGCGTTGAAAACATTTCAAGCTGCGTTACTTGAGTATTAAGCAAATAAGTCGCCAGTTGATTGACCGACACGCCTTGATATTTTGCTTCTCGTTTCAGCCGCGCTTTCAATTCAATCGGTATTTGCAAAGTGACGACTTGCGTTTTGTTCGTGCTCATGTCTGCAAAATCTTTAAAACTGGTTGTACCGTCAAATTTCGCCAATTTCTTTCAAAAAACGATCATACACTTTCTGAGAATACCATCTCCCGTTGCTGATCATCTCATCGAGCAGCGGTTTGACTTTTTCGATAACGCCGTTTTCTTTCGCCCGGACAAGAATCGATAAAGTTCTCGTAACTTCAAGTCCAGAGTTTTGAGCAATTTTGAACCCGAGATTTTCATCGATAATCGTTAAATCAGCATTGAGTTCTTTGGCGAGAAGAATGGTTTCCGCTTCCCCTAAATCGAGTTGACTCAGCAACAAATCCGTGTAAAGCGAGCCTTTTACTTTTTCGACTCGAATAAAATCAAGGTCAACTTCATGATATCCGTAGCTTTCCTTCGCCTTGATCTCATTATAAACCGCCAGCGAAATCGTGACTTCGCCAAACAATTGCTCAAGCATTTCGATCTGTTGAATCGATGAAAGCGATATGATCGGCGTTGTGTTCGCGACGACAATCATCGCGTCTTAATCCTGCCCGCCTCCGCGACAATCTCCTTAATCTCGTCATCAGTGTAGTCAAAAATATATTCGCCTTCTTCGTTGAGCTTTTCAATGAACCCGATTTTGGTATAACCCGCCAATTCCGCCGCTTTTCCCAGCGACAACTTTCTTTTTCGGTATAATTGGAGCGCGGAGGAGAACAAGATTTCTTTCACGAAATCATCTTTGTTTTCCTTTAATGAAAGAAGAATATTCTCTTTCACCGGAAAAGTAATGTCGATCACTCTTTCTGACATACTCACCTCCACCGTTTGTACTCAAATCATCCGTAACAGATATCACAATCAAAAGCAGCCTGAAGACTGAACTACAAACGATAGTGCTTGCTTCTGCTCTGAGCGTTAAGCAAGCACCGTCGTTTGTAGTTCAAGCTTCAGCTTGCTTTGCGGACTCGTCATCGCGAAACAGCCATCCGCCGCCTGTCTGACAACCTCCAACATTCCACCAACCCAATACTCCATCAATCCATGAGAGGAGCCAGCGCGGGGGCGACCTTTACGCCGCAATCACCCGATGCATAATCATAGCCGCCATCACAATACTGAGCGTAATCTTCATCAGTTTGCCGCCAAGCGCACCGATGAAGGCGCCAAAGCCGACTTTGATGGCGTTGTCCAAATCTTCGCGCACGGAGTATTCCGCCAGCGCCGCCCCGCCAAACGCGCCAATCAGCGCGCCCATGATGGTGCCAAAAACCGGCAACACGCCGGTGCCAAAAATCGCGCCGATGAAGCCGCCGGCAATCGCGCCCCACATCGCGCGTTTGGAGCCGCCGTACTTTTTGGCCGTCGCCGCGCCGAGAAAAAACTCAACAGCCTCGCCAACCCCGGCGAGCAAGAAAATGATCCCGACAAATCCCGCCGTCAATGGTGCAAAGCTCGTCATCAAACCATGCACCAGCGCCAGCCCGGCGATAACGAACGTGCCCGGCAGCCCGAACGGGATGATGAGCACGCCGACGAGCAAGCCCAGGCCGAGCAGCGTGATCCCGAAAAAACTCGCGACCGCTTCCATCAAATATTTATTTTAATGTACACGTCTTTCTTCAGCCCCTCGACCCATTTCAGGAATTCCCGCTCGCGCTTGTAGGACAGCGCGATTTGCTCGATCTCTTCCCAGTCATCTTCGATGGTCAAGCGTCTTGAGTCTTCACGCGAATTCAGCTTGACGATGATGTAGCCGAAGCGCGTTTTGATTGGCCGCGACATTTCGCCGACGCGCAGGGCTTGCGCCGCCTGCTGCCATTCCGGCAATTGCAGTTCGCCGATCTGGAACGTGCCCAATTCGCCGCCGGCTTCTTTGGTTGTCTCGTCGTCGCTGAACTGTTTGGCTGCATCTTCAAACGCAATCGAGCCGTTGTCAATCACGGCGCCCAAGCTGTCCATAAAAGCGATGGTTTTTTGCGCGTCGTCTTCGGTGGTTTCGAGCTTGGCGAGCACATGGCGCGTGTTGATTTCGTCGTCGTCTTTTTCAATGAGTTGGATGATGTGAAAGCCGAACGGCGACTCCACGATGTCGGAAATTTCGCCGGGTTGGAGATCGTAGGCGGGATCGGCGTATTCGGGGACGAGGTCGGTGCGCTGCATCATACCCAAGTCACCGCCGATGGCCGCGCTGCCGTCGTCGCTGTATTTTTTCGCGACTTCGGCGAAATCAACACCGCGATCCAGTTCCGCTTTCGCTTCCTGAATTTTGGCGTAGGCCAATTCGCGCGCGGCGGGCGAAGCTTTCACCGATTTCAAAATGTGACTGAGATTGACCGCGCCCTGCTTTTCGGGAATGCTGTCCTTTTTGTCTTCGTAAAAAGCCAGCACCTCACGGCGGTTGATGGGGATTTGAAAAACTTTTTGCTGTTGCAGCGTTTGCACCAGCATTTGTTCTTCGAGGTTTTTGCGCATTGTGCGGCGGACTTTGCGAAGCGTCGAGCCAAAATATTCTTCGACTTTTTCCTCCGAGCCGAGGCGCTGGATGATGTTGTTCATCTGATCGTCGAGGGCGCGATCGATGCGCGTCTCATCAACGACGACGCTGTCTTCCTTTGCTTTGACGAGCAGGACTTTTTGCAGCACCAATTGTTCGAGGGTTTGCTTGCGCAGTTCATCGAATTCCTTCGAGCCCAGGCGCGGCTGCACGCCCATTTGCATGGCGAAGTTCATCGCGTTTTGATCCATCTCCGATTGCAGGATAATGTTGTCGTCCACAATCGCGATGATTCTGTCGAGAATGCGTTCCTGCGCATAACCGCTGATCGCGGAGAGCAGAAGCGCAGCGAGAATGAGTTTTGATTTTTTCATGGTTTTCGTGTGTTTAGAGGTTTATTCATCAACGCAGAGTGCGCTGAGACGCAAAGTTATCGCAGAGTTTTTTCTTTTATTGTATTTCGATCTTTGCGTTTACATTTTCAGATTGAGTCCATCCTGAAACGCGCACGTCTCGTCACAACGGTCTCCGTTGTGACGCATGCCCGGACGCTCCGCGTCCAGTCGAACGCACTCTTTGAGTTCACGGGACGCGGAGCGTCCAAGTATGCGTGACGACGGAGACCGTCGTCACGAGACCGGAATGACATCCGAGGGTTCATGAAAAAACTCTGCGTAAACTCCGCGCCTTTGCGTTCTCTGCGTTTAAATTCTCACGCTCAAATTCACTGCGACAAAACAAAATTCTGCGTCTTTGGGGGACGCAGGGAGTCCGGCGGCAGCGAGCCGAGCAGGTCGAGATTTGTTTGAATTTCCGTCTTGTTTTTGAGCTGGTTCAAGAGCGCGAGATACTGCTCCTCCCATTTGTCCTGTCGCAATCGCGCATGGATTTCCATTTCTACTTCTTTCAGCGCCTTGATCGTGCCTTCCTTTTTGCGCTCGACCACACGGATCAAGTGGTAGCCAAAATCCGTTTTCACCGGGCGCGTGGTGTTGCCGTCCCGGGTGATTTTGATTTTGTCCCACAGCACTTTCAAAATCTGATTTTGCGTGATGAAGCCCACATCGCTGAGATGCTTCAGGCTGTCCGGATTGTATTTGTGCGCCAGCGTGTCAAAGTCCGCTTTTTGCCGGATCAGCTCCAGGCGCGCGGAATTGGCGGATTTCAAGTCCGGGAAAATCATGTGCTTGATATGGATTTCTTCTTCCTCGCGAGCGAAAATTTCCTGGTTCGCCTCGTAATAGCGCTGAATCTCGTCGTCCGTGACGTTGATCTGCGCCGAGAGCACGGAATCAACGTACGCGGCGCCGATGATTTTCGCTTCGAATTCCTTCACCCGCCGTTTGATCTCGGGATTCTCGCCCAAGCCAAGCTGAAGGCCGTTCTGATACAGGACTTGCGAATTGATCCAGCGATTAATCAGGCTTTCCAAATCCGCTGTGGAAATGGAATCTCCCGCCGCGCCAGGAACGGCCAGACGCAAATCATCGAGCGTAAAAACGCGTTCGCCAACCGTGACAATCGCCGGGCTTTGCGGCTTTTCCTCGGCGCACCCGGTCAGCAAAACAAAAACGGCGGATAGATATTTTAAACTGCGTTTGATCATGTTGTCATATCATTCCAAATGTGAGTTTGATCTAACCTGAATGTCAACTTTTAGCCACTTGCTTATCAACAACTATTAAAGTCTCTTATCCAAAGCCGCTTACATTGACATTTTTTCTTCAAGTCTTAGCTCTTCGTTTTCCCAGTCTTTTAACATGATAAATAAAAAATCATTCTGATCGCATTTAGTATCAAAATAACCAAGGTCTTTTCTCATGCTAACAACAAGTCCAGCATACATCAAAAGGATTTTCTTTTTATCTCCACCTTCTCGCTCTACTCTCAAACCATATCGACGCCACTCAACATATTTTTTGACAGTTTCGTCTGACGCAAAAAAGAAAAGCTTTACACCAAGGTTCAACATATTTTTATTAAAATTCTCTTGCTCTTCCTCGTCACTCGCCAGCTTTGCGAGTTTCTTTTTGTTTGTCAAAGCTTCATTAAAATACTCAATGAGTCTAACAAATTCTTTAGTTTTGTGAACCTGAATATCTGTTTGGTTTATTTTCCAAAGTTCAACTTCTTTCGCCAGACCCGCTTTCATCATCTCAAGCTTTTCTTGGAGCTGAAATTCAAAGGATTTTATCGCTTTTTGATGTATCGCATCAGGAAGCTTCTTCAAAAAGATCCAAAGAAGCGAAAAAAATATCGCGAGAATTACCTGAAAAACAAAAATTAGAAAGCTTAAGTCTTTTGGCATTTCGCTACTGTCCGTGTTTTTCGCAAGAGAACACAACATAGTATTTTGTTTTTAACATACTTATGCCATGTGATAACCTAAAAGCATATTTAGTTCTGATCCGCAAAAATCGAATCGAACTTATTGATGTTGCCACTGAGAATTCAAATGGTAGGGTACTAGTATTGGCTTGTAATGCCCATAAGCCGATAAGAAAATTTAGAATCTCCTATTCACTACGTTCCTTATTTCCCGAATGATGTCTTTAGTGAACGTTACAATTTCATAGTAGACCCTGAAACCATCTTCATAGGTCAACTTTTCCCTTAAAACATGATTCAGCCTGTTTTGCAATTCAATTAGCCCATGATACATTTCTTCATCAAGATATAAATCTATTTTATACAGTCTTTGCAAGATTCTGGATGTTGTTTCAAAACTTTTCCCAGTAAGCCGATTTAACTCATAGACAATATCATCAAATTGTTTGTACCCATGATGAGTAAAAATTGGCCTATAAGAACCAAACTCTAATCGTATTTTAGAAATATGCTTCGAATGTGTCTCTGTCGTACCTTCTATCAGTATAAACTCTAGTTTCCTCAGGGAAGCTTCTGTTTGCATTGTATCGGTTTCTAGCGACATCAGCAAATCCCGAAGTTCTCGAAGCACCTTCGTTTGCGTAGTATGCCTTTCTCGACGTTGATTTCGTTTGAATTCGACATAACCAGCAATCGATGCAACTGAACCCAGAAAGCCAAGCACTCCTAAAAAAACAGTAAAGGGGTCTGGATCAATGAGTAAATTCTCTTCTTGATCATCAAAATTTCGATTTTTGTCATTCATAGATTCTCAAACTCCTACTGATATTTCTCTTCATTTGTCATATCGGTAAGAAACGGCTTTATTGATCAATGAAATCGCTTTCACAAAGCAGGCTTTCAAAAAAATATATATTATTCCGACACCGCTTGCACTGCGTTCCCTAGAAACTCCAACGTCTCAAACAAAATCATATCCTCGCTCTCGGCGGATAGCTTCAAATAGAGTTCATTTGACTGCACGAACTCAACGTCTTGCGAAACCGCAGCGAGGATTTTGCCGATCCAGGATTGTAAGGTTTTGTTCGGCTCGTTCAAAAGCTTTTTTGAGAATCGCGCCACGGTTTCGTTCTTCTTCACGGAAATCGCCCGGAAGCCGCTCTTTCTGCCCAAAAATCGAAATTTTGTCAAATAAAACAAGTTCTTTGCTTCAACCGGCATCCGGCCAAAGCGGTCAACGACCTCCTCTTCCAACTGCTCGATCTGTTCATACTCGCGGATGTGCGCCAGCCTGCGGTAAATATCGATGCGATCCATGGCCAGCGCGGCGTATTTTTGCGGCAGGTAAGCGTCCGCGTCAATGTCGGACTTGCACTCGTCGGCGAGCAGGGCGTTTTCATGGAGTGTAGACGATTGATCGCGCTGGAATTCTTTAACTTCCTCATCGAGGATTTTCAGGAACATCTCCAGACCGACGGCTTCGATAAAGCCGCTCTGCTCTGCACCAAGCAAATCCCCGGCGCCGCGTATTTCGAGATCGCGCAGCGCCACCTGAATGCCGCTGCCCAAATCGGTGAATTCTTCGATCGTTTCCAGGCGCCGCACCGCATCCTGGGTCAGCGTCTGCAGCGGCGGCACGATCAGGTAGCAAAACGCCTTCCTGTCCGAGCGGCCAACGCGCCCGCGCAATTGATAGAGCTGCGCCAAACCAAACTTGTCCGCGCGGTTGACAAAAATCGTATTGACGTTCGGCATGTCCAGCCCCGACTCGATGATCATGGTGGAAATCAGAATCTGATAACGCTTTTGCATGAAATCCATCATGACTTTTTCGAGCTCGTGCTCTCTCATCTGCCCGTGCCCGATCACGATGTCGGCTTCCGGGACGATCTCGGCAAGCTTATTGGCGACGCTTTTTATCGTATTTATGCGATTATGGACAAAGAAAATTTGACCGCCGCGTTGCAGTTCGTAGAGAATGGCCTCGCGAACGATCTTTTTGTTGAACTCGATGGTTTCGGTATGCACCGGCTGACGGTCGCGCGGCGCGGTGTTGATGAGCGACATGTCACGCACGCCCATGAGCGACATGTTCAGGGTGCGCGGGATCGGCGTGGCGCTCAATGCCAGCACGTCGACGTTGACGCGCATCTCCTTGAGCTTTTCCTTGTTCTTCACGCCAAAGCGGTGCTCTTCGTCAAGGATAAGCAAGCCAAGTCTTTTAAATTCAATATCTTTGGACAACAAACGATGCGTCCCGACAACGACATCGACCGTGCCGTCCTTCATGCCGTCGATGATCTCTCGTTGCTGTTTGCGCGTGCGAAAACGCGAGAGCACTTCGACGCGCACCGGGAAGCGTTTGAGCCGTTCTTCGAAGGTCAGGTGGTGCTGTTCCGCCAGAATGGTGGTCGGCACGAGAATCGCGACCTGGCGGCCGTCCTGCACGGCCTTGAACGCGGCGCGCACGGCGACTTCCGTTTTGCCGAAGCCGACGTCGCCACAGACCAGTCGATCCATCGGCTCTTCTTTTTCCATGTCCTTTTTAACGTCCTGCGCCGCATTGAATTGGTCGGGCGTATCTTCGTATTGAAACGATGCTTCCAATTCTCGCTGCCAAGTCGTGTCGGGCGAGAAGCTCATACCGGTTTTTGCCCGGCGCAAGGAATACAGTTTGATCAATTCCTGTGCAATGTCTTTGGCGCGCTTGCGGGTTTTCTTTTTGGCTTTTTCCCAATCCGCCGTTCCCAGCTTGTGGATTTTCGGAACGTGGCCTTCCTTGCTGGTGTATTTTTGCACGCGATCCATTTTGTCCAACGGGACGTAGAGCTTGTCTTTGTCGCGATACTCGAGCAACAGGCATTCGCGCGTTCTGCCGCGCACGTCAATCTTTTGCAATCCGCGAAAACGCCCCACGCCGTGATCAACGTGAACGATAAAATCATCAATTCCCAGCGATTGCAACTCTTTGAGCGTCAGCCCTTCCTTGAATTTCCTCTGGGCGCGCTGGCGGCGCAGACGGCCGTAGAATTCGTGATCGTTGTAGACGTTCAATGACGCGCTGGGCAGACTGAATCCCATGCCCAAACTCGATCCGATGACGTGAACTTGATCGGCGGAGACTTCATAATCGTCGAACAGCTCGCGCATTCTCTCGGCGTGACCGGCGGTTTCGCAGAGGAAAAAGTTGGTCTCTTTTTTATCCGAGGATTCCTTGATGGCTTTGACGAGCAGTTTGATGTCGCCGTTGAAGCCGAGGGCGTGGCGGGATTCGAACGAGAGCTTGTTTGGTGAGAAGCGCCCTTTGAGCGGCGAAAAAAACAGCTTTTTGTTTTCATCGAGGCGCTCCAGCAATTCCTGCCAGCGCTCGTCGTTCACCTCGCCCTCCCATCCGGCAAGCTCGTCCGGCGAACCGCTTTTTTGTCCGGTGACAGCACCTTGAATCGCGGGCGCATCGTCAAAAACGACGAGCGTGGAGGGATCGAGATAATCGACCAACGTCACGCTTTCGCCCGGCTCGGCGCCGTCGGAACTGGGCTTGGGGAAAATGCTGATTTTTTTGATATTGAGGTTGGAGCGCTGGGAATTAACGTCAAATTCGCGCATCGACTCGATTTTGTCGCCCCAGAATTCGATACGAACGGGGTAACCGGCGGTAAAGGGAAAAACATCGACGATGCCGCCGCGCACCGCAACGTCGCCCGGTTTGGCGACCATGTCGTCACGTTCAAAGCCTATGTTCTGAAATTTCGCCAACAGCTTATCGTAGACATATTCTTCGCCGACTTCGAGATGCACGGCTTGTCGCGCGAGGAGCTTGCGATTTTTGACTTTTGTATACAGGGCATCACTGGCGGCGAGGAGAATATTTTTTTCACCGCTGGACAGACCAACCAAAGCCTCGGCTTGTTGAGCGACGACAACAACGTCGTCATGCCCCCACTCGCTTTTGCGCGGCACAGGAAAAAGCGAACTCGACTTCACCGGCAGAAGATGCTCCAAATCAATCTTCGCATTTTCAGCCAAATCCTGCGATACAAAAACCCAGAGTATTGAATTTTGAGATTTCTGAAAAAGCTGGGTTAACAGAATCGACTTCAAAGAACCGACAACCGCGCGAACTTCGACGCTCGGCTGGTTTTCCAATTGTCGGATCAGGTCGCGCGTTTGCGGCAGAGCGCGCGTTATATCTAAAAGTTCATCAAATGCGTTCAGCATATTTATCTTCAATCATCCCGTTGTCGTTTCACGTGAAACTTTCTTTTAAAAAGGGGCAGAGGGGCAAAGCTCCTAAGGCACAAAGTTTTTCAGTCGCCTGCTCGGCAATCAAATTGCATTTTTCTCGTTCCAATGCTTCGCGTTGGAACGCAGCCCAGGCGCTTCGCGCCGCTCTCGTGCGCACTACAGAGCGAGTCGGCATATCGAAGAAGGGGCGCGAAGCGCCCAGAAACTGCATTCCCACGCAAAGCATGGGAACGAGAATCCCGATTGCTTCAGGGCAGGAACGAGCCAAAGACTCAAAGCTTTTTGATCGTTTGTTCGACGATCAAAAAGCATTTTTGATTGCGAGGCGGACGAAACCGTTTTTCTCTTTGAGCAAATCATTGGCGCGCTGACGAGGGACGTCCGCGAGAATCATCACGAGCGCGGTTTTGACATGGCCGCCCGCGAGTTTCAGAACGCGCTCCGCTTCAGCGTAATCAACGCCCGTCACAAGCATGACGGTTCTTTTCGAACGTTCGACCAGCTTTTGCGAAGTCATTTGCAGATCGACCATCATATTTTCATAAACTTTGCCGAGCTTAACCATACTTGCGGTTGTGAGCATATTCAGAACCATTTTTGTCGCCGTTCCGGCTTTCATTCGCGTTGAACCCATAATCACTTCCGGACCAACGACGGGACAAATCGCAACATCAACATCGGCTTGCAATTCACTGCGCGGCGTGCAAGTAACAAACAGCGTTTTCGCGCCGACGGATTTTGCGTATTCGAGCGCACCTAAAACATACGGCGTCCTGCGGCTTGCCGCAATGCCGCACAAAACATCCTTTGAAGAAAGTTCTCTTTTTTCCAATTCCGCAATTCCACCGCCACGGACATCTTCAACGCCTTCCTGCGCTCGCGTGAGCGCCTTCTCGCCGCCAGCGATTATACCTTGCACCATTTCGGAATTCACACCAAAAGTCGGCGGGCACTCTGATGCGTCGAGCACACCGAGCCGCCCGCTTGTCCCCGCGCCCAAATAAAACAAGCGCCCGCCGGAACGGAACGTTTCAACGATGACGTCAACAGCCAGTGCGACAAACGGCAATTCCGCTTTCACCGCCATTGCGACCGTCGCGTCTTCCGCATTTATCTTTTCAACGATCTCCAGTGTTTCAGCGAGATCAATTTCGGAAGTATTCGAATTCCGGGATTCGGTCACAAGTGCGGCGATTTCATCAAAGATTTTTTTATTTGCTTCACTCACTCCCATCACTCCGCTTTTTTCTGAACAACAACGAGCTTTTTATCCGCGCTTTGGGAAGACACGGCTTCGGGATATTTTACGATTTCAAAACCAAACCCAGGCCACGATCTTTGCGCATCATCCAACTCTTCCTTCAAATCTCCGCCTTTCATCGCAAGCAGCGCAAACTCATCCTGGACGCTTGCAACGGACCACTCTATTAATTCAGACAAAGAAGCCACGGCGCGCGCAACGACTACACAGCCTGGATCGACGAATTCAAAGTGCTCCATACGTCCATGCAAAACCGTAACGTTTTTTAAACTGAGAACGCGAACGATATGCTTCAGAAAAAGCACGCGCTTACGCATGGGTTCAACCAGAGAAAAGCTTTTTTGAGGGAAAACGATCGACAGGGGAATTCCAGGCAATCCCGCACCCGACCCTAAATCAACAATTGACTGAACTTCTTTGAAATCGAAAACAAAAGGCGCCCCCAGGGATTCTACAATGTGCCGATCCACCAAAACGCTTATATCTCGATTCGAAACGAGTTGCGTACGAACACTCCACTTTTTGATTGCGTCCGCAAATCCAAGCAAGCGCTCATATGCAACTTCCGGGACGCCATCGTATTTCTCACGCAAAGCACTGAGAACGATTTCCAGCCTATTCCGCGATTGCCGTTTCACGTGAAACGCTCTTCCCGCTTTTTGAAAGATAAATCATCAGCGCCGTCATATCCGCAGGCGATACGCCGGAAACCCGACTTGCTTGCCCCAACGTTCTCGGACGCACGGACGACAGCTTCTCCCGGGACTCGGCAGACAAAGTTCCAATGACTTGATAATCGACCCAATCCGGCAAAGTGCGATCTTCGAGTTTTTTCATACGCGCAACCAAATCGGATTCGCGTTGCAAAAACCCCTGATACTTGACTTCTATTTCGACTTGCCTGGTCGCTTCCTGGATAATCTTTGCGTTGCCGTTTGTAAATTCAAACCGCTTGGGAAGGGAGTTCAACAAACTACTAAGATTAACTTCTGGTCGTTTCGCCACGCTTTCTATTCGAACTTTGTTCCGTATCGGCGTACTGCCAAAGGATTCCAAATGAGAATTAACGTCATCCGGTTCGATTGATTCCGTGCGCAAGAACTCTAAAAGAGATGCTATAATTTTTCGTTTATTTTGCAAGCCGCCATATCCAGCGTCATCAATCAATCCGAAGTCATACCCAAAGTCCATCAACCGCAAATCTGCGTTGTCCTGCCGCAGCAAAAGACGATGCTCGGCGCGCGAAGTAAACATTCGGTAAGGCTCAATCGTGCCTTTCGTCACGAGGTCATCAATCAAAACGCCGATATAGCCCTGGCTTCGATCCAGGACAAAAGGCTCTTCGTTTTTCAAATAGAGCGCCGCGTTGATCCCAGCCATCAGTCCTTGAACGGCGGCTTCTTCATATCCGGTCGTGCCGTTAATTTGTCCTGCGAAAAACAGCCCTGAAACCAGTTTTGTTTCCAGACTAGGCTTGAGTTGCGTCGGAGGAAAATAATCATATTCGACCGCGTATCCGGGACGGGTGATTTTGACGTTTTCTAATCCAGGAATTGTACGGATCGCCTTTTCTTGCGTTTCCTCAGGAAGGCTTGTCGAAAAGCCGTTCACGTAAATTTCCGTCGTGTCGCGGCCTTCGGGTTCCAGAAAAAGTTGATGGCGTTCTTTATCAGCGAAGCGCACTATCTTGTCTTCGACCGAAGGGCAATAGCGCGGACCGACGCTCTGAATTCGCCCGGCGTACATCGGCGATTGGTCGAGCGAACCGCGAATAATATCGTGCGTGCCGGAATTTGTGTATGTGATGTAACAGGGCAATTGCTCCACATCCAGGCCGTCCGTTCGGAAAGAAAAAGGCACAGGTTTTTCATCCCCTGGCTGTACATCGGTAGATTCCCAGTCAATTGTCTTGCCGTCCAAGCGCGGCGGCGTGCCGGTTTTGAGACGGCCGGACTCAAAGCCTAATTTCATCAAACATTCCGTCATCCCTTCCGCCGCAAATTCACCCGCGCGGCCAGAGCGAATTTGTTTCAAACCGATATGAATGACGCCGTTTAAAAAAGTGCCCGCTGTGAGAATGACCGCCTTGGCGGGATAGAATTTTTCGAATTGCCCGACCACGCCTTTGACAGCGCCATTTTCGACGGCAATCGAAACGCCCATATCCTGGCGCAGCTCAAGATTTTCCTGTTGTTCGCAAGCCGTTCTGACTCGACGTGCATAATCGGCGCGATCCGCCTGTGCGCGGGGCGACCAGACAGCCGGGCCTTTTGATGTGTTCAGCATTTTGAACTGGATGCCGGCGTAGTCCGTCACAAGACCCATTTCTCCACCAAGGGCGTCAAGTTCACGAACAAGTTGCCCCTTACCCAAGCCGCCAATAGCCGGATTGCAGGACATTTGCCCAATTGTGAATATATTCATCGTCATCAGCATAGTCCGGGCGCCCATTCTCGCCGCCGCTAATGCGGCTTCGCTGCCGGAATGCCCGCCGCCAACAACAATGACATCGTATTCTTCAACCATAGCTTTTACCAAAGATTGTAAGGAGTTCGCGCTTCAGCATATTTAAGTCAGCGACAAATACAACCTGAAATGTGAACTCCTCACGTTATGCGTTTCACGTGAAACTACTTACCAATACAAAATTTGGAAAATATGTTACCCAAAATATCTTCCGTTGAGATTTCTCCGATCAACTCACCTAAATACTCCAGGGCAATCCTCAGCTCTGACGAAATAAACTCCGGAGAAAAATTCTGAACAAGGCGATCCATCGCGAGCGTAACAGCTTCTAACGATTTCTGGGCAGCTTGCCGCTGTCTCAGGTTGATCAAGGCCGGTTCTTGAGCAGAGAAATCTCCCGCAAAATCCTTTGCAAATTCGCTCAATCGTTTTTCCACAGAATCGACGCCAGAGCCAGTCACACAAGAAATCGTGAACGTCTCCGGCTTCTCAAAAAAGTTATCCAGATCAGCCTGATCTAAAACCGATGGTTGATCAGATTTATTTCGAATCAACAGCATGAGTTTGTCCGCGGATGCGATTGTTTTCTCTGAAATAACCTGCTTTATCCCCAAATCATCTCTATCAATTCCACGACTTTGGTCAACGAGGAACAAAACGATATTCGCGCTTTTTATGGCTTCGCGGCTTCTCCGAATTCCCTCAAGCTCAACAATATCTTCCGCATCGCGAATCCCGGCGGTATCCGTAAATACAAATTTATATCCGCCAATATCGATGGACTCTTCCAAAACGTCGCGCGTCGTCCCGGGAATGTCGGTGACAATAGCACGATCCCGCTTCAGTAACAAGTTGAGAAAACTGGACTTACCAACGTTTGGCTTTCCGACTATGGCGACTCGGACGCCTTCCCGAAGAATGTGCGCACGATCATAAGATTTCAGCAATTTCACCAGCATTTCTTTGAACACCGCCAGCCGTTGCTGCAATTCATCGCGGCTTGCAAATTCAACGTCTTCCTCGGAAAAATCCAACTCCAGTTCGAGCAACCCGAGCAGATCAAGCAATTGAGATCGTAACTCTTTGACTTCACGCGAAAACTGCCCTGAATATTGCTGTTGCGCCAGCACAAATTCAGATCGCGATGTTGCTGAAATAATCGCATCTATCGACTCTGATTGCGCCAGATCAAGCTTGTTGTTCAAAAAAGCTCGGCGGGTAAATTCACCCGGTTCCGCCAGTCGCGCCCCGGATCTAATCAAAGTTTCGATAATTAGACTCGGGACAATCCTTCCTCCGTGGCTAAAAATTTCGACAAGATCTTCGCCTGTGTATGAAGCCGGCCCAACATAAGGAACGATCACGCATTGATCCAAAATCTCTCGATCATCTTTCGATGCGTCATCATACAAATTGACAACTTTTGCCGACCGATGCGAAAGCTGATCAACATCTTTCTGAGCCAGTGTCTTCGAGATAATTTCAAAAGCACGACTTCCGTTTAAGCGAATGACGGCAATCGCCCCGCGCCCCGGAGCCGAAGCCAGCGCTACAATTGTATCGTTTTCCGAGAGCATTTTAAATGAAAAAGCCCTGATGGAACAGGGCTTTTTGAAAAAATGAATTTTGCGTTATTTTCTGTTCTTACGTATTTGCCGCATCATTTCAATGCGCGACATTTTTTTCCCTGGCGCTACTCGCGGTCTCTTTGATTTCTTCTTTTTAGATTTGTCCGGCGCGTCTTGCGTGATGAATTTTTGCTGAATGATTGTCAGCAGATTGAAAAGCGTATAATAAAGCGTCAGGCCGGACGGGAACGTATTAAAAAGCAGGGTAAAAAATCCGGTCATAAAATAGCCCATCATCTTCTGGCGAGGGTCGGAAGACATGGTTTGGAGCTGCTGAATAAGCATCGTCACGCCCATGATGATGGGCAAAACATTCACGCCGCTGCCATAAATCGGGATACTAAAACCTAAGTCAAAAACCGTGTCCGGCTTGGACAAATCCGTGATCCACCAAATAAAAGAAGCCCCGCGCAATTCGATAGTCGTGCGAAAGACTTCAAACAAAGCGATCAACAATGGCATCTGCAAAAGCATGGGCAAACAACCGCCCATGGGGTTGGCGCCATGCTCTCTATAAAGCTGCATCATTGCTGTCTGCATTTTTTGCGGATCGTCTTTGTGCTTTTCGCGAAGAGCGGTCATCTCGGGCTGCAATTTTTGCATGGCCTTCATCGATTGATAGCTCTTCTTTGTCAGCGGGTAAAGCAACAGTTTGACCAAGACAGAAAAAATCAGAATGACCAAGCCATAGTTTGGTATAAAATTATGTAATTGCACCAAGCTCCAAAGAACAACCCTTCCTAAAGGAGCGACTAACCACGTAACATATGCCGGACTCAGCCTTACCATATCCTCGAGGCCGCGTTCATAGGATTCTAAGGTCGAATATTTCAGAGGCCCAAGATAAATAATAAATGTGTCTGACTGTGATTTACTGCTATAAGGCATTCCTAACGCGATATGGTATTTCTTAAGAAGAACTTCTTCACCCGTCGCCCTGGTCGTTGACGCTGAAAGCTCAACGCCGCTGCCGGAACGTTCGAGCGGGATGACTGCGGCTGTAAAATATTTTGTTTTAACGGCGCTCCAGTTGATATTCCAACCGCTGTACTCATCATTTACTTCAAAAGCATTATCTTCAACATCATAACTTTCGAGCTCATCTCCAGTTTTTACATAGGCTTGCGCGTACGACATATCATCTGATACATTGGATTCCGACGGCATTAAGCCGCCGTCCCAATTAACAACATAGGAGACGCCGTCAATAATATCATCAAGGTTTTGTAAGTTTACGATCATATCAAAACTGTATTGGTCATGATAAAACCGCAATACTTGTTCTACAACTTTCCCCTCGCCCAAAGATAGATAGAATTTAATTTCCTGAGTTCTGTTATTATCGTTCAAAACGACGGCGTCATCTTGAATATCAACACCAAAAATAGATTCATTCAATTTTAGAGTGTCCGCTCCGACGGGAAGGCCAAGAAATAAATTCCCCTTGTCCTGATAGATCAACTGCACAGCCTGACTATCAGGCCCCAAGTACTCTTTCAATAACCAAGATTGAATGCTCGGCCCTTTCGATGAAATTCTCGCCTCAAAAAGAGGCGTATCCAAGGTAATCACTCTCTCTTCTTGCGGCGTTTCTTGTAATTGAAACTCTTGAAAAACACTCTCTTTGACTCTTTGTTCCGGCGTCAACTCGGGCTGTCTCAGCTCCGCGACACTCCGACGTTGACCAGTCGAATCCAATCGGCCCGTCTGTCCCTGCCGGCCTTGCAATGGAGTTTCACTCGAACCGGTCGTTTCTTCTTGAACTTCCGGCGTAGGTCCGTAAACCAATTCTTTATAAGCCGGAGACATAAAGAAAAGCATCGCCAAGCCTAACAAAAGTAGACCGATGACTGTATGTTTATCAAAATCCATAAAATGTAAACTATCACTTAAGGTATGGGGTCACACCCGCCGGGGTGGTACGGGTGGCATTTAAAAATCCGAAATAACGCAAGCTTTGCGCCCTTCAGAACGCCGTATTTTTCGATCGCCTGATATGCATAAGATGAACAGGTCGGATAGAAGCGACAGGAAGGCGGAAATAAAGGCGATACGAATTTCTGGTATGCTTGAATAATATGTAAAATCAAAACTTTCATTCAGAGCCGATCTCAGACATTATAGCAAAAAAGTCATCGGTTAACTCCGTAAATGGCGCCTTTAAGGCCGAACGCCGAGCGACAAAGCCAAAATAGTATTGCTTTGCTGAAAACTCATCTTGGTGAAGGCGATAGATTTCTCTCAGCCTTCTCTTGATACGATTACGCTCCGGCTTGAGCTTGACTTTTTTACTAACCGCAAACAGAACCTTGGCTTCGGAGCTTTTCAAGTAGAAGACGTTAATAAATTTTCCCCGTCGTACTTTCCCCTGCTCAAACAAACTCTTAATCCTAAGCTTGCTGCGAAGCTGAGCTGTTTTTCGGTTAAGTTTCAAAGGCTTAATTTTAACGACCTGGATCGCTGACCGTTAGTCGCTTTCTTCCCTTTGCTCTACGTCTTTTTAAAATAAGTCTTCCGGCCTTACTGGCCATTCTCGCACGAAAACCATGTTTATTACGTCGTTTTCTGTTGGAAGGTTGAAATGTTCTTTTCATGCCAAAATACACCTGACTTAAAATGAGTAAAAAATGCAAGCGTGAACTATAAATATTATCAGACCAAAAGTCAAGTTTCTATTCGCTCAATTGAGCAAAGCATTTTCGCTTCAATTTTTTATCGAAAACGTCTTCGCCAGCCAAGAGTTTTTGTCATATTCGATTCAAAATTTAAATCTACAGACAAATCATAAGCGTGTATAAAAATGTTGTAAAATTCACGCCAAAATTCTCTTGACATTGGGGGGGTAAATGATAACTTGCCCCGGTTTTCTTCAGAGCGCCCTGCCTTGACAAAATGTGGATAACTTCAATTTTGACGCCCACATTCGAAAGCGATTTAATAAGCGCTTAGAGAGCATCTGTTTAACTTGCCACGCTCAAGCATAGCTTAATCGCTTCTACCGTCTATTCGCCTGAAAAACCAGAATCGCTCAACATAATGTGGACAACTTCTTAATAACACAACAACTCCACTACTGTCAGATTTCATAAAGAAGCTGAGTCGTTTTATTGCGGAGAGTGTGAATAAGTGAGAGTTTGAAAAGGGAATTCCTATGCAAAATGCAGCTCAAAAAGTCTGGACAAACTGCTTGGATCTCATTCAAGACAACATCAACGATCAGAGCTTTTCAACATGGTTCAAACCGACCAAGGCTCTGGATATTGTGTCTCAGACGCTTACAATTCAGCTTCCGAGTCAATTCTATTATGAGTGGCTCGAAGATCATTACAGCGAGCTCATCAATCACGCAGTAAAACAAGTTTTGGGTGAAAATGGAAAACTCCATTATTCGATTTCCGTCGATTCAACAAACGACGCCGTAAACCTCCCGTCCATGAATCGACGACGCGCCCCGGTCAACAATTCTCAACCTCCTTCTTCTGCATTAAATAGCCGTTACACTTTTGAAAATTTTGTTGAAGGCACAAACAATCAATTCGCGAAAGCCGCTGCTCTCGCCGTCGCCGAGGCTCCTGGCAAAACGTCTTTTAACCCACTCGTTGTTTACGGCGGCGTTGGGTTAGGCAAAACGCATTTGATTCAATCGATTGGAAATTTCTCGCTGCAAGAAGGGACGGTTAAACGTGTCATGTACGTCTCAAGTGAGAAATTCACCATTGAGTTTATCAATTCAATACAAAAAAACAAGACGACTGAATTCAGTAAAATCTACCGCAATGTAGATTTACTGCTGGTTGACGACATTCAGTTTTTTATCAACAAAGAAAGAACGCAAGAAGAGTTTTTTCATACGTTTAACGCTCTTCATCAAAACGGCAAGCAGATCGTCCTTTCCTCAGATCGCCCTCCAAAAGAAATAACAGGCATAGAAGAAAGGTTGCTCTCCAGGTTCCAGTGGGGCCTTGTTGCTGATATTCAACCCCCCGATCTCGAGACTCGCATCGCCATTCTACAAAAGAAAGCGGAAGAAAACGGCATCATGCTTCCCCAGGACGTGGTCCAACTCGTTGCATTCAATGTGACCTCCAACATAAGAGAACTCGAAGGCTGCCTCATTAGATTATTAGCGCACTCATCATTAAAAGGAATGGATGTTACCTTAGACGTCGCCAAAGAAATTCTTAGAGACGTCATTACCCAAAAGCAAAAAAACATTACGGTCGAAGACATTCAGCGGATTGTAAGCACATACTATCACGTTCCGGAAGATCTGCTCCGCGCCAAGACCAGAAAAAAGGAAGTCGCGTTGGCCCGTCAGGTTGCCATGTTTATGGCCAAAAACCATACAAAACACTCGCTGAAAACAATCGGGCTGCATTTTGGCGGGCGAGATCACAGTACGGTCATTCATGCAATAAGCGTCATTGAAACCTACGCTAAAGAAGACAAACAAATCTCGGATGACCTGCACAATATCACAAAACAGATAGAGCTTTCATCCCTGTAAAATGAATGAAAAGTTTTCCACATCGGATATGTGAATTGGTTGTGAGTCGCTGTGAATAAAGTGTGGATTTACATAAATTGCTTCAGGTTATCCACATGTTCATCCAAACGACTAACAATCGTTACACAAATGAGAGTCAATACAAAAAGTTATCCAGACGGCTGTTTATAACATCGGCCATTTACTCACATCGATTGAAACACAGAAAAACAGCACTTTATGATAAAGAATGCGTCGGTTTTCAACATATCCACACCCCTTACTACTACTAATTTTATTGAATAAAAGTATTCTAATACTTATACTAAGCGTTTTTCCATCGCATGGAGGATTAAATGAAATTCTCGGTTAATAAAGCGGACCTTTTTAATTGTCTTCAGAAGGTCATTGGCGTAGTCCCTCAAAAAACCACAGTTCCAATTCTTGGAAATCTTCTTTTACAATTGAATGATGGAAAACTGGACATTCGCGCAACGGACCTTGAAATATCAATCAATACAAAATGCGATGTTTATGACGCGACCGAAGGCGGAATCGCCGTTCCAGGTAAGAAGTTGTTTGACATCGTTCGGGAAATCCCGGATTTGCCGATTACCGTGGAAGTAGATGAACGGCTGCATTTAACCATCTCCACAGAAAAAGGCGTTTACAAATTCTCTGGTGAGAACGAGTCGGAATTCCCGCAGATCGCGGTTGAAGACGCGGAAAGTGAATTCTTCATTGAAGGGCGAAAATTCCGCAGGATGATCGACAAAACAGGTTTTGCCGTTAGCACGGATGAATTACGTACGACGTTGATGGGCGTTTATCTGCAATTGCTGACCAACGAGCTTCGGATGGTTGCAACCGACGGTCACCGATTGGCAAAAATCTGCGATTTAAGCATTGCTTATTCGGATGCGGGCACGGCGGTGATATTGCCTGTTAAAGCGCTGCAAACGATCACGAAAAATATAGAAGACGATGACAGATTGCACGTCTCGATTGGCGAAAATCATATTACTTTCTCTATTGGCAACACAAAAATATTCAGCAAGCTCATCGAAGGTCAATTTCCGAACTATGAACGCGTCATCCCGCTGGATAATGAACTCTCAATGTACGTCAACAAGGATTTATTGTCCGCCGCTGTGAAGCGCGTTTCGATTTTCGCAAATCAATACACCCATCAAATAAAACTCGCAATAAGCCCTTCCTCGCTGTTGATTCAAACTGAAGACATGGAGATTGGCGGAGAAGCCCAAGAGTCGATTCCCGTCGATTATACCGGCGACGCCTTGGAAGTCGGCTACGATGCAAATTACCTGCTTGACATTCTCCGGCATTTGGAAAAAGATGAGCTGCTGTTCAAGTTAAAGAACGAAAGCAGCGCGGCCGTTATCACCCCGGCTGAACAAGAGAATGATGAAGAATTGATGATGCTCCTCATGCCGATCCGCATCGGCGATAGTTTGTAATGGAAAGTGCGCTTCATCGAGTCTGGTTAAACAATGATCATCGAAAAAATAAAACTGCACAATTTTAGAAACTTCACTGAGCTTTCCTTATCCTTTGGAAAAGGCGCGAATTTTCTTTTTGGCGAAAACGGGCAGGGAAAAACAAACCTGATTGAAGCAATCTACTGCCTTGGGCTTTCGAAGAGTTTTCGCACTTCGCTGGATCGTGACCTAATTAAAATAGATCAAGACGCTCACAGCATACACGGCCAGTTCATCAGCGAATCCTCTGTAAAACATCGCGTCTCCATTTTGCAGAACCATAAAAAAAAACTGTCCAGCTTGACGGCAAAAAAAATCAAAGACATTCTCAACTCATTGGCTTCGCGCCGATGGTTTTGTTCAGCCCGGAAGACCATCGCGTAACAAGCGGAGCGCCGTCGGAAAGGCGAACCTTTCTTGATATACTTCTGAGCCAGGCAGACGGGAGCTACCTCAAAAATCTGCAAGATTACAATCGCGTACTAAGGCAGAGAAACAAACTTTTAGCGATGATCGCCAATGCGGAAGCAAACGAAAACGATTTGGACGCCTGGGACGATGCGATCATAAAACATGCATTTGCACTTTTGCAGAAGCGGCAAAACTTTTTGAGAGAAATCAGCGACGACCTTACTCAAACGTATGAACAAATTTCCGCCGGCTCCGAACCGCTGACTGCCAAGTATCGATATTCTGACAACCAACAATTCGACGATGAAAACCGATTTCTTGCTACGCTCAAAAAGCTTCGCAAGAAAGAAATTATTCTAAAACGGACATTGGTCGGGCCGCACCGTGACGACGTGATTTTTAGGCTTGCGCAACGAGACGTTCGTAAGCACGCTTCGCGCGGCGAACAAAAAAGCGTGCTGCTTGCACTAAAAATCGTTGAGTACGAGTACTTGAGAAAGAAAAAGAATAAAGCGCCGATCCTGTTGCTCGACGACCTGCATTCTGAGCTGGACGCCCAGCGTACAAATCAGATATTGAATGCTCTGACAACTTTAGGCCAAAGTTTTATCACTTCAGTGGAAAAAGTAGAAAACTGCCCGGAAGGCTCCGTCTCGTTTGAAGTGAGCGCCGGGCATATTCAAGAAGTGCAGACATGAAAAAAGTACAGCCGCTTTCCAAAATTATAGATTCGCTCTTCCGCGATCCAAAGCTGCGCGTCCACCTTCAGAAAGGTCGCGTTTTTGGCGCTTGGGCGAGGGTGGTTGGGCCGCAAATCGCACAGATTTCGAGGCCGACTTTTTTCAAGAAAGGAGAGCTGTTTATTCGCGTCAACACGCCGGTTTGGCGCAACGAGCTCACAATGATGCAAACCGAACTTATCGGCAAGTTAAACGACGAGATCGGTGAAAAAATCGTTAAGCAAATCATTTTCAGATAATGGAGTCCAACGTTTCAGCGTTGACGATAGATCGACAACTGATAGAATTGATCATAAAGCTTTGATAATCATAGAGGTAAGCAGTGCAAAACGAAATTGACGACGTAAGACTTCAAGAAAACGGCAACTATGATGCGAGTCATATCCAGGTTCTCAAGGGACTCGAAGCGGTGCGAAAACGTCCGGCGATGTATATCGGCGACGTTTCCACGCGAGGATTGCATCACCTGGTTTATGAAGTTGTTGACAACAGCATTGACGAAGCGCTCGCCGGTTTTTGCGACAGTATCGAAGTCGTTCTCAAAGCAGACGGCACCGTAGTCGTCTCAGATAATGGACGCGGAATTCCGGTTGACATTCATCCTGTTGAGAACAAGCCAGCGCTTGAAGTCGTGATGACGGTTTTGCACGCCGGGGGCAAGTTTGACAAGAAAACCTACCAGGTTTCCGGCGGCTTGCACGGCGTCGGCATCAGCGTAGTTAACGCGCTCTCCAAGTGGCTTGAAGTACACGTTCATCGCGACGGTTTTGTTTACTATCAAAAATATGAGCGCGGGATTGCTGTAGGACCTGTAGAAAAGCAGGGTGAAACGACAAAATCGGGGACATGGGTGCAGTTCATGCCCGACGACGAGGTTTTTCAGGAAACCAATTTTCAGTACACGATTCTGGAAGACCGCTTGCGCGAACTCGCATTTCTCAATAAAAACGTCAAAATTACAATCCGTGATGAGCGTTCTGAAAAAGAACAAACCTTCCAATTTGCCGGCGGAATTATTGAATTTGTCGAATATGTCGATCAGGCGCGCACGCCGCTGAACAACAAAGTGCTCTATTTTGAAGGCGAACGCGATGGCGTACCGGTCGAAGTGGCGATGCAATACACAAACAGCTACGCTGAGAACATTCACACCTACGTCAACAATATCCACACAATCGAAGGCGGTTCACACTTGGTCGGGTTCAAAACGGCGCTGACCAGAACGCTGAACAGCTACGCCACAAAAAATAACTTGCTCAAAAACGAGAAGTTATCTCTAACTGGTGAAGACGTCCGCGAAGGCTTAACTTGCATTATCAGCGTGAAAGTCGCCGAGCCGCAATTTGAAGGGCAGACCAAGACAAAGCTGGGAAACAGCGAAGTGCGCGGCATTGTAGAATCGTTGGTCGCGGAAGGATTATCGGAATTTCTGGAGACCAATCCGGCGGTCGGCAAGAAAGTTATTGAAAAATGTTTAACCGCGGCACACTCTCGCGAGGCCGCCAAAAAAGCGCGTGAACTAACGCGACGAAAAAGCGCTCTTGAAAGCGGCTCATTGCCGGGAAAACTTGCGGATTGCGCCAATCGCAACCCCGACGAATGTGAAATTTACCTGGTGGAGGGCGACTCTGCGGGCGGTTCTGCAAAACAAGGACGTGATCGGGAATTTCAGGCCATTCTGCCCTTGAAAGGAAAAATTCTCAATGTAGAAAAAGCGCGCCTGGATAAGATTTTAGGCAATGATGAAATTCGTACGCTTGTCTCCGCGCTGGGCACAGGCATTGGCCACGACGAATTTGACATCACCAAGCTGCGCTACGGCAGGGTGATCATCATGACGGATGCTGACGTGGACGGCGCTCACATTCGCACTTTGCTGCTCACCTTTTTCTTTCGCTACATGCGCGAACTCATTGATAACGGCAATGTTTACATCGCCCAGCCCCCGCTCTACCGGGTTTACAAAGGCAAGTTTGAACGTTACGCTTTTGACGAAGAAGAATTGGAAAACCTGGTGATCGATCTCAACCGAAAAGACCTGAGCGTCCAGCGCTACAAGGGCTTGGGCGAGATGAACCCGGAGCAGCTTTGGAAAACCACGATGGATCCGGAGTTCAGAACCATCCGCCTGGTTTCCATTGAAGAAGCGATTGAAGCCGACCACATTTTCTCTATTCTCATGGGCGATCAAGTTCCCCCTCGCCGCCAATTCATCGAAGAAAACGCGGAATACGTCACCAATCTGGATGTCTGACAACCATCAACGCCGATAGATTCCTCCTCTGGCATTCAGGAGGAATCTATTTTGACCACGGGTGCAAAACCTGCCTTTTTCCCCGCCCCGCAAACGAGAACCTGCCGCCTGGACTATCTTCCCTTTTGTCTGCCCAATACGTGAATAAAAATCAAAAGAATCGAGCTTTAACTTGCATTGACGTACTTAATAACGTACGTTATTAAATCAATCGGATTTGAACTAAACAGATCAAAAATGGAAGAAAAATGAGAACTGTTTCAGCCACAAAAGCGCGGCAAAACTTTTACAGCTTGCTAGACGAGGCGGCTTCCAGTCACGAGCCTTTGCAAATAACAGGCAAACGCAGCAATGCGGTTTTGATTTCTGAAGATGATTGGCGGTCTATTCAGGAAACGCTTTATCTGCTTTCAATTCCGGGCATGCGGGACTCCGTTCGCGAGGGCCTGGCCGCTGAAGTCGAAGACTGTTCTGAGGATTTGGACTGGTGAGTTGGAAGCTCGTTTATACAAGACAAGCCCAAAAGGATGCGAAAAAACTCCTTTCCGCCGGCTTGAAAAAGAAGGCGGAAGTTCTTTTGGAAGTCTTGAGAGAAGACCCGTTTCAAAATCCTCCGGCTTTCGAAAAGCTTGTCGGGGATTTGGCGGGGGCGTATTCAAGACGCATCAATATCCAGCACAGACTGGTTTATCAGGTCTTGCAGGATAGAAAACTTGTAAAAGTCATTCGAATGTGGACGCATTACGAATAGACTTGCCGTCACAAAAATTTTGATTACGGCCAGCGCCGGCAATTCCAAAAACGCCGCCTTCGGCATACCATTCAGGAGAGCCACAGGCCGGGGAAGCAAAATCTATTTTGACCACGACTTAAAAGAAGCGCCTTTTTTCCAATGCCGTGAACGAAATCAGTCGGCAGCTTCAGACTGTTATGCTTTAAATTTTCCGAACTCGACGAATCACCCTGAAAAGTTTGCCTTGACAAACCCCGCCCGCCGTGCTATTTTGAATTCACAAAATAAGAGAAATTGATCCGCCCGTTTGGGGGAGCGCATGTCTTCTCTCCAATCTCAAAACCCCGCCCCGCCGAAGCCGAGACTGCTCGATCAGGTGCGGAACGCCCTGCGCGCAAAGCACTATTCCTACAAAACCGAAAGCTGCCCCCGGGGAAGCCAGGAACGAAACAATGGCTGAAGCAATTTGGCGAACGCTTGGTCTGTGTGCGTTACAAATATGACGCTGAACGGCGGAAAAAATACAAAACGGTTGAAGTGATCGTGGAGGAAAACGATTAGGAAGCCAACGGCCAAAAGAAACACATTCCGAAAAACAAGATCGTTTTCGTACGCGTGGACTTTGGTGAAAAGACGCTCGGCATTACCGTGAAGGCGGCTGGCGGCCAATGGAACAAAAAGAAAAGACTGTGGGAATTGCCTTATAGTGAAGCTGTTGCCCTGGGCCTGGAAGATCGCATCGTTGAATATGCAGACCAAAATATTTTCCATATAAGAAACATTTTGAGATTTCTTGAGAATGTTTCTTGTATAAGAAGTTTTTCAAGAAAATTCACACGACTATAGGCGGGATTATGCGGCTCTCGCCCAGCAACATAATCCCAAGTTATGCTCACAAGCAAAGATCAAGAATTAACAATGAAAGCCATTAGTGAAGGCAGTTCACCCGGACGCCATAAGTTAGAGTTCAACCTTCTTGAGAACGCATACGATTATCTGAACAGCTCGATAGAGTATGTTGTGCGAGCAAGAAAAACGAACTCTACCCGAATGTGGAAATTTGCACTTCTTCATATTTCGTTTTGCATTGAGCTCTTCCTTAAAGAACGCTTGAGGCGGGAACACCCTCTGCTCATCTACACAAATATTGACAAAAGTGGACCAATTACGCGTGAGACCAAAACTATAAGTTGGACGTCCTTGCTTCACAGAATTAGACATGTCCTAAAAGATAGTTTGCAAGAAATTGACCTGGGCAGGCTTCAAGTAGCACAATCACTCCGAAATCAGATGGTCCATTATGACCTGAAACTTGAGTTTCCCGAAGTGTATCACGAGTTCGCGAACTTGCTCAATTTTGTTGTTGAGTTTCATAGGCATCATTTAAGGATTGACGATAGCGAAACACTTCATGAAATGATTGATAAAGAGCTATGGCAAACTGAGGATGACTTGTATCACGCTTTTCATGAGGAAGTGGTCTTCTATAATTCGGTTTTCATGTCAAAAGATCTAAAGGACGAGATTGTTACGGAGCAGCAAAGAACGCTTTTGGTCTATAATGGCCCCCATAATTCGGACAGTTCGTTAAAGTGGAAAACTCTCATGAAAAGTAAGGAGCATCTACCCATGAGCCGTCGCAAATTTTCCGCTTCGTTCAAGTCCAAAGTAGCTCTTGAAGCTGTGAAGG
>CAXHAT010000047.1:0-43300 GCA_964014485.1 uncultured Deferribacteres bacterium
CGTTTTTCTTGCCGTCGGTGATGTAAGGACCGTAACGCCCGTTGAGCACCTGAATGTCCGTGCCTTCGAAAGCTTGGATGACCTTATTGGCGTCAGCCGTTTTCTTTTCAGCGATAAGCTCAAGCGCACGTTCAAGGGTGACCGAGTACGGGCTGTCTTCCTTCAAAGACACGAATTTGTTGCCGTAGCGAACGTACGGGCCGAACCTGCCGATGCTTGCCGATACAGCCTCGCCTTCAGCGGTTTCTCCAAGCTTGCGCGGCAACTTGAAAAGTTCCATCGCTTCTTCAAAAGTAATTTTTTCCAGGCTTTGTCCGGGGAGAAGAGAAGCGAATTGCGGTTTTTCTTCATCGTCTCTGGTTCCGATTTGGACCACGGGGCCGTAACGCGCCATGCGTGCGGAAACCGGTCTGCCGCTTTTCGGATCGACGCCGAGCTCGCGCGCTTGCAGCACTTCTTCACGCGGCACTTCCGCTTTTTCGTCGACGCGGGCCGAGAACGGAGCCCAGAATTCTTCCATCAACGGCTTCCAATCGCGTTCGCCGCGTGAGACGGCGTCAAGATCGTCTTCCAGACGCGCGGTGAAATCATAGTCGACGTAGGTGTCAAAATGCTCGGTTAAAAAGCGGTTCACGATGCGGCCAATATCCGTTGGCTTGAAGCTGCGAGCTTCCAATTCCACATATTCGCGATTCAACAAAGTCGAAATAATCGAGGCGTAAGTTGATGGACGACCGATGCCAAATTCTTCCAGCGTTTTGACCAAACTGGCTTCCGTATAGCGCGCCGGAGGCTTGGTAAAATGCTGTTCAGCGCGAATTTCGAGCAAATCGATCCACTCGCCCTTTTCCAATTTCGGCAACATTTTTTCATCGCCGTTGTCTGCCGGAGCGTCGTCGCGGCCTTCCTGATAAACGAGGATAAATCCAGGCTCAAGAATCGACGAACCAGTCGCGCGAAAAATATTTCCTTCGCCGCACGAGAGGTCGACGGTCATGACGTTGAAGATCGCGGGAATCATTTGGCTGGCAACGGCGCGTTTCCAAATGAGATCGTAAAGCTTGAATTGATCAGGCGTCAGAAACGGCTTCATGTCGCGCGGCAATCTTTTCGCGGAAGTGGGGCGGATCGCTTCGTGCGCCTCTTGCGCATTTTTCGATTTTGTTTTGTAAACGTGCGGCTTGCCGGGGACTTTGTCAGCGCCGTAGTGGCTCGAAATCGTATCCCGGATTTCCTGCACAGCTTGCTGCGCCAGCATAACGGAGTCCGTCCGCATGTAGGTGATCAATCCGACCGATTCACTGCCAAGCTCAACGCCTTCGTAAAGTTGCTGGGCGACGCGCATGGTTTTTTGCGCGGAAAAACGTAGTTTTCGAGAAGCTTCCTGCTGCAAAGTCGAGGTCGTAAAAGGCGCGGTCGGGTTGCGTTTCCGTTTCTTCAGTTTAACGTCAGCGACTTGCATTTTGCCGTTGGCCGCTGTCAAGAGAGCCTCGCGGATTTTTTCGGCTTGCGGCTCTTTTTCAATCGTAAACTGCTCGACTTTCTCATTGTTGTATTGAATCAATTTGGCGAGAAAAGGATGCTTTTCTTTTTTGAGATCCGCTTCAATACTCCAATACTCACGCGCCACAAAAGCTTCGATTTCTTTCTCACGTTCCACGATCAGCCGCAGCGCAGGACTTTGCACGCGCCCCGCCGAAAGGCCGCGTTTGATTTTGCGCCAAAGAAGAGGGGACAGGTTGAAGCCGACCAGATAGTCTAAAGCGCGTCTCGCTTGCTGTGCGTTAATCAGTTCCATCGACAATTCGCGCGGATGAGAAATGGCTTCTTTAATGGCGCCTTTCGTCACTTCATGAAAAACCACGCGATGCACAGGCTTTTGACTGAGCGCTTTTTTGCTCTTGAGCATTTCGTACAGATGCCAGGAAATAGCCTCGCCTTCACGGTCGGGGTCAGTGGCGAGGTACAAAGCGTCATTTTTCTTGAGCGCTTTCGCAATGGCGTCGACGTGCTTTTTGTTGCGGTCGATGGGTTCATACTTCATGGAAAAATCTTCCGTATCAACCGCGCCTTCCTTGGGAATCAAGTCCCGAACGTGCCCGTAAGACGCCAGCACTTCAAAGTCTTTACCTAAATATTTTGTCAACGTTTTCGCTTTCGCCGGCGACTCGACGATTACTAAATTCTTAGCCATAAATTCGTTCTACTCTTATTCGTTTCCGGAATTAGTCCTAAACCGATTGCCTGTATAAGTTGCCGTTTTTACCTCAATGGCGCTTTACCGAGTCACTGTCGGCCAAACCCAAACGCCAAGGATGCGACGACGTTCAAAATGAAATGCTCTTATTCGATTCTATTGCTTTCGGCGCTTGTTTTCAACGCTTGCAACAAGCCGCCTGCCCATCCTAAAATCGATCCTGATAACCTGGTGTTCCAAATACTCGAAGAAAGAAAAGAGACGTTTGGAGAGGTGCTGAGCGACCTCGAAAAATTCGAAGTCCAGATTCTATACACCCAAATTGATCGTGATCAGGAAAACGCGCCGAAATTTACTTCGCACGCTTTTCGGCTTGATGAAAGCCGCTACTTTTATCCGGCCAGCACGGTCAAATTTCCGGCTGCTTTATTGGCCTTAGAAAAATTGAACGACCTGAAAATAGGAAGTTTGACTAAATTTGCAAGCCTAAAAATAGACAGCGCTTATCACGGACAAACCGCCGTTCTGCACGACTCCACTGCTGAAAGCGGATTGCCGTCCATTGCGCATTACATCAAAAAAATCATGCTCGTGAGCGATAACGACGCCTTCAATCGACTTTACGAGTTTGTGGGACAGCGGGCGTTGAACGAGCGTTTATGGAAAAAAGGCTACAAGAATCTTTTGTTGACCCACCGCCTTTCCGTCGGTTTGCCGCCGGAGCAAAATCGCTGCACAAACCCGATGACGTTTTATCAAAATGATCAAATTTTGTATGAGCAAGCTTTGGTTTGTAACGAGCATGTTTATGAAAACAATTTGCAAGGCTTGCGAAAAGGCCTGGCGCACTACGCGAAAGGGGAATTGGTCGAAGAACCGATGGATTTTTCAAAATCGAATTTCTTTTCGTTGGCTGACCAGCAAAATATTATGAAAGCTTTGTTTTTTCCTAGCACCGTGTCCGACAGCGCAAAATTTCGATTGACTGACGCCGATTATCAATTTCTCTACAAATACATGTCCATGACGCCCGGGGAATCGCGATTTCCCAGCTACGATGCGGCGAAGTATTACGACGGCTACGTTAAATTTTTTATGTTCGGCGATTCCGAAGAAAAAACGCCGAAGCACATTCGCGTCTTTAACAAAGTCGGCATGGCCTACGGCTATTTGACGGACAACGCTTACATCGTTGATTTTGAGAACAAGATCGAATTTCTGCTCTCCGCGACCATCCACGTCAACGCCAACCAGACTTTTAACGATGACAATTATGAGTATGATGAGATCGGCATACCTTTTCTCGCAAATCTTGGGCGGGCGGTTTACGAGTACGAACTTAATCGAAAAAGGGAGTTCCGGCCAAACCTGGAACGGTTCAAGGTAGACTACCAGAGTGCTGACAGATGATCCATTTGCTTGATATGACGTTTCTCGAAAACATCAAAATTGGAGTCGTGGAATGATGGATTGTTGGGACTATGGATGAATTTGAGCGGATAAAATTTACGAATACAAGTTCCGGCAATGCAGAGTCATTCAGAATGAAAACATCGTATTGTTGACCTATTGCTTTTCGCAGACTTTCAAAAAAAACGGACGCCGTCTTTTCTTCGGAGCGATTAATCTCAAGCGTCGCCGCTTGGGAACAGCTGAGATTCCTCACTCCGTGCCGGAAAGCAGATGTTGGGTTATGAGAGCGCTCGTTGAGTAAGCGCATTTCTTATCACGAAATATTCGTTCGGAATGACGCATCGCTCAACTTCGATCCCGGCGTTGGCTAAAAAAAGCAACCCATGCAAATTCATTTAAGGCTATTTTTTGAATCCATCGATCCATCGATCCATCGATCCATCAATCCATCAATCCATCAATCCATCATTCCAACAATCCACTACTCCGCATTTCCAGCTCTTCATCACCCGCCTTGTATGACCAGCTTTTTGAGGCCTCGCGAAATCAAGTAGCGCCCCAACCATAGAAATGCGATGATCCAAAGAAATTGATGAACAAAGACCGGGAGAGCTTCGGCGGGTGAAATATGTCCGATCCAGAGACGAAACGGTGCGTCGCCCAAGCCGCGAAACGGCAAGAATTGCACGATCGGCTGCGCCCAGTCCGGGAAAAAGGGCAGCGGAATCACGAGCCCGGAAAACAGCACCACCATGGGAAAAGTGAGCTGCGAAATTCCCTCGCCGGAAATCGTCCACATGGACAAAACGGTGGAGACCGCCGTAATGACGCAGCTCAAAATCACCGCGCCCGCCGTCGCCAGCGCCCAGGCCGCGACCGCTTCAAAGGAATCCGGCGTTTGCAAGCCGAAAAAAAGCAGCGCCGCGATAAACATTGGCAGTGCGCGCAAAAGCGTCGGGACAATGCGCGCGGCGACGATTCGGCTCATCCAAAAAAAATACAAATCCAGAGGCCGCAAAAGCTCATAGGCCACGCCGCCGGTTCGAATGAGTTGTTGAATGTCTTTGTTGGCGTTCCAGGGAATCAGGGCGAACATCGCCTGGCCGAGCCAGATATACGAAATGACTTCTTCGAGCGTCATTGGCTGCGTCTTGGTCGAGGCTTTATAAAACGCGGTAAAAATCATGATGCGGATGAATCCCCAAAACAATTGCGTGGCAAACCCTGCAAGTGCGGCGGCGCGGTATTGCAGCAGCAAACGAAAATACGTGCTGAAAATGGCGAGATATGGTTTCATGAGCGATTATTTAGCTTCAGAGAGCGCCCGAGAGTTTTTATCAAAATTAGCTCCGGCGTTAAACGCTTCAGCGTTTGTTTTTTGATGCGCTGTTATGGTGATGGGGCTGCCAAAAACATGGCTTCTGAATGAAAGGCATTCCACGTGTAGGGGTTCAAGATTTTGAACCCCTACAACATCTCGTGCCGCACCTTAAAAATATTATGTTTTTCGACAGCGCCACGCCGCCTGCAAAATTATTCCAGTGCGTTCGCGCCTAAATCTGCATAAAGCTGGGCGATGATTTCTTCAATCGGCGGATTTTCAACAAACAAATCTCGAACTTGACTCCTGGCCGTCACTCGTCCAATCAAATCGGCGGCGCTGGTTTTTTCCGGATTAAATGCAAGCGTCACCCGTCCGCCGTCGCGCGAAATAAACTTTGTCTTTTCGTCTTCAACGTGATCTTCCGGGTCGACAAGATCGACGATAAGCCTGCGCTCAGAAGAAACTTTCGCTCGCAAATCGATAAGTTTGCCGTCAAAAAGGAGCCGCCCGTCGCCAATGACGATGACGCGCGAGCACAAAGTCTCAACGTCATCCATATCGTGAGTCGTGAGCATGATCGTCATCTCATTTTTCCGATTTAAGCCGCGAATGAAATCACGTACAGCCAGCTTTGAAACGGCGTCCAGACCAATGGTGGGCTCATCGAGGAAAAGTATGCGCGGAGAATGTAAAAGTGCGGCGGCCAGTTCGCACCGCATTCTTTGGCCCAGGCTGAGTTGGCGCACCGGCACGTCGAGCAACTTTGAGAGATTGAGCACATCGACAAGGTCAGCCAGCATTTTTTTGTAATCTTGCGGAGTAATTCTATAGATTTCCCGCAATAATTCGAATGAGTCGAGCACCGGCAAGTCCCACCACAATTGCGTGCGTTGGCCGAACACAACGCCGATTTTTTGCACGGTTTCAACACGATGCAGCCAAGGCGTTTTGCCCAAAACTTTACAATCGCCGGAATCAGGTACGAGAATGCCGGAAAGAATTTTGACCGTCGTCGATTTCCCCGCCCCGTTCGGTCCGATGTAGCCGACAAGTTCGCCGGGCTGAACGGCAAAAGAGGCTTCGTCTAGTGCGGCGATGGTGTAATATTGCCGACGTACAACGCCGCGCACTGCGCCCCACAATCCTGACTCGCGTTTGGCGATCCGGAAACTTTTCGAAAGCTTTTCAACTGAAATCAAAGGTTGAGACATAGCGGCCCCGATCGTCACTGAAAATTTGAGCGCTTACAATCGTGATTGTTGGCATACTGTAAAAGTTTTTTTTGACAAGCAGGGAGAATTCTCTCGCCAGTTCGATTTGTTTTTAGCTGTTTAGTGTTCGCGGCTATTTTGAAGGGGCTTGAATAGGGTAGAGACGCGATGCATCGCGTCTCCACACAATTTGTGTATTTAGCTTGAGGAGTGCAAAAAATGGCGGATTCAGGAAAGACATTATTTGAAAAAAACGGAAATATCGCGACGATCACAATTAATCGTCCGGAAGTGTACAATGCGCTCGACCATGACGTGAACACGGAGCTTTTACAGCATTTTGAAGCTGTGGGGGGAGATGACGCCGTTCGGGCGGTTGTGCTTACGGGGGCGGGAAAAGCCTTCTGCTCCGGCGCAGACGTCAGCATCATGGCTTCGGGGATAACGCCGGATCAGCTTGGCGAGTTTGTGCTCAAATATTACAAGCCGCTGATTCCGTTAATTCACGAATTGGACAAGCCGGTTGTTTGCGCAATGAACGGCGTCGCGGCCGGGATTGGCGCGTCACTGGCGTTGGCCTGCGATTTAAAAGTGATGTCGGAAGAGGCGAGTCTCATGTTGGCGTTCAGTAATATTGGCTTGGTTCCCGACGGTGGCGCCTCATGGTTTTATGCGCGACAACTCGGATATTCGCGCGCCTTGCAGTTGGCGATTGAAGCTGAAAAACTCTCGGCGGACAGAGCGCTGGATTATGGGATGGTCAACAAAGTGGCGCCTGCGGGGGAAGTTTTGAGCACGGCGCAAGATTGGGCGGAAAAGCTGGCCAATCGTCCGACGGTGACGCTTGGCTTGACGAAGAAAACGATGCGATTTGCGATGGAAAATGGCCTCGAAGAAACGATTGTTTTTGAGGCCCAAACGCAAAAACGCTCCGCCGCCAGCGAAGATCATAAAGAAGGCGTCAGAGCGTTTCTTGAAAAAAGAAGGCCAAATTTTTCCGGCAAATAAGCTTATCGCGAAAGCATGGCAATATCTTCCGCCGCGATCAAAGCGCGGGCGTCTTCGACCACAGTCGGGTCAAAATATTTTGCGGCCACAAGGTGCAGGCGCGCCTTTGGCTTGCCGACGCGTTTGTAAGCAAAATAGGCTTCGAGATGCCCCAGAGCCACGTCGCGCTTATCAGAATCTACAGGCTTTTTCGTATCGCTTTTTAGGCCGGGGACAGTAATCGCCATTTGAGGGCGGATAAAATCTGGATCGTCAATTTGCTCCGTGTTCGCGCGATAAATATTCGGCCACCAATAGCTGTCCTTGTAATAAACGCCGGCCAATCCCCACAAAGTTTCTCCTTCCGCTACGCGATGCTCTCGATCTTCCCGGAGAATGCCGTCGCCTTTGTCCTGGGCGGGCTCCGATTCGACGCTGCTTTTATTCAAGGCGGAATTCTCAGGTTCTGATTCGTCTGCAGGGGCTTCATTGTTGGCTGAATTTTGCGCCAAATCATTTGAAATAAGCTCGGTTTCAAGCGGAGTCGGTTGCGCAAGTTGCGTCTTCGTGGAAAAGAGACTGCTATGATTTTGCGGCAAGACTAAAAATAGAATGAGCAAAAGCGCGGCGACGGCCAAACCAAACCAGGTTCCCGACGAACGATGGTGTTCTTCTTCACGCCCTTGAGACTTATGCCGCGCAGGGGCGGGCGGCTTGGGTGAGCGGCCTGGAGCTTTGTGAAAACCGGGCGCACCGTTTCCGTTTTTTGGAGGAGCATAAAATTCCGTCGTGTCTTCCAAATCTTCTTTGTTCACAAACACAACGCCGGGATCGACGGGGGCGATAGGCGGCTGCGTCGGAACTACGGTCACTTTTTGCGTTGCTAAAAGTTCGGTCGGGAAGTCTTCGACGATTCTGGGCAGCAAGTGGTTGTATTTGCGGTTGATGAAGGTGCGGAGAGATTTCTCAGGCTGGAAAACGACTTTGTTTTGTTCGGGGATGGTTAGCGGTTCGCCGGTTCTGGGGTTGACTCCCGTTCTTTCGGGGATGTGCCGAAGCTTGAACGCGCCGAAATTCTGTAGACGAACGACGCCGTCGCGAAGGAGCCCCTCATAAATTAGATGCGTCGTTTCTCGTGCGACTTCTCGGACAAACTGTTGTGACGCGCCGCTCGTATTTGCGATTTCTTGAACGATTTCAGCAAATGCGACTTTTTCACTCATGACATGTTCACCTCCTGAACGTTTTCCTTGAGGCGCTTGGCTTGCCGGAATTTGGCGACTTGCTTTACCGGCAATTCCATCATTTTATTATGGTGAGGGTTGAATGAGCGACGATGAGAACGCAAGCGCGTTCCGAAGGTTCCGAGCCCGGGAATGGTAAATTTTTTCTGGTTGCCCAGCGACTGTCGCATGTGCAGGACGAATGTTCTAAAAACCGTTTCCACTTCTTCTTCAGGTCTGTCAATCGCCTGTTTCAAGCGCTCGATCACTTCTGAATTATTCATAGCGCCCTTTCTGAAAAAATTAGTGAATTTTTGTAACCTGTCTTTGGGCTTTGTGCAGGGTGTGTAACCGTTCTTGGAATTATCTCAAGAGTTGTGCCGTCGTTTTGCACTTAAATCCCCATTTCTTAAGCGTCTTATGATGACATTTTATAAATATTTCTTCATCAAAGCGCAACTAATAAAAATTGTGTGGAACAAGCAATTCGTTTTTTTTATATTAGCGGCCTTTTGCAGCAATCATTGAGTTGAATCAAAATTTCACTATATCAGGAGATCAAATGTATAACTTCGTTGCAGCCGAGGAAGATAAAGATAAAAAGGAAAAGGAAGCGCCGGCGGCCTCAGGGATTGGCGAGAAGCTTTTTAAGGCGCGGACGCTTTTTATTTGTGGAGAAATCGATCAAAAGCTGGCAAAAGAGTTCATGATGCAACTCGTCGCCCTTGCCGATGAGTCGGAAGACGACATCACGATTTACCTTAACTCTCAAGGCGGACACGTTGAGGCGGGCGATACCATCCACGATATCATTCGTTTTGTGAAGCCGAGGGTTAAAATTGTCGGCACCGGCTGGGTGGCCAGCGCAGGAACCCACATTTATCTTTCCGTCCCAAAAGAAGATCGTTTTAGTTTACCGAACACGCGGTTCCTTATCCACCAGCCAATGGGCGGCGTTGGCGGGCGCGCTTCCGACATTAAAATTGAAGCTGAAGAAATCGTAAAAATGCGCCGTCGATTGAACGAAATTATCGCGAAACAAACCGGTCAGCCTTTGAAGCGCGTTGAAGAAGATACGCAGCGCAACTACTGGATGACGGCTTCACAGGCCATCGAATACGGTATTGCCGGTAAAATTATCGAATCTATTGATGAATTGAAATAATGGAATTTTTGCAAAATTACGGTCTGTTTTTGGCCAAAACAGTCACGATCGTCGTTGCTCTTTTTTTTCTGACCAGCGGGATTGCGGGGCTGATTCGGCGGGAACGCAGCATTGAGCGCGAAAAGATTACGGTCAAGCGCCTAAACAGCCACTACGATCAAATGGCGCGTTTGATGAAATATGAAATGCTGCCGACCAATGGTCAAAAACAGGCTATAAAAGAAGAACGAAAAAAAAGAAAAGCCGAAAAAAAGGAAGCGAAAAAGCGCGAGAAAACAGAAGATGAAGATACTCAGTCTGAACGAAAAAGAATCTTCACGATCACTTTTAAAGGCGACATTCTGGCTTCCGCCGTACAGTCGATTCGCGAAGAAATCACCGCGATTCTGATGATCGTTCAGGAAGACGACGAAGTGGTTCTCAAGCTCGAAAGCTCGGGCGGAGCCGTTCACGCCTATGGTCTCGCCGCTTCCCAGCTTACCCGCCTAAAAGACAAGAACATACCCATCACAGTGTGCGTCGATAAGGTCGCCGCCAGCGGGGGCTACATGATGGCTTGCGTTGGCAACAGAATACTTGCCGCGCCTTTTGCGATTGTCGGCTCAATCGGCGTGGCTTCGGAGTTCCCCAATTTCCACAAATTGCTCAAGAAGCACGATGTGGATTATGAACTCATGACCGCCGGGGAGCATAAGCGCACCATGACAATGTTCGGCGAGAACAACAATGAAGTGCGAAAAAAATTCACCGAACAACTGGATGACACGCACGCCCTTTTCAAAGATTTTGTTAAAGAGCATCGTGAAACGGTGGACGTTGGGAAAGTTGCGACCGGCGAATATTGGTATGGCAAGAGAGCGCTCGATCTGAACCTCGTCGACGAATTGCGAACGAGCGACGATTACCTCCTCGCCGCCAGGGATGATGCGGATATTTACGAAATCACCTACAAAGAGCGCGAAAAATTGCGCGAGAAAATCGCCGCTGAATTTGAAAGCGTATTTTCAAATATCGTTTATTCGCTCTGGAATAAAATCACGCGGAAACCGTTGGCTTAAGCAATCGCACAAATTTAGACGTGAAAAAATACTGGCCCGATAAACTCAAATTATCGGGCTTTTTTATTGAACCCCCGCCCTGCATTCTTTGTTTTTCCACTCTTCTGCAAATCGTTCACACCACACTTTACCGCAATGCGCATCTATTGCACAAGCAAATCCGCAGTGAGATTCCAACGCAATCAAATCCTTGGTGTCTGCTACATCCTGTGTTTTTTTAAGTGTTTGTTTTAAAAGGTTTTGTGATTGAAGAGGCGTCGTCTTTTCTCAAGAGTGAGTTTTGGCGCCGCGTTTGTATTAAGCAAAAGTAACATCACAAAATAAGAATGTAGAGGATTCTTATTAGAAAACGCTTCGGGTTTCCAACATCAAATGAATTGACGTGCATCTCCGGCGAACGAAACCTTACAACGCGAAAAAACTGCAACGATTTATCTCGTTCCCGATCAGGAGGTCACAATGAACGCATTGTCATTTACGGATGTTGTCGCCGCGCCGCAAAAATCATTAACGCTGGACGTATTCCCAAACGTTCAATTAACGACAAACTACGACGCTATCATTGAAGGTTGGCTGCGCGCGCTGAAACTGCGTGACGCCAAGAGTGAGCAGCACGCGCGTCGCGTGGCGGACCTGACAGTCCAATTTGGGCGTTCGATTGGGTTGCGAGAGCAAGACTTGGTCTACCTGAAACAAGGCGCGCTCCTGCACGATATTGGCAAGTTGATTGTGCCGTACTCCGTGCTTTTGAAACCGGAACGCCTGAGTTATAATGAAGAACAAATTATGCGAAGCCACCCGGTCTATGCTTACGAAATGCTCTCTCCGATTTCATTCCCTCGAATGGTCGTCGACATCGCGCTCTATCATCACGAAAAATGGAACGGCGAAGGCTACCCGTTCGGGCTTGCGGGAGAAGATATTCCGTATGCGGCAAGAATGGTCGCCATCGCGGACGTGTGGGACGCTCTCACGACGGAACGCAATTATCGGACGGCTTGGTCGAAAGGCGAGGCGATTGCCTATTTCCATGAAAAAAGCGGCGTCCATTTCGATGCGGATTTGGTCGACCTGTTTCTCCGCACGGTTTAAACACATTTTGACGAATCATCTCCTTTGAATGACTCTCTACCTGACACTTTTTTGTAAACTGAATTTTCGAGCCGCCGAAAGGCCGTCTTGTCATTCTGTAGGAATCTTTGTTATCGCCCAGTACAGATCGTGCTCAAAAGTTCAAGGGTCGGATCAAAAAGATGCTTCCAGCATGACAATTCCGGCCTTTTTCGCCAGTTTTAGAAGCCTCGACAAAAAGTGTCAGGTAGTGAATTGAATGAAGTTCGTTTCAAGAGGTCAAAAACAATTTTGACCCATTTCAAATAAATCACGATCCATAGAGCTATTCTCTCCTCCTCCCTCCAACGTGAGAAACCGGCAAGTCCCGCCGGTTGCACACACTCATAAAAATCCCGAACGCCGCGCTGACGTTCGGGATTTTTGTTTACACAAAAGTATTTCCTGCTTTCAAAATTGTTTTCCGCAAAGAAAAATCCGCGGTTTCTTTTTCATTTCAGGCTCAAAAAATCGAGAAAATTCGCTGGCATATGTATTGCCAAAATTGCGGTGTACTTTAACACCAAAGGGAGGTGTGTATTATGAAGTCCATCGTGTTCGCCGCCTTAATCAGTATCGGCGTCAATGCATTTGCTCAACAGCCTGGAACGCAGGCTCCGGCCATTTCCGGTCAAACAATTGACGGCATGCCTATGCGTCTGCAAGACTTGAAGGGCAAAATCGTGCTGCTTGATTTCTGGGAAAGCAAGTGTAAGCCTTGCAAGGAGAAATTCTCTTTTCTCAACAAGCTGCAGGAAAGACTCAAGTTTCGCGGATTTAGAGTTTTAGCCATCAATGTCGACGACGATCCGGAAAACATGTACGCTTTTCTAAAAAAGCAAGCACAGCCGGCGAAGTTTCCTATTGTCTCTGACAGTAGAAACGGCGTTCCGGAAGATTATCTCGTCCAGGATATGCCAACGGCCGTCTTAATCGACAAAAGCGGCGTGATTCGTTATCGGCAAACCGGATTTGATGAAGCCGAAAAAGAAAAGCTTGTTTCAGAGATTGCAGCTTTGTTGAAATGAGCGTATTTTTTCTGCCTGGCAGTTTGAAACTGCCAGGTACGTTATTCCATCGTTGATTTTGAATTTTTCATATTTATTTTGAGCGACCGAATCGAAAAAACTTATCAGGAGCTGCGATTATGAACAGACGCAAATTTTTGTATCGCTCAACTCTAGCCGGGGCCGGAATGATCACCGCCGGAACGTTCTCAAAGAACTTATTTGCAAAACCGACGGCTGTCAATCAGTTCAGCATGGATGTTCTGACGGATGAACCGGAAATCGCGCTTCACTTGCTTGAAGAAATTATTCAGGGCATAGGCTCTTCTTCCAAAATCGTTTTCAGACAACGTCGCATGGCGGGCGTTTTCACCAGCGACATGGTTTACATCAAAAACGGCGCGCTGGTTGATTTTAGAAACCAGAACGACCGTGTTTCTAACCGTTTGTCGGAAGCGGCGGAAACTTTATTCTTGCGCATTCCATTGGAAAATCCATTCCTGTTGCAATTCCACAATCGCGCGGCCAATTCAGCCCCGCAAAAGCTTTCCGTTCTGAGAGAAAATACGCTCATCCAACAAATCGATCTCAAGAGCGCGAGCGATGAAATGAAAATTGAAGGCTTGCGCGGCCACGTCGAGTTGCGCGTGAAAAATGGCGCCGCGCAAATTCTCAACGCAACATGTAAGCACAAAACCTGCATGAAACTGGGCCGGATTTCCCACACTGGCGAAAGTCTGGTCTGCATTCCAAACGGCTTGAAAATCGCGATTGAAGGCGAGAACCAATTCGGCGTCGATAGCGTAGCCTACTGATTTTATACCTCTGAAAATCGCATGTCATTCCGGAGAAATCTATATTGAACACCAGCGAATCAGGCTCCTCACCTAAAGAAATTGCGACGAGGAATCGAGTGCGTTCTTTTGGTTTAGCCGTTCTTTTCCTGTTTTCATTGCTCATACAAGCGTCAGCCCAAACCACCGGCGCGCTTTTCGACGTCCGCACTTCAAAAACGTTGATGGGGACGCAGGTCGATCTAATTATTTTGCACTCCAGCGCCGAGAAGGGGCAGCTCGCGGCTTTTCGCGCATTCAAAGAAATAGAGCGCATTGAAGCCTTGCTGAGTTCGCATATTGACGAGAGCGAAATTGCGCGTATCAATGCCGCCGCCGGGAAAAAACCGATTCAGGTGAGCATTGAAACGTTTGCGGTTTTGGAGCGCGCAAAATCGTACAGTGAGCGCTTTTCGGGGCTTTTCGATTTGACGATAGGCCCGCTCGTGAACTTGTGGGGCTTTAGCGGCGATTTGCAAGTTCAAGTCCCGGAAAAAGACAAGTTGCGCAAAGCATTGGAACTGGTCAATTTCCGTTATCTCGTGTTGGATTTACAAAAACGAACGGCGCTTTTACGCAAGCCAGGCATGAAGATCGACCTCGGCGGCATTGCAAAAGGTTACGCCATTGACCGCGCCGCGATGGCGTTGAAAGCCGCCGGCGTTCGCAATTTTCTAATCAATGCAGGCGGTGATATTTTCGCTTCTGGCAGGAAAGCCAACGGGGAAAAATGGGTCGTTGGCGTGCAGCATCCTCGCCAGCCGCAAAAGCTTTTGGCAAGCTGTCAAATGACCGATTTCGCCGTTGCAACCAGCGGCGATTACGAACGTTACGCCGAATTAAACGGCAAACGCTATCATCATCTGCTCAATCCGAAGACCGGGTTGCCAAGCCGCGCTTTTCAGAGCGTCACCGTTTTCGCCGCCTCCGCCGAAGAAGCCGACGTTTGGGCGACTTACCTCTTCCTCCAGGATCAAGCCGCGGCGCAAAATCCGCCTGCGGAAGCGCCAAGCGCCGTATTTATCGATTCCCAAGGAAAACTGCATTCATCGGATGCAACGCGAAAACAGTTCGTTTTCACTTCGCTTGCGGGGAAATAACTCCTGCCGATTCGACCGCTTCCCGTCGCGCATCGTCGTCTTGTTTTCCTCGCATGCCGCCTTCCTTGTTTTTAATTGAAGATCACAATCTCTCGATCAATTTGCCTCAGAGCGTATTTGGAAAGTCCCTGTCTTGTCATTCCGTAGGAATCTTTTTGGGTCGCCAGGCATGAACGTTCCGACAGTTGTTGCGGAAAAGTCTAAAAAAGATGCTTACAGCATGACAATTTAGGACTTTCCAAATACGCTCTCAGCGATTCAAAGCGATTTCCAAAATTTTAACATAATTTATGCTCATGGATTGGACAAAAGTTTACTCAAGAAATTTCAAAAACATCGGCCATTCCGACGTGGCTGAAATTCTCAAACTTGCCGAACAACCGGAAGTCATTTCTTTCGCCGGCGGTCTGCCGGATCCTGAAACGTTTCTCCTCGAAGAAATCAAGGAAGCGACGAACGAAGTTTACGCGAATGTTCGCAGTCCAATCTTGGGTTACGGCCCCGTTCCCGGTGTAAAGCGCTATCGCGAATGGCTGGCGGAACGCATGACCCGGCAAGGGCGGCCGACTGAAATGAGCGAATGCATTGCAACCACTGGCGGTATCGCGGCTTTTGATCTGATTTGTAAAATTTTGCTCGATCCCGGAGACGTCGTCGTTGTCGGAGAGCCGAGCTACCTTGCCGTTTTACATGTCGTTCGCAGCTACGAAGGGCGTTTCGTTGGCGCGGCTTTGGACAGTGACGGGATGAACCCGGACGCTTTGGAAGCAAAACTGCGGGAATTGCAAAAAGCCGGTAAACGCCCGAAATTCATTTACACCGTCCCGTCCTTCCAGAATCCCGCTGGGGTTACCATGTCAACGGAGCGGCGCCAAAAAATCATCGCCGTCGCGCGAGAATTCAATGTCCCGATTGTTGAAGACGCAGCGTATCGCGACCTGCGCTTTTCGGGTGAAGCGCCGCCGCTGCTCGCTGCGTTAGACCCTGAAAATGTGATCCACATCAACACCTTCTCCAAAATTTTCAACCCGGGGATTCGCTTGGGCTGGCTGACCGCGCCGAGAGATTTCACGAATGCCGTCGTCTTGGCAAAACAAGGTCAGGATCAATGCAGCTCAACGCTGGGGCAGTACTTAATCCCCGCGTTTGACGAAAAAGGCTTGCTCGAGAAACAGATTGAAAACGCCAAAAGCGTTTATCGGAAAAAGTGCGGCGTTATGCTGGAAACGATGGCGCAAACTTTCCCCCAAAATGCAACCTGGACGCAGCCGGAAGGGGGATTCTATACCTGGGCGACCTTCCCGGAAACCACCGATACGGAAGCATTGCTGCCGCGCGCTATCGAAGAGACGAGCGTCGCATACGTTTCCGGCTCGACGTTCTATCACGACCGCAGCGTCAAAAACAAGATGCGTATTTGCTACAGCTTCGTTTCCGAAGAAAAAATAAAAACCGGAATCACGCGATTAGGCGAGCTTCTGCGATCCGTCGCCGATAAAGCTGACGCCTAGCCCTTGCAAACGCTATAAGCGGGGTGCTGAACCCGGTTCAATCATTGTGGAGAAGTGAAGGCGGGATATAAAAATTGGATCAACGATTTATGGGAAATATTTGTAAATGTCCTTGCGGTGAAGAATCCGAGTTAAAATTACCGTCTCATCAACAAACTCGAGTCCGATTCGATAATCTCCCATTCTAATCCGATGGTAGGTTTCATGCCCCTTTAGTTTTCTGATGTTTCGAATCTCTTTAAGATTCTCAGCGCTTTTAATGTTATCAAGAATCGCTTTTATCCGTTTGAGAAGCTTTTTGTTTTTGATCGTTTTCAAGTCTCTCTCAAAACTTGCTTCATAACGGATGTTCATGTTCAGCTTTCCAAAATTTTGAGAATGCGGTCTTCGCTGACGAAGCTATTCGTTCTTCCCTCTTTTATGGCGTTTGCCAGTCCGGCTTCTTCAAGCGCCTCCAAAACCAAATCGTAAAACCCTTCCCGATTCTCCCGGATCATCTCCGCAAGCGTTTCCCGCATGAGATCTTTGAGCTTGTTGTCATCAATTGTCAGTTCCATTTTTATATTCCCTTAATTCCGTTCAAGGCTGTAACATTATCATAATTCCGAACAAACCTACATCCGTCAAATTTGAATCGCAAGCGGTTTAAGTGAAAAGGTCTTGCTCGGGGATTGTCCATTCATATTCAGCCGTAGAAGAAAAGTGGGAAGCAAGCGATGGCCATTTTTAAATCGGTGCGGCGCCCGGTCCACCGTTCAACGCCGACTTTTTGGAAGAACTAATTGCCGGGTATCAATCGCAGGAGCAGTTGGGCGAGCTTGTTTTTTGGTTTGCTTTGCTGGCGATTGTGATTGCGTGTCTGGGACTGTTTGAGTTGGCGACGTTCATGGCCGAGCAGCGCACAAAGGAAATCTGCGCGCGAAAAGTGCTCAGCGCTTCCACGCCCGGCCTTTCTTTGCCATTGTTGCTCAATATTTGATCAATCGTTATCGAAAATCAGAATATCGAATACCGTATTTTTTTAGCTTTTCTGAAAAAGTACTCAAGTCTACATCTGCAATTTCTGAAGCTTTGCGCACATAACCTCGGGTCGTCGTCAAGAGTTTCTCCAGTTCATAGCGCTCCCACTTCTCAATGGCTTCTTTCTTACGCTCTTGCCATTTCTTCTTTTTATCGCCGCTGTTATATCCATCCATTCGAATACTTTCCGGCAAATGCTCCAAGTCAATAATCTTGTCAGACGAAAGGACAATGGCATGATGCACCGCATTCTCTAACTCACGTACGTTACCCGGATAATTATATTCGAGAAGCGCCGCTTCGGCTTTTTCTGAAAACTCAAAAGGAGTCTCGTCATTGCCGTATTTTTTGAGAAAATATTGCGCCAATAGAAGAATATCCGAACGTCGGTTCTTCAATGGGGGAACAGTCAGTTCAATGACGTTGAGACGGAAAAATAAATCTTCGCGGAAACTGTTTTCTACGACCATGGCTTTCAAGTCACGATTCGTGGCTGCAATCACACGAACATCACATTCCTTTGTGATCTCGCTGCCAACGGGAGAATAAGTTCCATCTTGCAAAATACGCAACAACTTGACCTGCATCGCCTTAGGCAACTCGCCAATTTCGTCCAGAAAAATTGTCCCGCCGTCCGCTAACTCAAATTTGCCTCTTCGGTCAGCGACAGAACCTGTAAAAGCGCCCCTTTGATGTCCGAATAACTCGGACTCGATCAGAGTTTCAGGAATAGCGCCGCAATTCACCGAAACCCAAGCTTCTTCGGCCCGGCAGCTTTGATTGTGCAAAGCTTTGGCAACCAATTCTTTACCAGTCCCGGACTCACCGCTGATCAAAATGCTAGCATCCGAATCTGCGACTTTGGTAATCATGCTCAAGAGCTTGACCATCGGAGGGCTGGAACCAACGATCTCCTCGGATTGGCGCTGTTTACGCAAGCTCGCAGACAGACGTAGATTTAAATCTTTCAAGCTTTTGAAATCGATCGCATTCTTCAAAGAAATCGCAACAATTTGAGCAAAACCTGTCATGAGCGCGATAATGTTTTTGTCGAACACGTCTTCATCTTTCGCATTGTCCACGTAAATTACGCCGACGTTTCGATTTTCAATAATAATCGGCGCGCATAACACTGAAAGCGGTTTCTTTTTCATAATGCTGTCGACAGCGGCATATCGGCGATCCATGACCGCATTTGCGGTGTGGACGACTCTGCCCGAATCCAAAACATCATTCACAATTGTCAGGCTGACATACGCCCCTGGCTGCTCAATATCAGCTTGTCTCATGTTCCGAGCAGCTTTGAACTCTATCCGGCCTTTTTTGCCGCGAAGCGCGATGAAGCCCCGTTGCGCACCGGTCGCTTCAATGACTTTGTCCATGGCCAGATTTAACAAAGAACGCGGCTCTCGTTCGGTTACAAAGAGTTTTCCGATCTCGTAAAGCGCTTCATAACGTTTTGCAACTGTCTCGTTGTCGAATTGATCTTTTTTGACGTTGTTCATAATCTTATCCGAACGTAGTTACAAGCATGACTGGAAGTTTCATTGTCGCGGCAAGGCTGGTGGAGCGGGCAGTTGACCCGGGCCGCCAGTCAATAAAAAATAACTTGCCAGACCACCTGCTGCCGCCAGACCGGCAATATAAGGCCAACGCTTGCGAGATTTTGACGGATGAGCAGCGGAAGGCGGCTCCGGTATTACGACGGAACTACTGATAAATTGGGCGATTTTTGTCATCTCCTGATTGAAAAGATAATCAATAGCATATGTGCCTACTGGCTCTTCGGGATACCCCATTGATTTTCCGGCAGCGACATCATAAAGATTCAGTTTTGTGTCAAGCCGCTGAAAATTCATTTTGAATTCTCCCGACAGTACATAATCAACTTCCAGGACGCGTCCCATTTCAGCGAAGCCCTTTAAACTGTCTAACTTCGCCCCCTTCTCTTGTAAACGTCGTTTGACTTCTTCTCTGGAAATAACCTCAATTTTTCCAATCTCATAGAGCATTCCGGCCAAAGCGCTGTCAACCTTGAGTTGCGTTGTTTCCGGCAGATCGCCGTAATCCATATGGACAACCGCCAAACGAGGCTTCTGCACTTGAGCCGCCGCCTGAGAGAAAAATGTAAAAACTATGGCAAATCCTGTCATCAACAGGCCGGGCGCGTTCAAAATCTTGTTTCGTTGCATGGCAATCTATCTCCAAAATGGCTTTGAATTTTTGATTGATACCGAATTCATCGATGCGGCTTAACGCAGCATTGTCATTTTCAAAGTCTGCCTGAACTTCGTCGTTTCCAGACGATAAAAATAGACGCCGCTGGCGAGAGCTCGCCCGGAATCGTCTCGTCCGAGCCAAATTTGCTGATGGCGTCCGGCCGCCAAGACTTCATTCGCAAGCAAGGTCGCCACTTCCCGCCCGGTAATGTCAAAAACCTTTAGGCTGACCCGGCTTTCTTCGGGTAAATCGAAACGAATGGCGGTTTCCGGGTTGAACGGGTTGGGGAAGTTTTGATGCAGAGCAAAATCTTGCGGCAAAATTGATGAACTCGCCGTTTCTTCCGCGATGAATTCCGCATCGCCTATCAATAACTTCATTTTTCGCGGTTCATTTTCAACTTCAAATCGATAATTCGATAGTTCTCGCAGGTTTTGGCGATGTCCGAACTTAAGATCGACTAAAAAGATTTCAAGATGCTTTGGAACGGCTTGAATATGCTCAAATTCGAGAGTAACGATTTCACCGATCAAATTGCTCTCAACTTCAAAGTCAAAAACGTGGTTAGCGGTCTCAGCGGATCGCGAGTCCGTTGCGTAGCGCTTGAAAAATCGTTCCCATTCATCCTGCACAAACGACAAGGAAACAAAATCATTGCTAACAACGGGCGGTTCAGGCACATCGTAATCATCCCAGCCGTCTTGCGAAACCGGTGAGACGCCGGCAAAATTGTTCTCATCGCGCATTTCGCCGACAGCGGCTTTGATCTGCACGTTCCAATCCTGCAACGGTATTTTCGCGGCGTTTGTGTTTTGCGCCGCCGACAAGTCAGGATTGATGTAAAGCGTATCGACGTTGGAAGGGTCGTTGTTTGAGAGCAAATAGCCTTCCCAGGTTTGAAGCGCGTTGGCGTCAACCCAATCGCCGTTGAAAGTTTTCAACCCCTCGATTGCTGCGCCGCTGGCCAGTCGCAGATTGCTTTTTGGAATGGTAAAGTTAAAAGGCGTGGCAATAAAGTTATATCCCGGCTGGAGAGCAATGGCAAATTCCTCATCCGTTCGCACGGATTGACCGGGGCCCGCATCAATAACCACATCAGGTTTTCTCACGATGAGAAACAGGCTCTTGCCCGGTGCAAAATCTCCGGCCTGCGGATGCTCGACAGGCTCGCCGGAAGCCGTGAATCCGAATAAGCGCCACTGCCGATCATCGTATTCGCCGATATTGTTTCCAAAGACCGAAGAAACGGATGCGTTATTAGATTGAAATGGTACAGAGATCAAGCGATAGGCGTTTTCTTTGAGTTCTTTGGCGGAAGGTTGTGGCGCGCTATTGGACTCAGATTGAATTTCGACCGATGTTGACAAATGGCCGACTTCAGGAAATCGCGTCCACAGATCATAATCATTTATCGCATCCCAAGCTTCAACATAATACTCCAAACCTTGTGAAGTAACGGCAGATTCGGGAACAATTGCTTCAAAAAGATTGTCTGTTCCGCTCAGTGGAACTTGAGTGAATTCTGCATCTCCGCCTTTGCGGTAAAACAAAGTGGCGTTTCCAACGCCGTTTTTATCTTGAATATTAACTTCTACTTGAGCTTGTTTGTGCTCTTTTAAAGTTGAAGAAAATAGTGGAGTACCAATTTTGGGAGGAGTAAGCGTCGAAGTAACCGTTCGTTCAACGGCACCTTGCGAGCCAAGAAAAAGGATACCGGCACAATTCACAGCCAGAGAGAAAATTTTTTTGTCGGTGATCTCGACATTGAATTCACTCCAACTGTTTTCTCCGTCTCTTAATTGAAAAACCCCGCCGCCGTTTGTCCCAGCGAATATGTGGTCGTCTCCATTAACGACCAGAGAAGTCATATTAGAGTTTGAAAGGTTTGTATTCAAACTACTCCAAGTACCTCGGTCTCCATTCTGTGTGGATAAAAATACCCCGCCTCCTTCAATTGCTGCAAAGATATGATTGTCTGAATCAATAGCAAATGCGACAACACTGTTACTTTCAAAGATTGGCTCCCAACTATCTGCATTGTCTGAAGAACGATAAATGCCAGATGCTGTTCCAGCGAATATGAACTCTTTGGTATCTCTGCCAACTGCCATCGTAAAAACCGAAGTGTCAGCTAAACCATTATTAGTTTTTTGCCAACTTGCTCCATTGTCTTCTGATCTGAATACTCCAGATTGGCGAATGCCAAATCCAGCGCCCATAAAAACAATTCCTTGAGAATTAAAAACAAAAGATGATGCTAAAACATTGTTGAAACTTAGCCCCCAAGTTAATCCAGTATTAGTAGACTTTAAGATTTGAAAACCCGCTGTTCCCATAAATAAAGTCTGATCTGGACTAATCGATATTTTTCGCACAACAGAATTCGAATAAATTTGAGACCACTCTTGAATATCAGGATCTGCTCGATACAACCCCATTTTATTAGTTTCGCCGCTTGATCCACTAGCAAAAACGTATTTAAAATCACAGGTTGCTGTGAGGGCATTTACAGGAAACAATCCATTGTACTGTCCATCCTGCCAGCCATTTTGTGCTATAAGCTTACTGAAAATTAACAAGTTACATTGAATAGCAAGTAAAACTATTACATGTTTCTTTCTTGAAAGAAAATAAGTGTTCATACAAACCCCTTTGGAAAAAAAGAATTTAGTGTACTGATTTTTTTTGCAGCGAGCCTTCAATGAATCCTCCAAACAAAGCTTGCATTCCCGTCTCGTTTCCGCCATCGCTTCTTTCAGCATTCTGTTCCGTGTTAATTCTCCCGTTTTCAGCAACGTTTTCATTTTGGAAGACGATTGCATCGATGTTGCTGTTAGATTCATTATCGTGCGTGTTTTTTAAATCCGTTCCCATACTTTCCTCAGAATCTGAATAACAATGATTGGCGGTATAACTATTAGAGGTAGTATTCGTGCTTTCCGAGTTTTCAGTTGAATCACCCATGTTCAACACGAAATTTAATCCGATAAACAAGCCAAATAATGATGCAAGGACATAAACCCATTCACGCCCTTCTTTTGTGTCTAACCATTCGGGCCCGAGTTCGCGAAATTTTTGAAAACCTTTGGGTAATTCTGTTAATGCGGTTTGGATTTTACCTACGCTTCCCTTGTACCAGTCTTCCATAAACTTGAAAACAAAGAGTTTTGTGAAAACCGCTGTACCCGCAGAGTATCGTTTGAATTTGTTGGCAAGCCCGCTAAAGAAATTATGAAGACCATCAACTACTTTTTCAACATCTTCAGCCCCGGTTGATTTAATATGATCAGTGAATTCACGATGTCCTGCCAAAAGTCGAACATTTTCTTGATAGAAATGTAATAATGAGTTCTTGGCGAACCCAGGTTCTCTACTTTGGAGAGGCTTTTCCTTTTTGGTGAAGTTGAGTTTTATCTTGTCAAAGATAAACTTCCCATTGCGAATCGGTTTTTCTCTTTTTGTGAATTGAAATTTCATAACATGACCTCGCAAAAATTGTAACCATCATCTAACGAAGACTCTACACTTGCTGAAAACACTTCATCATTCAGTACAGGTCCGTCAGATTTTTTACCAGCGGCGTTGTCTTTAAACTCGTGTGCATCCATACCACGTTTTCGTTATCTGGCAACGCTTAACTCAATTACTGTGCCTGAACTTGGCAAACCAGCCTTAATGTTTGTTAAATAGGAGTTTAAGAAAAGATGGAAGTGGGATAGTAAAGCGGTGTTTTTCGGAAAAACCCGAAATGATGTTTGGCAAACCCCAAAAGTTTAAAACGATGCGTTCGCGGTAATTGTCGGGCGGAATTGCGGTTGCTTCAGTTAGTTGCCACCATTAAAGCGCTTGCAACATCCCGCGCGTTTTGGAAACGCTCGTTCGGTTTTTCCGCCAACATTTTGGTAAGCAACTGTGCGACGCTTGGGGTAATCTCATCAAACCTGTGGAAGACTTCGGAAAAACTTTTTCCGTAGGATAGCTTTACCAATCTTTCCCCGGTCAATAATTCAAAAAAGAGCAGTCCCAAAGAGAAAATATCTGTTCGCTGATCAATTTCACCGCCGATTTGCTGTTCAGGAGAAGAATAAGCCGGGGTGCCAATCAATTCGCCGGTTCCAGTCCGCACAATCGAATCAGTGAGGTCGGTTTGCATGTGCGCTACACCGAAATCGAGAACTTTTAAATTGCCATCCTCAAGCATTAAATTCCCCGGTTTCAAATCGCGATGGATAACCCCTTGATCGTGAGCAAATTGCAAGGCCTCGCATGTCTGAATCATGACGTCCCTTGCCTGAACAAAAGAGAACTTGCCTTTTTCCCTGAGCAAAGTCTCAAGCGACTTGCCTGGTACGAATTCCATAATCATACAAAATACGGCGCCCTGCTCATCTTCGACATGTATAAAATCATGAATCGTGACTATTTTTGGGTGACTCATTTTTGCAGTGACGATCATCTCTTTGTGAAATCTGCTCACCGATTGATCCAGAAAAACCGTATCTGATTCTTCAGGAACTTTTATCGTCTTGATAGCGACGGTTCTTCGCATTGTCGTATCATAAGCTTTGTAAACCACGCCCATTCCCCCTGCGCCGAGTCTGTGATCGATTCGATAACGATTTCCAATCATTTCACCTTTTCTCAAGCTCAGAAGTTGCAAAACTCTAGGTTTTGCATCGGCTATAGTTTGAGATTCGGGTAGGTCGTTTGACTCTTTAGACGGCATAAGAAGTAAAGAACCTTGCGTTGAAAATGTCTGTGAGCGTTTCCCGTTCCATCGGATGATCAAAAAGGCTAAAACTAAAACGATAATCATCCCAAAGACCGCAATGTATGGTTTCGAAATTTTAAATGGCGGTTCATCGATTTCTAGCTGTTTGACTGCCTCAGGATTTGCGGTCGCTGAATCTTTTCCAGCCGAGTCTAAGGCAACCATGCTCCTTTCGTCAAATTGATCAGGCGGCACAGTTGAACTCTCTGGTTTTTTTGAAGCCGAATCTGGATTTATTATCGGTTGATTTGGTGGAAGACTGTTCGGCTTTGAGTGCGTCTTTTCTGAGGACGAGGGCATGTCTTTTGGTTCAGGATTAATCTCTTCAAGATATTGTCTCGCTTCAATATGATAAGGATTGAAGCGCATAGCGTTCTCATAATACTCTTTTGCCTTCGAGCTATCGTCGTCGATATGCTTGACCCGACCTTGCCAATAATATCCTTCGGCCTTCATGATCGAATCACTCCTGGCGTGGTTAACGGTTTGGGCAAAAAATCTAAATGCTACGACGTAGCTGTTTTGCCTGAAATGGGATAAACCGGCATGGAGATGATATAGAGCAACCGTCGAATCAAGCTTTATGGCCGCTAAAAAATATTCAGCAGCTATTGAATTCATACCAACTTCTTGCTGCGCCTTGCCTTCCCAAAATAGTATTTTGTGATCACCTTTTTCGGATGCCTTGTATTCATTATGGATCAGCGCATCCAAATGAACCGAGAGAGAATCATATTCTTTTAAAGCTCCATAGATGTTTATCAAAGCTTTACGCGCTTCATGGTTTTTCTGATCTTCTTTGAGTACAGATTTTAGAGTTGAGATATTATTTTTCAGGGAATCATTCTTTGTGGATGGAATTTGTAATTGGCGTAGTTGTTCTGCTCCAAGACAATCAAGATCTGAAATCAGAATACTTGAGAAAAGCACAAAGAAAAGAAAATAATGGATTTGCGCTGTTTTTGAGCGAAACAGGAGGGGCATACCGCAAGCTCGAATTAATCAAAAGTCTTTTGTTCTCTACCTGTAAACGGTAAAAATACAACACCTTGACACATTTCTATGAAAAATCGGACAAAAGATTGAGAGTCAATCATCGTAGAAGTCGGTTTACACATCTTCACTTCGTACCAACCTAACAAGCAGAAAGCATTAGCGCACATTTTTCTTTTAAAAATGTCGTCGGCCGAGCCGTAATGCTTTTCGTTTGTATTGCAAAATGTGCGCAAAAACGAGCCTTCGGCTAAACCACAGTATTCGTTGGCTAATCCCCTCAATGTTGTTTTTTGTAAGCGTAGTGAAGTTAGTCTATTGGCCTTCGGGAGCGTCGTAGATAACGGCTTGTTCTTTGATGGGTTTGCCGAATTCGTGGTAGATGTCGCCGCGGCGGAGGGTGTCGAGCATGGTGATGGAGATGAAAACAGCAAGAAAGAGGAGGGAGGAGAGGAAGATCATCAGGTAGAACTTATTGTCGTACCACAGATGCATAAAGACCATGGCAACCAAGGCGGCTTTGAAAGTCGCAATCGCCATTGCTACGATCAAATTGAGTGGGCCAAGATCGAAGCCAGCCACTTCAACCGTGACTATTGTAAGCAAGAGCAAAGCCGCGCCTATGCCAAGATAGATGATCAGCGGAGTGATGTGGGGTTTATGGGGTGAGATAGCAGATTTCGACATTTTCGGCTTCCTCTATTCTTTGCCTGTTTGGAGTATAAACAATGTTCTTATCTCACCCCCTGAATGTGTATTTGAATGCGCGCTCATTTACTAACCTATCAGGTAAAGTAAGGGGAACAGGTAAATCCAGATCAAATCCACAAGGTGCCAGTAGAGACCGCCCATTTCAATCGGCGTGTAATATTCACTGGAAAAATCGCCGTTCATCGTGCGGCGCATCAAGTAGGTCAGGTAGGCCATGCCGCCAAGTACGTGCAGACCGTGCAGACCGGTCATCATGAAGTAGATGCTAAAAAAAATGTGCGGGTTTGTCCCTTCAATGCCTTCGAACGTATAGAATTTCCCCGGCAGCAGGCCTTCGTGGATTTTGTGGCTGTACTCGAAATACTTGATCACCATGAAGGTTGCGGCGCACAAGACGGTGATAAACAAGAAAATCACGGCAAGCTTGCGATTGTCAAGCTGCATGCTTCGGATCGCCAGAGCAACGGTCAACGAACTGACAATGAGAACCGCTGTGTTAATCGCGCCCATTGTCACGTCGAGGTGCAGGTGCGCATTGAAAAACATGTCGGGGTGCCAGGCGCGATAGATGGCGTAAGCGCAAAACAGCCCGCCGAAAAGCAGGACTTCCGTCAGCAGGAAAATCCACAGGCCGAATTTCGCGGATTCCTTTTGCTGCTCAACGTCTACGAAATGATGTTGTAAATGCGCAGGATGATCTGCTGCGTGTTCCATTGATTACCGTCTTTGCGTTTTCTCTATTCTTCTCAATCTTTGTTCTACCATTCCCGCCCCCGTCTATACGAGGATAAACTCCAACGGGAACCTTCAAAGCGCTGTCTGGATTCCCGCCGGAGTTTATCCTCGCGCAGGCGGGGGCGGGAATGACGTTTGTGGGCGCGGCTGCTATACTTTCTCGGTTTCAGATTCCTTGTGCTTGCCGTTTGCGCCGTTTTCCAGTTGATCCTGGAAGCGGCTTTTGGCGATAAATTTATCAAACGAGTACGGGCGATTGCGCACTTTCGGGATTTCCGCAAAGTTGTGCGGATCGGGCGGTGACGTCGTGCGCCATTCCAATGTTAGAGCGCCCCAAGGATTATCGCCTGCAGGCTGACCGCGAAAAATGGAATGTACCAGGTAAATCGCCATGATGACGAAGCCCAGTCCTAAAATCCATGAGCCGTAGCTCGAAAATTCGTGATAGAGACTGTACTGCGGATCGTAGGTGGCGTAGCGCCGCGGCATCCCTTGCGCGCCCATGATAAATTGGGTAAAAAACGTCATGTTAAAGCCGATGAAAATAATCACCGCTGTCAGCTTGCCCCAGAATTCGCTGTACATCCGTCCCCAGATTTTCGGCCACCAATGATGCAAACCGGCGAGCAGTGCGATGACTGTGCCGCCCATCATCACGTAGTGGAAGTGCGCTACGACAAAGTATGTATCGTGCAGGTGAATATCGACCGAGATCACGCCAAGTGCGATTCCTGTAAATCCGCCTATGCTGAACAAAATCAAGAACGAAATCGCGTAGAGCATTGGCGTTGTAAATCGTATCGACCCCCCGAACATGGTGGCAATCCAGTTGAAAACCTTGATACCCGACGGAATGCCGACAAGAAACGTTAAGAACGAGAACACCATGGCGGCGAAAACCGATTGGCCGCTGGTAAACATGTGGTGTCCCCAGACAAAAAAACTGATGAGAGCAATACCGAGGCTTGAAAACGCGATGGGTTTGTACCCGAAAATTTTGCGATGTGAATGCACCGAAATTATTTCGCTGATGATTCCCATGCCTGGCAAAATCATGATGTAAACGGCGGGGTGGGAGTAGAACCAGAAAAAGTGCTGGAAGAGTACGGGATCGCCGCCCAACGCGGGATCGAAAATGCCGATGCTGGCGACGCGTTCCAAAAACAGAAGCACCATCGTAATACCGATGACGGGCGTAGCAAGCACCTGAATAATTGCCGTGGCATACAAGCCCCAAACAAAAAGCGGCAGCTTAAACCAGGTCAAGCCCGGCGCACGCAGCTTGTGGATCGTAACGATGAAATTAAGGCCAGTGAAGATCGAGGAGAAGCCCAGGATAAAGACACCGAACGCGGTAGAAATCACCGCGGTGTTCGTTTGGCTGCTGTAAGGCGTGTAAAAAGTCCAGCCAGTATCCGCTGCGCCCGCGAGGATGGAAAAAACGAAAAACAGCGCGCCGAGTACGTAAATGTACCAGCTCGCAAGGTTCAAGCGCGGGAACGCCACATCTTTCGCGCCCAGCATAAGCGGCATGATGATATTGCCCAACGCCGCCGGAATGCCCGGGATAATGAACAAAAAGATCATGATCGCGCCGTGCAGCGTGAAGAACTGGTTGTAGGTGTCTTTGCCGACAAAATCGACGCCGGGCCCCAAAAGTTCTAACCTGAGCAAGACCGCGAAAATGCCGCCAAGCATAAAGAAAAAGGTCGTGCCGAAAAAATAGAGCAAACCGATTCGTTTATGATCCAGGGTCACCAGCCAGGACTTGAGGCCTTTCGGTTCGGTCAAATAGTTGACTTCTGGCAGGACGATCATTGGTTCTTTTTAACTCACTTTAAAGTTTTAATGTATGCGATAATCGCATCAATTTCGCGATCTTTGAGCGTGCCTTGATAGGACGGCATCACATTCAAATAGCCCGCCGTAATTCTTGCGCCGGGCGTTAAGATCGATTCCCGGATGTAGTTTTCATCGACGGTCACGGTCGAACCGTCCGTTAATTTCTCTTGCGATCCGAAAAGGCCTTGCCACGTTGGGCCGTTGCCCGTCGTTCCGTCCAGCGAGTGACAGGTGGCGCAGGCCTTGGAAGTGTAAAGTTCCTGACCATAGTCTTCGAGAGACAAATTGAACGCTCTTTCAGCCGCGCCTTCGAGCCAGTTTTGGTACATGTCCGGCTCCATAACAATCACTTTGCCGACCATCGTCGAGTGGTCAGTGCCGCAATACTCGGTACACGTCAGGTCGAATTCTCCCGTTTGGTTCGCTTCAAACCAGATCGAAGTGTATCGATTCGGCAGAACGTCCATCTTAACGCGAAACGCGGGCACGAAGAAGCTGTGAATCACGTCCTGGGAAGACATCAGTAGTTGAACCGGCTTGTTAACCGGAACGCGCAAAACATTCACTTCAACAACGCCTTCATCAGGATATTCGAAAGACCAGAACCATTTTTGACCCGTTACTTTGATTTCCATTGCGTCTTTTGGGGCGACTTGCATTTTCAAAAAGTCAGTAAATCCCCATGCAAAAATCACAAAGACGATAATGGTCGGGATAATCGTCCAGGTCAGTTCGAGCGGGATGTTGTGCGCGACGCTGGTCGTCAACTCACGCTTGCCTTTGCGGCGGTAGCGGATGGGCAAATAGATGCTGGCGGCGGTCACAATGACGAAAAGCGCCAGCGAGATATAGAAGACAAAATAGAATAGATTGTCTATATCGCTCGCGATGGTTGACGCACCCGGCGGCATCCAAATTGTACCCGTACTATCCATAAAATCGAAGTTCCTTTGTCAACTGTGTTTCAAACGCTCTCGCATCCAAAGCGAGGCGAGAAAAAATCCCAAAATCGCGAGTATGATCGCGCCTCCGACGCGCATCACGTTTTGTGCAAAAACTGTGTAGCTCTTTGCATCCGGATCGTAATGGAAGCAGTAGAGCAGCAAGCGATCCAACGTATTGCCGATTTTTCCTTCCGAGGCTTCCAAAAGCCCAAGGCGAAGATCGCGCTCTTTGAAATTTATGCCGTACAGGTAGCGCGAAATCGTGCCGTCTTCACTCAGAAGATAGGCGGCGGCGGGGTGCGCATACTGTTGCTGCTGCTCATCGTAGAAATATTTAAACCCTAAAGCGTCGGCCAGCTTTGTCGATTGCGATTCTTCGCCGACCAAGAACGCCCAGCCTTCGTTTTGCATTTCCGGCTTATCCAGCGCCTTTATGTACCGGATTTGTTTGTTCAGAGCCAGTTGCGGCGTTTCGCGCGGATCAATGCTGACGGAGACCATTTGAAATTTTTCGCCTGGAATCCAATCGAGGTCTCGTACACCCTCGGTTAAACCGTTCAGCACAAAAGTGCAGAGCATCGGGCATTCGTAGTAGACCATCGTCAGCAGCACCGGCTTGCCTTGGCCAAAGTAATCGCCAAGTCGCACGCTGTCGCCTTTTTCGTTCAAAAATTCCAGGTTGAGCGGAATTTTTTCGCCCAAATGTTCAACAATGTCGATGCCTTCCATTTCAGGAGGCTTTTCTTCGATGACTTGGGCTTGAGCGAAAGATGCGATTGTTAAAAGAACAAGCGCCAGAATCCCGGCGTTTTTTTTATGATGAAACATGACTTTAGAAGTCAAATTTTTGAGCGATGACTGCTCAATTTCCAAACAAACTGAAGTTTGAACTACAAACGACGGTGCGTTCTTCTGCTCCGAGCGTAAGGGAAGCACTATCGTTTGTAGTTCAAGCTTTAGCTTGCTTCATACAAGCCAGCAGTACTGGATTCCCGCCTGCGCGGGAATGACAAAACCTCAGAGAGCGATTATTCGTTTTTGTATTCCGTTGCGATTTTTGCCATGGCCGAATCGATAGGCATGGTAAATCCGCCGTCATCACGACGATTATAGTTGGTCAACACGCTGTCTTCTTTAGCCAGCATTTGTTTGAGCTCTTCCGATTCCGGCTGCAAAACCAACTCATACACTTTCTGTTCTTTCGCGTAGATAAAATATTCGTTCAAGCCGATAACGATGATGATCGTCCCGAAAAAAATGAGCGCGCCGATCCACAAGAGCGTGATCCAGCTAATATCCCTGACTTCGTAGTCGAGATTTTTGTCCGCTCCGGCGTAATATGTTTTTTTTCTTTTGTCCATTTTCGAAGCTACGCGTTGATGAATCGAATTGAGTCTTCAAACTTGGGATCGTTCGCCGGCACCATCGCTTGTGCGGCAAAACGTCTCCAGAATAGCCAAATAAATATCCCGCCAATTCCAACCATCGTCGCCAGGTCGAGCCACAAACCGGAAATGCTCACGCCGTGTTTGTGCAGCGTTGGCAGGACAATCCAGTGCAAATCGACGTAATGAATGAACAGGTACCAGAAGCTCATGATTTTCAGTAGCTTGAGGTTGCGTTTCGCCGCGCGCGTCATCATGATTAGAAAAGGAACAGCGAAATGGCCAAAACCAATGAGCAGGCTCACGCCGACCCAAGAGCCGTGCCAGCGGTGCAAGTAAAACGCGACCTCTTCCGGTATATTGCCATACCAAATGAGAAAATATTGTGAAAATGCGATGTATGCCCAGAATACAGTGAACGCAAAAAGCAGCTTGCCAAGATCGTGATAATGTTCGATGGTAATCGTATTTTCAAGCACGCCTTTTTTGCGCAGTCCCAGAGCGACAAGCGTCGTCACGGCAAGCATGCCGAGGAAGGAGCCTGTAAAAATGTAAACGCCGAAGATCGTTGAGTACCAGTGCGGGTCGAGGGACATTAGCCAATCGAAAGCCGCGAAGGTGAGCGTGACGGCGAAAACAACCATCCCGGGCGCACTGATTTGGCGCATTCTTTCGGCGATTTTTTTATCGCCGGTTTCATCCTGCTGCACCGATTTTTTGAAAAGTATTCGGCCGAGAAAAAACCAAATCACAAAGTAGCCGACGGTGCGAATGTAGAAAAACGGCTGATTTAGATAGCCGGTTTTCTGTGAAAGCAATTTGTCCTGCGCCACATATTCTTCGTGCGTCCAATGATACAAATCGTGCATTCCAAGCACAATCGGCAGGAAGAAAATGAGCATGAAGGGCAAAACCATCATCAACGATTCGGAAATCCGCCGAATCACCACGCTCCAGGTCGCGCCCACAAGATGGTGCAGCATAGAAAAAAACAAGCCGCCGAGGCCAATTGTCACCCAGAAGACAAAGGCGGTCAAATACGAAAAGAAAAACTGCTCTTTTTGTACAAAAAATCCAATTGCGCTCACAACTAAACCGGCGACGCCGACCATCAACGCAATTCTTCCCGGATTCAAGTCCTTAGGAAATTCAAAACTGTCTCTCACAGACGGGGTATGCATCTATCTTCTATCCTCCGGTACATCGTCGAGAGCGGCATTTTGGCTACGTTGGAGCGCTCTCACGTAAGCGACAATCGCCCAACGATCTTTCGGGCTGATCTGGTGCGCGTATGCGGGCATATTTCGAATGCCGTTTGAAATTACGCTATAAATATGACCGTCTTTGTAACCGCGAACGAGATCGGTGTGAAAATCCGTCGGCGGAATATAACCTTTCGATACGACTATGCCCTTGCCGTCGCCGACGCTGCCGTGGCAAGGCGTACAATAAATATTGTATCGCTCCTGGCCGCGTTTGACAACGTCCATATTGACGGTAATCGGAATCGTCGTGAGCGTATCACCGCTGGCGTCAACGCCGAAATAGAATGCCGTATCTTCGCGTAATTCGCCGCGAGCAACCGTGCCTTCCACCGGCATTCGCATCGAAGAACGGTTGGCAAAGAAATCGTTCTCGGATTGCGGATTAAAGCGCTCAGTTTGATCCATATTGGGATTAATGTGGATCGGAGGCTTGTCCGAGGGACGGCCTTGATAACACGCACTCACTGCAACAGCGAAAAGTACGGTCAGAAAATTTTTCAAATGCGTTCGAGATTTCATTCGCACTCAATTATCCTACAATGTCGTTCCCGCGCAGGCGGGAATCTAAAAATGGGCGTGTCGTCAGGATTCCCGCCTGCGCGGGAATATCGCTACTCAGAAATTAGCCTTCCGTCGCGCGAATGACTTCCACGTGCTTCGCGCCGATGGTTGTAAAAAAATCTTGCGTCTTTTGCTCGTCGAATTTCTCGTCTTCCGCTTCAACGCTCACAAAAAATCCGTCGTCCGTCGCTTTCTCGAAATGATCGGAATAGAAGAGATTGTTGAACCACTGCGGCAGCTTGTTCAAATGGAACATGCCGAACACCGCGCCAAAGGCTGCGAGCAAAATGGTCAGTTCAAAAGTGACGGGGACAAAAGCTTGCCCGCTTAAAAACGGTTTGCCCGAGATCACGAGAGGGTAAGCCGTCGTTGCGACCCAGGCTTGCAAAAGAAAACCGCCTGTGCCGCCGGCTGCAGCCATTGCGAATACGATGAAGCCCAAAATCGACGGCTTCATGCCCATCGCATCGTCCATGCCGTGAATAGGGAACGGTGAGTGACAGTCAAATTTTTTAAATCCCTCATCGCGCGTTTTCTCAGCGGCGTGGAGCAGTTCACCGGGGTTCTCAAATTCAGCGAGAACGCCGAGCGGCTCGTCTTTTCTTCTTCTTTTTTTCTTCGCCATGGTTTAACTCTCCGCCTTCGCAGCTTCCGCGCTGGAAGATGGTGCGGCGTGATGACCGTTTGTGTGATAACTATGCGGATCAGCCTGCGGCAAAACGCCTTTCACTTCAGCGATGGCGACCATCGGGAAATGCCGCAAGAACAGGAGAAAAAATGTGAAAAATATGCCGAACGTCCCGACATAAATGCCAACGTCGTAAATGGTCGGCGAAAAATAGTCCCAGCTTGTCGGAAGAAAGTCTTGCGACAGGGAGGTGATCACGATGACAAAACGCTCGAACCACATGCCGATGTTGATGAAAATTGTAGCTACGAACATAACCGGAATGTTGCGCCGCAGTCGCTTCGACCAGAATATCTGCGGCACCACCACATTACAGAAGATCATTGTCCAGTAAGCCCAAGCGTACGGACCCGTCGCTCGATTGAGAAAGATCGATTGCTCGAACGGGTTGCCGCTGTACCATGCGACGAACATCTCGCAGGCGTAAGCATAGCCGACCATCATGCCGGTTGCAAGCATGATTTTGTTCATCGCATCAAGGTGACGAACGGTAATAATGTGTTCGAGCTTGTAAATTTTACGGGCTATAATGCCGAGCGTCATCACCATGGCGAAGCCGGAGAAAATTGCACCTGCAACAAAGTAGGGCGGGAAAATGGTCGTGTGCCAGCCGGGAATCACGCTCACGGCAAAGTCAAAGCTAACGACGCTATGCACGGAAAGCACAAGCGGCGTGGAAATGCCTGCCAAAATCAGATACGCGCGTTCATAGTGCTGCCAATGCCGGTTGCCGCCTCGCCAGCCAAGAGAAAGCGCGCCGAGCACGACTTTGCGAATGCCTTTCTTGGCCCTGTCCCGTAAAGTGGCAAAGTCAGGAATAAGGCCGACATACCAGAAAAGCAATGAAACGGTAAAGTAGGTGCCGACGGCGAACACGTCCCAGAGCAGCGGACTGCGGAAATTCGGCCACATGTCCATTTGATTTGGCAGCGGAAACATAAAGTAAGCCACCCAGACGCGCCCGACGTGAATGCCGGGAAACACGAGCGCACAGATGACCGCAAAAATTGTCATGGCTTCCGCGAAACGGTTAATCGCCGTACGCCAGCGCTGCCGGAAAAGGAACAAAATCGCCGAAATCAGAGTTCCGGCGTGGCCGATGCCGACCCACCAGACAAAGTTGATGATCGCCCAACCCCATCCCGCCGGGTTATTTACGCCCCAGATGCCGGTGCCTTCCCAAAACAGGTAGCCGATCATCGAAACGCCCATCAACGCCGTCAGTCCGGAAAGGCCGAACAGGACGTACCAAAGTTTCGGCGTCCCGCCTTCGGGAATTCGGCTAATATCTTCCGTGACGGAATGGAATGTTGGATTGCCTTCTACCAGACAATCTTCATTTTCCGCTGCAACGGCTGTGTCATTGACTGCTGTCGTACTCACTATCGTTCCTTTGTTAGAAAAGGATTACGCACTTGTTTCTTCTAATTCAGGATTCGGATTCCGCAACTTCGCGAGGAAAGTTGTTCGCGTGCGCAAATTCAGCTCGGAGAGCATTTCATAGTTTTTATTTTGCTGCTTGATCTTTGAGACCATGCTGTCCGGATTGTTAATGTCGCCAAAAACAATCGCGTCCGTCGGACACGTCTGCTGGCACGCAGTCTGAATCGCGCCGTCCGCCAGCGGTTCGCCGGATTTCTTTGCCGCGTACTTGCCTTCGTTAATCCGCTGTACGCAATAGGTGCATTTTTCCATTACGCCGCGAAAACGAACAGTCACGTTCGGGTTGCTCGCCATTTGCACGATTTCAGGCGTGTCTTTGGTATAATTGTAAAAATTGAATCGGCGTACTTTGTAAGGACAGTTGTTGGCGCAATAACGCGTACCGATACAGCGATTGTAGACCATTGAATTCAGGCCTTCATCGTCATGCACCGTCGCAGCGACCGGGCAAACTTGTTCGCACGGAGCCATTTCGCACTGTTGGCACGCTACAGGCTGGTAAACCATTTTCGGATTATCGAAATCCTCGCCTTCAAAATAGCGATCAAGACGGATCCAGTGCATTTCACGGCCGCGATCGACTTCTTCTTTGCCGACAATCGGAATATTATTTTCGCTTTGGCAGGCGACAGTGCAGGCGTTACAGCCGGTGCAATTGTTCAAATCAATGGCCATGCCCCATTGATAGCCTGTGTCATACTTATGTTCGTTCCAGGAACTCTGATAGCGCCCGTTTTCGTGTTTGATAGAATCTAGGTGCGGATATTGATCGGTTTCCGTCGCGAAATCAGGATTGTCTTTATATTCTTCAAGCGAAGCCTGACGGAAAAGCTGACGGCTTTCGTCAATTTGGTCGAGCGCAAAATGGTCCTGCGTGCTGACCAGATTGTATGTTCCGCCGCTCGCGGTGATTTGCAAGCCGACGCCGTAATCCTGCGCGTCAGAAGTACGCAAGGCATAGGCGTTAAACCCGACGTTGTCTCCGACTCTGCCCGCCTGTGCGCGACCAAAGCCAAGCTCAATCGCTACGCTGTAGTCCGCCTGGCCTGGTAAAATCCAGACAGGAGCGTCAACAACGCGGTCCTTAAAACCAAGGCTCACGACGTCGCCGTTTTTGACGCCGATTTCCTTCGCCAATTTCATGCTAATGAGCGCGGCATTGTCCCAAGTCAATTTTGTCACCGGATCAGGCAGTTCCTGCATCCAGCCGTTGTTCACGTAACGCCCGTCAAATGCTGAATTTGACGCTGTAAAAGTAATTTCAAGGTTGTCTTTTGTCGCCGAATCGGAAGAAATTGGATTAGCGTCTAAGCGGCGCTTTAAGGCAAGGCCGTCAACAGGGGCGTTGATGGCGGTTAATTCGCTGTCGGCCAGAATGCCGTCGTGCAGAACGCGTCGCCATTCCAATTCCGCCGGGCCAAAGTTCATGGCTGACTGCCACGTCTCGCGCACAACTTCGTAGCCAGGCAAATCAGTGCCGTTGACGACTAAATTTAAAACTTCAACGTGACTGTGACTGTCAAAAAGCGGAGCGATCAGGGGTTGAACAACGCTCATCGCGCCGTTCGCAGCGCGCGCGTCGCCCCAAGCCTCGAGAAAGTGAGTTCCCGGAATGCTCCAGTGCGCCTTCGCATACGTTTCGTTACTTTGCACGCTGAGACCGATAACTGTCTCAACGTTGCTCAACGCATTCGCAAAATCCAAATCCGCCGGGGAATCATAAACCGGATTCCCTCCCAAAATAACCAGAGTCGAAATATTACCCGCACTCATCTCCTCCGCCAGCGCCGTCATCGCGCCCCGACTGGAAGTGGATTTATCTTGTAAAGGATAGTATGAAATCGTTGCGCCGTTATTTTGCAGCGCATCGTTTATCGCATAAACCAGAGCGTGCAGCGAAGCAGATTGCCGTCTGCCGGCGACAACGATGCTCTTGCCGCGCGCCCGTCGCAGATCTTTCGCAACGGCAGTAATCCATTTTGCCGCTTCGTCGCCGAGATTGTGCGAAGAAAATTTGTTGAGCGTATCCGCGATTGGCAGATTTGAGCCTTGTCTGCGCAACTCAACCGCCAGTGCTGCGGCGAACGCTTCAATCTGTTTTCCTTGTAAAGGAAGACGGTGATCCGCCATCGCACCGGTCACGGTAAAAGTGCTCTCAACCACATAGAGCCGGTTCATTTCTTCGGCTTCCGTTTCTACGCGACGCTTTTTCGAAAAACCTTTTGAATTCGCAACATCATCGCTTTCGCCCAAAAACAAATCTGCATCGAGGGAAAGTACAACGTCCGCTTTATCATAATGATAGACCGGCTGCATTGCAGCGCCCGTGGCCGCCTTGACGCCTTCAAAAACGTTCTCGTCATTGACCGGGCTGTACGTCGCCCATTTGGCTTGCGGAAACGCCTGCTCAAAATCGCGCTTCAAGCGCGCGAGGGTCGGCGACGAAAATTCTTCAGTCAAAATCGCGAGGCCGCGACCCTGTTCGCTCTGAAAATTCGGGTAAACGTCCTGCCAAAACTCGACGAATTCCGCCCACGTCTTTTCGTACTCGCCGTTCATGATTTTGGCGGGACGGTCAGGGTCGTACATGTTCAGAATTTCGGCCTGCTGAAACGCGTTGGAAGCGCCAAGGCTGGACGGATGGTTGGGATTGCCTTCAATCTTGGTCGGACGACCTTCGTGGCTCTCAACGAGAATGCCGTATGCGTTCGCGCCAAGCGGCATCGTCGATGCGTAGAACCTTGGAACGCCGGGAATGACAGTTTCCGGGGCTTTAACGTAAGGCACGATTTTCTCAACAGGACGGCGACATCCCGCCAAACCAGCCAGTGCGGTCGAAGCGCCCATCAGGCGCAGAAAAGTCCGCCGCGTCACAGGGTTTGTCATCTCGGACGCGCCCTGCGGAAATTCGCGATGGAGAAAGTCTTTAAATTCCGGAGTTTCAGCAAGCTCGTCAAGACTGCGCCAATATTGCTTGCCTTTCAGGTCTTTTAGAAGTGACATGCCGAGCAACTCTCCGGTGGATTGAGATTCAAGTCCTGCTTAATCTTCGCAGCGATTTCCGTTTGATTTTCCGGCGGCGTCCAACCCATGGTCGTTACGTCTTCTTGCTCACGTAAGTGCATGTCGGGATCTCGGTGACAGTCCAGGCACCAACTCATGCTCAAAGGCTCCGTTTGCATCACAACTTCCATTTCAGCAACGTTGCCGTGGCAGCTTTCACAGCCTACGCCCGCTCTTAAATGGGCGCTATGATTAAAATAAGCGTAATCCGGGATTTTGTGGATGCGCAGCCAGGCGATGGGGTCGCCGGTTTCCCAGCTTGCGCGAACCGGGGCCAGCTTTTCACTGTCCGCCTTAATAAGATTGTGGCAATTCATACATGTCTGGGTTGGCGGAATGTTCGCCTCATGAGAGTCTTCGACGAAATTGTGGCAATAGCGGCAGTCCATGCCCAAATCACCGGCGTGCAATTTGTGGCTATAATCCACCGGCTGAACCGGGCGGTAACCAACGTCAGTGAATTTCGGCGAACCGTAAAACCAAAAAAAACCGACCGCGCCGTAGAGCAGGAAAGCGCCGCCGACCGCTCCGGCCAAGGGCAAGAAATTCGTCCACTTTGGAAATAGCTGTGCCAACGAAAGAGACCTTGATTTTGATGACATCAAAAAACGCTTTGGCGCTTTCTGAAGGTTAAGGATATCCTTGAGTGCGATGAACGGAAAGAAGGCCTGACCCTAAAAAAACGCTGTCAGAAAAACAAAGATATTCTGACAAAATTGGGGTGATGAATTAGGCGAGTTTTGTATGATAAACCCTCTGTCGCTTCACTCCCTTTTCCTCATAAGCGGCGCTAATATAATGTCCGTGTTGCGCATGCGCAAGAGAATTTTTACGTTTTCTCTGGAAAAAATTTTAATATTTTGCGCGTGCGCCTTAAGCGAATGATTTTGAGGAATGAACGCTTTCTATTATTTTGTTTTTAATGAATTTGTATTTATTTTCTATCGGTGCTGTCCACGGTCCTTTTTTCGCCGTAAATAAAACGCTATCACAAAAATTAATTGCAGTCTTATTATTTCAATTAATAAATGCGCCGCGCAAAGCCGATATTATCGATTCTAATTTCCTACCAAAAGCGCAACTGGATGCGGATGTACTGACTTCGATTTTACACGGGCGGTTGCAATAGTTGGCGAATGTTCCGCCGAAAGTCGAGTTTTGTCTTAATCTTTGTGACAATGACCTGCCGATTCCTTTACTTCAGAAATTTGAACATGGAAAAATACATTCGCAGAGGAGCGAACGGAATGAATTATTGGTTGTTCAAGACCGAGCCAAACACCTATTCAATCGATGATCTTGCCAACGAGCCTGATCAAACCACCTGCTGGGAAGGCATCCGAAACTACGCCGCAAGAAACCACCTGCGCGACGGCGTCAAGCTTGGCGATCAGGTGCTGATCTATCACAGCGTTGTGCGTCCGCCGTCCATCGTCGGGGTGGCGGAGGTTGTCAAAGAAGCCTACCCGGATCATTTCGCCTTCGATCCAGAGAATCCTTACTACGACGCAAAGAGCGATAAGGCGAATCCGCGTTGGGTCATGGTTGATGTTAAATTCGTGCGAAAATTTTCTAACCCTGTTTCATTAGATCAAGTGAAGGTGACGGAGGGGCTGGAAGAGATGGTCTTGGTAAAAATAAGCCGCCTTTCTATTCAGCCCGTCACAAAGGCGGAGTGGGAAATCGTGAATGCATTGGGAAAATAACCACGCGAAACAAAATTTTGCGATTTTAGAATTCGCAAAAAAAGTCGAAGCGAGTATCGTTTGATAGCATTCATCCGTCTCCTCTTCAGCATGACTCTGATTTATGATGCGCTTACGACAACTCGCTTCAATTGCCACAGTATTTATCCTGCCGTTTCAGGGCCAAGCGCAAACCTATGCGGAATTCCAGGCCCTTTTCCAGGACAGCGCATTCGGGCGGCTCCATGTTTATTCACACCAGGAATTTCTAACGCCGCAAGACAGCGTTTTCGAAGGTCGTGAAATTCCGGGAAGCCTGTTAACGTTCATCGGGCGTGAACCGGATTCTTCGGGCAACAAATTTCATGCAGTGATTCGGTTTCCGTTTGGCAAAAAGCTCGAGGGCTTTTTGGTGCGCCAACCGATTCGCTACCACTCCACATTGATCTCGCTCTATATTTTTCACAGCAAGAAGCGTCGTTTGGTCGCCAGCATTGATTTGGCCGACGGTTGGGGGGAAGTCGGTTGGTCTTTTTTGCAGGATAGCTGGCTGATGGATTACGATCAAAACGGCAGCCTTGACATTATCACGCGCACGACGCATTTGCAGCGCCGACGCGGTTCGCCAAGCCGCAAAACCATTGTTGATGAAATGTCTGTTTTTATTTGGGCGGGCAATGGTTTTCGCCGCATTCAGCACGTAAGAAACAGACCGTTTCATTCAAATTATCGGCTGCGTTGGACAGGGAAAACGCATTAATCTGAAACGATTCTCTCGTATTCCAAAACCAGGCTTCGCATAATTGCGCCCTCCTCCTTGGCGACCGTCCGCGATTCCATGAAATAGAAGAAGAGCACCGAAGTCAAAAGACTTGCGATTCATTGGGGAATTGTAAAAATTTGGCATCGAAACCATTTGGCTCCAAAATCAGTAGAGCGATGCGGCGCACCTTAATTAACTGATGTTACGCGTAGCAAAACATTCCCGAGACCCAACCGCAAACAGCGGCTCGTTCCCAAACTCCGGTTTGGGAATGGAAATGGGTTCGAAACTCCGGTTTCGAACCAGGGAATTCACTCGAAACTGGAGTTTCGAGTGCAGTTGCGATCCCAATCCAGAGATTGGGAACGAGAATTTTGGGCTTCTCGAAATTAGATTGACGGTAATGCAGCTTCGCAGTGCTGACATTAACAATCGGTTGCTGTATTATAGAGCTCGCGCGTAATATCAGTTAATTAATTCGGCGTCATATTTTTATTTTGGCAAAATCGAGCAAAGCGATACATACCAGATGACCCAAATAGAAAAACTCGAGCGAGAAAACAAACGCTTGCGCCGCGCACTTGAAGAGCTTTCCACGCTGAACGAACTGTCCCGCGCCATTGGGGCGTCGACGGATTCGCACCGGATTATGCAAACTATTATTCGCCGCTCCCTCGACGCCGTCACTGCTGAGCAGGGTGAAATTAATCTGGTTGCGAAAGAGCAAGTGGACACCATGAAAACCCTCGTCCGCACCATGTCCAGTTCTTCGCAGCAGCAGCCTTTTCGAGCGAGCCAAATTTTGATGGGATGGATGCAGATCAACAAGCAGCCGATCATCATCAACAAGCCGCAGGAAGACCCGCGATTTATGAGCGTCAAGTGGGACGATTCCATCAAGTCCGTGCTCTCAGCGCCGCTAATCGCAAAATCGTCGCTGGTCGGCTTGCTCACGGTTTATAATAAAAAAGGCGCCGAGGGTTTTAGCGAAGAAGACAAGCGCTTGCTTTCCATCATTGCGACGCAGTCGGCTCAAATTGTTGAAAATGCTCGGCTTTACGAAGAAGAAAAAGCCCTGCAAAAGATGCAGGAAGAAATGCGTGCGGCGTATCAAATTCAAATGAATTTGCTGCCCGAAGAGCCGCCTGCGATCTCCGGCTACGATATCGCGGGGCGCAGCACGCCTGCTCAAAACATAGGCGGCGATTATTTCGATTTTATCGAACTCAACGACAAGCGCTGGGCGTACACGCTGGGCGACATCACCGGCAAGGGGATGCCCGCCGCCATGCTGATGGCGAACCTGCAAGCGATTATCCGCACAAACGCGTTGGCGCATCCGGAACCGGCGCAATGCATAGCCAACGCCAACGACCTGCTCTGCAAAAGCACCGGGGATGACAAATTTGCCACGATCTTTCATTCCGTGCTGCATCCACAAACCGGCGTCTTGCACTATTGCAACGCCGGTCACAACAACCCGGTGATTATTCGCAAAAACGGCGAGAAAGAAATGCTGCAAACCGGAGGCATCATGATCGGCTGGATTCCCGGATTGGATTTTGAGCAAGGTGCTGCGGAATTGCGCGAGGGTGATGTCTTGGCCGTTTATTCAGACGGCGTCACCGAAGCGGAAAATCCGCAGGAAGAAGAGTTCGGCGATCAACGACTGCTCGATTTGTTGTATGAGCACCGCGATCTTTCAGCGACAAACTTAACGGACAAAGTTTTTGAGCAGGTCAACGTTTTTGCCGGTCAGGCCGTGCAGTTCGATGACATTACCGTGATGATTATTAAAAGAACCTGACGCTAAATTCTACCGAGGAATCTGAGGAGAGAAGGGAAGATGAAGCAAATTTGTCGGCGCCGCGAACAATTGGTTTTCGGCGCTTTTCTATTTTTGGCTGCGATTTGCTCAAACAATTCTTTGGCGCAAGACAATCGAGCAGACCAGGTCTCACGACTGTTGAGTCGCCTGCCCGCTCAGTCGCACCAGGAAGCCGAGAAGATTTATTCGGCCATTTTGAGCGATCATGGAAATCTGCCGGTTGTTCTCGAATTCTTATCAACGGGCGATTCAACGGCGCAGGTTCAGGCCAAACTTGCCGTCGGCGGTTTGAGCGCGTTTGTCACCAAAGCGGGATTTGAATCACAGCGGCGGCGATTCTCTAAAAACTTGGCTGACGCGCTCGAAAACTCCCCGCTTCCTGAGACAAAGGCCTTTTTGCTGCAACAGCTACAGCTCTCCGGCACGGAAGAAGCCGTATCCGCTCTGGCGGGCTGTATTTCCAATTCGCGCCTTTGCGCGCCCGCCGTCGACGCTCTCGCTGCGATTGGCGGCGCTTCAGCCGTCAAAGAACTTTTGAGCGCATTGCCCGAAACTGAGGGGCAAAATAGGATTGCGATCATCAACGCGCTTGGTTTTTTAAAAGCGCCGGACGCCGCCGGAGCGATTTCTGAATTTGCTGCCGCGCAATCGGCGAATGTCCGACTTGCCGCACTTGAAGCGCTGGCGCAAATCGGCGCACCGCAATCCCGCTCTGTTTTCCCCGGCGACACAGCGGAATTTTCCACTTCTCAAAAATCCGCCGCCGAAGCCGCATTTCTAACCTACATTCAAAATCTGGCAAAAAACGGGAATTCCGCAACGGCTGCGGAAATGTGCCGAGCCGTCATCAAAAACAGCGAGCAAAACGCCGCGCAAACCCGAATCGCCGCCCTCGATAATTTGGTCGATCTTGAAAAAGAGCGTGCTTTGCCCGATCTCCTGACGGCGGTCGATGCGAAAAATCAGACGGTCAGCGCCGCCGCATTGCTGTCTTCAGATCGAATTCCCGGCGGCGCCGCCACTCGTGCATTGACTTCAAAAATCGATGCTGCACAACCGGAATTGCGTGTTAAATTGCTCGAAGCGCTGGGCCGTCGCGGCGACGCAGCGGCCGCATCCGCCGTTCAGAACGCTCTAAATGACGAAGTTTTAGAAGTTCGACTCGCAGCAGCCGCAGCGTTAGCCAAATTGTTAGGCGTAAAAAGCGCGCCTGTTTTGGCAAACCAATTCGCCGACTCCCGGAA
>CAXHAT010000048.1:0-43256 GCA_964014485.1 uncultured Deferribacteres bacterium
TGAGATACTTCAACCCGGTCGCCGTGCGCAAGTCGCTGGCGAAGTATGAGAAATACAGCTTGATCGATCCCGACACCGGCGAGTGCGAAACCATCACGCAAGAACAGGCGCTTTCACTGGTCGCTCGCGCTGTGACCATCCAGTCGCCCAGTCAAATCGGCAAAGACAGGGGCGAACTGCTCAAGTTCAACTTTCAAAATGCAACGGCATTACTCGCCAAAGCACAGGAGAGCGTCGCCGCTAAACCATCGAAAGGCCATGATGCACGAGACCATAAAAACTACGATCCAAAACTTTGAATTATCCCAACGTCAATTGGCCGTCGCTTCCGGCGTGTCGAAATCGACGTTCCACCGCGCCATGCAGGGCAACTGGCCCAAAGACAGCGTTCTCGTCCGTTTCCTACCCGCGCTCCAGCGCGCTTTGCTGCGTTCCGGCGTGCCTGCGAATGTTGTAAGTGACTGTTTTGCAGGCGCGCCTAACCTGAAGCCCGATGAAATCATTCTACAAGGAGGCCGCACCGTGCTTAACCAAAACATCCTCGACTTTTTCGGTCTTGACAAAGACCCGTTTTTCAACGAACTCTCCAGCGCCGCCGACGTGTACATGTCGCCGAATCATCGCATTGTTTACACTCAAATGCTTGACGCGGCTGAGAAACAGAAGTTCGTCGGCGTGGTCGCCGAAGTCGGAGCCGGAAAAACCGTACTTAAAAAGATGCTCACGTCGGAATTGCCGGAAAGGGGCGCGTTTGTCGTCTCAGAGCCAATGACGGCGGAGAAGCAAAAATGCACGCCCGGCATTATCGCCGACTCCATTTTGCGCGACGTGATTTATGGAACCGGCTCGCTCTCGCGCCAACGCAAGCTTGAAACGCCCTGCGGCCTTGAGGCTAAGTACCGTCTACTCCACCAAACGCTTGTCCAGGAGCGCAAGAAAGGCGTGCGCGTCTTGCTCGTCATCGATGAAGCGCACGATTTAGGCAACAATGCGCTCAAATGTCTCAAACGCTTACACGAAATGGAAGACGGTTTCACCAAGTGCCTCGGCATTCTGCTGCTTGGTCAAACCGAACTGGAAGGTAATTTGCGCAACTTCGACGTTCGCGAAGTCAGCGCGCGCATTCAGCTTGTTCGCTTGCGCCCGATCAAGACGCTCGTGAAGGAATATCTGGCGCTCAAGCTCGATCTCGCGGGCGGCGATCTTTCGTCTCTATTCGTTCCGGGCGCAATAGAAACTTTTGCGACCTACCTTTCAGCGTCCACGCCGCTTGAAATCAATTGTCTCGCCGCCGCCAGCCTGCAAACCGCGCACAATCAAGGCTCAACGTCCGTGACTCCCGACATCATTGAACTTGCATTCAAGGATATTGAACGCCGTGTCCACGAAGACTTCTAAAACCGTCGATCTTGCCAAGCCGGTTCCGGCTATTATCACGCGATTCTACAACGAAAGGCGTTGGCCGGAACTGATCTGGATGATTCGCGAAAATTGGAATTATGACGCTTGGCAAGCGCTCAGGAAAAACGAGAAGGCCGTCGAGCGCGTTAAAAAGGTTTTCAGCGAAACGTTTGGCCGTCCGGCGTTTTCGTCCCTCAACAACCGCTCGTACTGGATGAAGCAGATCGCCAAGTATGTGGATCGATTGGGCGTGGCTTCGCTCATTGACGACATGCGTGAAGCGAAAAAGAAGAATCCGAATATCCAGTCGATTCTATACTTCATTTACAGCGCCGATCATGTTTGCCGCTGGGAGATGCTGCTTTTGAAGCGACTGGAGGCGAAGTATCAGCAGGAGAAGAAGGAAGAAAACGACACTTACGCTGCGATTGCGCGCGTGCTCGGCGAAGCGGTTGTTAAAAAGGTCGATGAAGCCGTTGCGCCGGAATGGGTTGTCACACTGCGCGCCCGGCGCAAGGCGCTCAAGGTTGAGTTAAAAAAGCATAAAACGCATCAGCCGCAATATAAGGAGTTCTTGGCTCAAATCCTGCGCATCGAGCAGTCGTTGGCGTTTCACGGTTTTGACCTGGAGTAACGTTATGGCAAAAGGCAGATTCGCAAAGCTGTTCGGCGTAGCCAGAGAGTACGGTCTTGAGCTTGACGATCTGCGCGAATTGGCGCGACAGTTGACCGGCGAGCCGTCGCTCAAGAGCTTGTCGCCTCGGCAGGAAAAACAAATGTTCGCGATGCTGGCGCAGCAAAACAAGGGTTTGCGCAAGTACGTCGAGCATCATTTCAAGGATGCGCCGATTTACGGCAATCAGCGCGCTTTTCTGATCGATCTGATCGTGGACGTTTTCAAGGGCAATATGAAAAACTTTCGCGGCTGGCTCAAGCGCTATCATGGCATCGATCATGAATCGAAGCTTGACGGCGACAACGCGGTCGGCGTGATCAATGCGCTGAACATCATGCGCGAGCGTAATTACAGTATCAAATGACTTCACAGCTTGACATTTTCGGTTTTAATCGCCCGACGAAGCGCTCGAAAGCCGGGCGGCTCATCGATGCGCGTCACGCGAAAAGCGTGGTTGGCGAGCGGCGCTACTCCCCGAAGGAAGTGGCGAACGTCCTCGGCTGCTCCGTCGCGCTCGTCAGCCAGCTTTGCTTGCGCCGCCGCAAAACCCGCGACGACAAGATCGATCCGCGCCACTTCGACGACGTTCGCGCCGAGCGCAAATACAGCGGTGTGGAGTTGGCCCGCAAATTCAGTTGCAGCTATCAGACGATTTACAAGCTCCGGCAATTGGGCTGCCTGGAGTCTTCCCCGCTTCTCACTTCTTACAGAATCCCCGGTTGGAGCGTCCGCGATTTCATCGCCGAAAACGCTTCGCCGTCATCCACGGATCACAAACTGCAATTCGTCTCGATCTTTACGTTGATCCGCATCCCCGGCTGGAGTTTAATCGATTACATCGAAAACAACTGCTCCGAAATTTAACCCGCCAAGAATCAATGTTCATTATATGAACAAATCGTTCATACAGTGAACTTTCCGTTTCGCTCGATCCCCAAAATAGTACAGTTTAATTCGTTAATTCTTGGAATTAGTGTAATCCGTCCCCCATATTAGCGTGATCGTTTTTACGGAGCGCGAATGGATGAAATTGCGCGGAATATTTTGGCGATACTTTACGAGAGACCGATTCAAACGTCGGGCGGGAAGTAGGCGGCTGTCCCAAAACACAATGTTTTTATGGCGTCACTCAGCATGTCGTAGGGGTTCAAAATCTTGACCCCCTACATGTGGTATGTCCCTCATTAGGAAACCATTCTTTGGGACAGCCTCTATGTTTTGCGGAGTTAATTCAGAATGTATTTGGAAGGGTCGATAGGCTGGTCGTTGAGCCAGATTTCGTAGTGCAAGTGCGGGCCTGTGGAGCGGCCGGTATTGCCGACTTCGCCGATTTTCTGAAATCGTTCCACTTTTTGCCCCGGCTTAACGGTGATGTTGCTTAAATGCCCAAAGCGCGTGCGCAAACCGCGACCGTGATCAAGAATGATCATCTTGCCCAGCGTCTCGCCTTCGTTATATTTTGAGCGCGTTATCACGACGATGCCGGCGGAAGGCGCTTGAACCGCCTCACCAATTTCCGCCACGAAATCAATGCCGTTGTGGTGCTTTTTCTTTTGGATGAACGGGTCTTGCCGATAGCCGAAGGCGCTGGTCATTACCGCGTTTTCAATCGGGGCGACCGAGGGCGTATGCTTTCTCAGTTTATGATCTCCCGCCAGTCTTGCTTCGATTTCCGCCAGGCTTTCGATCAGCAGTTGCATCTTTTGCTCGAATTTCTGCAACTGCATCTCCGTCTCTACCGCATTTTTCGCTGTTTCAGGCTCGATTGCCGAAGAAGCGAGGTTAAGCTCGCCGTCTGATCCGCCCTTGCCCATGCCCCAGGTTTCTTCATCAAGCTTGGGAAGCTCGGTATAAATTCTCAAGACGTCGTCACGACTTTTCATGTAGTCGAGCTGCGACTCAATTTTGGCGGTAGTGCCCGTGAAGTCGCTCAAAACTTCTTCGAGCGCTTCGTTTTCGCTTTCAAGCTGGGAAATGCGCTCGGATTGTTCCTTTTTGAAAAGGAGCTTTGAGACGCCGCCTATCACGCCGCCGCACAAAACCAACGCGAACAAGGTTAGAAAGGAGAGTTTGAACCAGCTTAATTGGAAGCGTCGCTCTCGTTCCTGGCGCGGATTGAAAAAGACGACTCCGATTTTTTCGTTTCTCATAGCGTTCCCCGTATTAATCAAAAACAAGAAGTGACGTCAGGCGTCAAAAAGAATCGAATACTTTACTACGTATATAGCGCAAACTTCAACGAAACTGCAGAAAAAAACATAAGCGCCGAGGCGATATTTTCGATTGCGGCGATCACAAACCGAAAAATTGCCGTGGCGCTTACTTCTTTTTGACCAGAAAATTTTACAATCAACCCGCACTTTGTGCAACAGACGAAAAAGTGCGGGTGCGCATTAGGAGAAAACTTATTTTGCTAAAATAAGTTTCCTGGTTAAGGCAATCCCGCCAGAAGAAAGTCGGTAGAGATAAATGCCGGTGGCGACGCGCCGACCGTAGTCGTCCGTGGCGTTCCAGATAACTTTGCGCCTTCCCGCAGCCACGGTTTGGTCGTCGATCAATCTGCTGATGATTTGGCCGTTGGTGTTGTAAATATATAGCCGTACCGGCTCATCCCAGCCGCTCGGGACGTCGAAGGAAATCGTCGTTTCCGGATTGAACGGATTGGGATAGTTTTGTTCAAGAACGAAAGTTTCAGGCAGCGCTGGATCCGAAGTGATCGATTCATCAGCTTCAATGCTTGTCGGCAGGTCTGAATAAACCGCGCCGGTTAATGGGAAGTTGACGATCAACAAATCGGCGTAGCTGCCGGGAGGCCCTTCGCATTTCAAATCCACGTGATTTTGCCCTTCGACAAGATATTCACCCCAATGAATCAACTTGCCGCCATAGAGCGGGATGTAGTAATTTTCACCGGGTGTGTCATCGCCGGCTTTCGTGGCGTCAAGCACGATTGTGCGACCGTTCAAATCCATCGTGATCTTGTGCAGGCCGTTGTTTTCGACCCGCAGGTACACGTCGTACTCAGGAAACTCGAGTTCGACCTCGCATTGGTCATCCGGGGAAAGCTTTACGCCGACCGGATCGCAGATGACAGTGCAGCCTGCGCCGTTTGTGATGAGCAAATCTAGCGCGGTGCCGCCTTGCCGCCCCGTCCTTTTGCTCACAAATCTGACCTCGCGATCACCCGGCTCCCAAGGCTCGAAAACAAGATTTCGGTTTTTGAGCTGGATGATTTCAATGTCGAAAATCCCGCTTTCATCATCCCAAAATCTGCCTTTGACAGTCGCGCTGTCGTCGGAATGCTGCGAAAAATCGAGTTCGCAGAGCACCGGCGTAGGATCGGAGCGAACAACGATTGTGTCCGAAGCCGTGGACGTTCTGCCAAGCGCGTCAGTCACGACGCATTCAGCGATAATTTGATTGCTTTGCGGCTCCGGCAGAAGATTTCTCACGACAACCTGTATCGTGTCTCCTGAGGCCGCTAGTGTATCACCGTTCAAGACAAGTTGCGAAATGATTGGTTCAACGGCGGTTGGGTCGACAGAGCTTATCAGGGAGACCAATACCGTGTCGCTGCAGACAAACATGCTGTCGAGGGGAGAAATGATTTCAACGGCGCATTCAAAATCATCCGGGCGGTTGACAGTGACGCTTTGCGTACAACTCGTTGAGTCGCCAGTCGCGTCAATAATTGTACAATTCGCTTGAATGGGATTGTCGCCGGAATTGAGTTTGACTTTGGCCGAAAAAACGCCGTTCGCGCCCGGAGTCGCGGGGACGCCGTTAATATCGCAGGTGAAAGCATAGGGCGCTTTCCCTCCGAAAACATCGACTTGTGCAGTGACCAGAACCGAATCTTCAATGACGCCTGCGCCGTCCTGCGGGCTGGTGATAGTGAGGTTGCAGGATAGCGCGTCAATACGCTGGACGGTGATTGAATCAACGCAGACGGTCTCACAGCCAATCGCGTCGCTGAAGGTTCCGGAAACCTTGATTTTGTTAAAGCCGAGATCAAGCGCGACAGGTGCGCGAAATACGCCGTCCGCGCCTCGGTTTGCCGTAACGCCGTTGATCGTTATGAGGGAATCATACGGCGCGACCCCTTCCGATAGGGCGGCGGTGACTTCTACAACCAATTCCGATGCTAAAACGCAAAGGCTGTCTTCCGGCGTAATAATCGTCAATTCGCACTGCGGTTCCAGGACTCGAAAAACCGTCAATGTGTCGGTGCAAATTGCTGTGTCTCCCAGCGAATCAATAAACAGACCGCTGACAATGAATGAGTTTTTGCCAAGAGAAAGCGGAAGCCGTTCCGAGTACCGACCGTCGGAGTCAAGCGCTATTGGGACGTCGTTGATGGTCAAAGTCGAGTCAATCGGCGTTATCCCGGAAGAAATTTCGACGCTCCCGCTCACGTCTATTGAATCCGCTTTTGTGATCAAACTATCTTGCGGCTGATCAATTGTGATGAAACAAATAATGCCGTCTTTTACTATCTGGACGGATGTGCTGCATAGAGCAGTTTGCTGGTTCGCGTCTTCGAACTCTCCGCGAGCGATCACATCGTTCAGACCGTCTTGCAAAGGAATCACAACGCGAAAAACGCCGTCGGCATGGCGCGTGGGGACAAGGCCGTTGATCGTTACTGTGGAATCAAAAGGTGCAACGCCGCCAATGATTTTTGCACTGACTTCAACGAAGGCCGAATCTGCGTCGAATCGCTGACCGTCCGCAGGGCTCAAAATCGTTAATTCGCAATCGATTTTGGGCGCGCAATAAACGTCAACCGCCGTTTCACAGGAAGTGCTTTGGCCGGAAGCGTCTTCAAAAACGCCAGTTGCAGTGATTGTGTTGTTTTCATCTTGCAACGTAACTTGTGCGACGTAAAGCCCGCGTGCGGCGTCGAAAACAGCGTCAAAGGTTCCTGTCGGCGTGGTGATTTGGACAACGCCGGTCGTCGGCTGCGAACCGCCGGTCACCTCTGCGCGAACGAGTACTTCGGTTGTTTTACCGGTAATCGTATTACCCGCCGTCGGACTTTCGATAACCAGCGCACAATTGAGCGTATCGACGCGAAAAACATGGATCGTATCGGCGCAACTTGTTTGCTGATTTTTGCTGTCGGTGAAAGCGCCCTCGGCTATAATTTCATTCCAGCCAAAATCCAACGAGACGGTTTGTGAGAAAACGCCGCTCTCAGCTCTCGTCGCAGTGTCGCCGTTGATAACGACAAGAGAATCATACGGAGCCACGCCGCCGGTCAGCGTCGCGCTGGCTTCAATGCTGATTTCGTTGGCAAAAATGCTCAGACTGTCTTTCGGCGAATCAATCGAAATAACGCATTCGAGCGGATCCGGGCGATAGATATTGATGGTTTTTTGACATGTCGTCGTTTGGCCGAGCGCATCTGTGAATTCGCAGAAGATTTCGATGGGGTTGTCGCCAAAGTCGAGCATGAGAGGTATTTGGAGCATCCCGTCGTCGCCAACTTCCACCGGCTGGCCGTTAACTGTGCATGAGTCAGCGTAAGGCGCAAGCCCCCCGGAAATGCTCACAGAGCCAAAAACTTCAGTCATCGGCGCTGAGACTGTGTCTTCGTCGGCGTGACTGGTGACGGTGATTTCACAAATTGGTTGAGAAGGATGAAAAATGGAGACTGTTTGAGAGCAAGTGGTCGTTTGCCCAAAGCTGTCTTCAAGTTCGCAAACGACGACAATCTCGGTTGTTGCATCGTCGAGGAGCGAGATGACCGTGGAAAGAGTGAATGGATCGCCGCCGGACGTTTCAATCGTGTCGCCGTTGACGGTGCAAAAATTGACTTTATAAGGCGCAACGCCGCCGACCGGGATAATTTCAGCCTGAACAACGGTTGTATCTGAAAATACGGTGTCCTGAGCAGCGTGCGAAGTAATATTGATATTGCAGCCGAAATCTTCAGCACGGCAAACGCGCAAAGTTGCGCTGCATGATGTGGTCGTACCAAAATCATCGGTAAAATTGCAGGTCACGATGATTTCGTTCCAACCGGTTTGTAACGGCATGTCGAGTTCAAAAGCGCCGTTTGTAAGCGCCAGGGCAATTGTGTCGCCGGTCGTGAGATTAACGGCAAAACACGCGTCTCTGACGTTTAAGCCGCCGGAAAAAGTCACCGTCCCGGCAATCGTGATCAGAGAGTCGAGCGTTTTTATGCTGTCTGTCGGGGAAGTGATTGTGAGCGAATCGCATTCAATGGGCTTTACTCGCGTGATTGAAACGGAATCTGCACAGACAATTGACTGAACGCCGTTTGATTGATCTTTTAAAGTGTAGCGGCATTCGACAAGAATTTTGTTCTGTCCGATTTCAAGCGCATACGGGATGGTCAGCGTGTCTTTTGCGGCAAAGTCGCCGGTTATGGGAACGCCGTTGATGGTGCAAACGCGTTCAAAATTGTCCAACTCGAGACCGTCAAATTGAATAGCGGTCACAACGTCGATCGTTTCGCTGAGAGTAAAAGCTCCGTCCGTCGGGGCCAGGATTTCGACTGTACACTCGGGGATATCGATCCTTTTGATTGTTTCGTTCCCAGAGAGATCATAAACGCGAACGCTCACGTAGCCAGACGTGTCGGCGTCGACAAGCCGGCCTGCAAACGCGACGGTTGTGTCTCCAGGCGTGAAATCCGCGACTTGCAGTGTAGCGTTGAACGTGGAACCCGGCGTTTCAATAATTTCAAATCTCCAAATCCCGGAATCTTCGTCAAGCCTGCCGTCACCGTCGAGGTCTTCCGCCGGTTGGAAGACGCCGTCGCCGTTCAAATCTTCCGTCGGGCGGTTATCCCAGAACACGCCTAAAACTGCGTCCATGGAATCCGGATTAAAGAAGCATCGGATTTCCGGCGCTTCCGTGTCTTGGTGCTGGTTGATAAAATCCAGCTTTCCGCCGGCGGGAAGGAAGTATGAGTTGTCATTGCTGTATCCCCAGGCAAATGCGAGGTGGGGCATAGTTGTTTCAGTAAGATAAGTGCTTTGAAGGATCGTGCGGTTCGTTCCCAAATATTCTGTATCGCCAACTTTGAAAAAAGTTTTGACATCCGCGGACTCGCCTGATTCAAGGTTGGTCAGATTAACGCTTCCCAGATCGTTCTCATGAACGAACAAAGTGATGCGATTGGTCGGCAAGTTTGCAATTGGAGCTTTGGGCGTTGCGAAACGGAATGTGTTCTGAAATTGCTCTGTTGGCGGCAAGTTAATCATCGAAGGGTCGCCGCTGTCATCGCCGGAAAGGAGCGGACTTTTTATGAATTGGTTGACAAAAACGGGCTTGTCAGCGGTGAGGTAATGAAATTCAAGCGAATCGAAATCGTTGGTCCGCATCGTGTCTAACTGGATGAAAGTCATTTCATCGATGGTTCCGAGAGAAGTCTGACCGTCAAGGGTAATCGTTGTTTGCGGCTGAGACGGTAAAACACGAAAAATAGAGCCGGAGAGCCGTTCTTTGAAATCAGGGAGAAGTATTCGCTTACCCCACGTCTGGACCGGTTGGGCAAATTCAACGAGGTGATCGCAATCGCCTTCGTCTACAGGCACCTGCGCACAGGCGTTGCCGTTAATCACGCTGATTGGGTAATTGGCTCGAACGATGGTTCCGGTTAAATCGTTTGGCGGATCGCTTTCAAGACTCATTCCCAGGAAGCTTTCGCCTGCATCAAGTCGAACCTGGAAGGTGTCGCCAGGCGCGACGGCGATGTTTTCAAGCAGAGCTGACGGGGTGATTTTTACTATCGTGCTGTCGTATGGTGCAGTAACGGCGAAAAGCGCTTTGTCATCCACGCCGGGCTCACGGCTGGGACGAAAGGTTGAGACAACATAATATTTATTCAGCGCGCTTACAGGCAAAGCCAAAGCGGCGCCCGTGGAAGCGGCGGAGTAATTCACGATAGCGCAGCTAAAATCTGCATTTGCCGATACGCGCACGCTATTTTGGTCGCCCCCTTGTAGCGCGCTGTTCGGCCAATTGTTGAAATCGCTGACGTCTCGCAAAATTTCGTATGCTTCCGCTTCGTTCGGAGAAACGAGAATTCTGTCTCGTACCATGCCGACAGGGTATTCGATCGTAATTTCGGTTTCTTGCTCTACGGTCAAGTAGAGATGCATCAGGTTGTTTTCGGAGCCTGAGTGGTTCGGCAAGAAAGCAAACACGAATTCCTTCCCATGATGCGTCAGATTTTCGTTTGCTTTTACATTGCCGGCAAGGAAAAACAAGACGCCGGTGATAACAAGCAAGCTTCGAAATATCTGTTTTCGGCAAGCGAGAGCGTTAAAGGAAGGGAAAAAAAAGTAAGGCGGTAAAAAATTCAATATAGTCCTCATAACTTCCCCTTTCTGCTGTTGTCGCCCGGGCGGTTTCCAATTCGAGCGGATTTTTCCCTGGATATTACCCTGGGCTAGATTGGAAACGCAGACGTCTTATCTGAGACTTGAATTAAGCCGTTCCTTCCTGGAATGCTTAAAGAAAAAAAGCGCCCCATCGTCAATGAATCAGGCGTGACTTCATATCAACTTTCGTCCGTAAACGGATTTTTGATATGGTTTGTCAGAATTTTTGGCGGGTTAATTATTAGCGTTTTTGCCAGGACGGGGAGTTTTTGCGAGCTGCCGTTGCAATCGGCCCAACAGTTACATCAGTAGAAACAGAAACCGGTCTAATCCATCATGCGCAAGCCGTCTTCTGAAATCATTGTCTGATAATGACAATTATATAATCAAGGCGTCGTAATTAGTCAATAACTAATTTGCATGAATGCGCAACCATCAAGAAGGGCGCCAATGATTATATTTGCCGTTCTTCGATAAAGGCGTTTTATTGCAAAATCGGGACAGATGCGAAGAAAAAGTATCTACGATAGGTAAAATTCGCCACACATGTAGACTCTATTCCATATCGGCTCTAAGAAACCGATTTCGCCATTGCTTAACGATGATTCGTGATTCATTGCAGGCCAGCCAGGTCTGAAAAGACGCGGTATGCATATTGCAATATTGAAAACTTGTGCAGTAGTAATCGAAACGAGTCTGTGAACTCAACTCGAGGAAGCTCAAAATCAAATGTTCTCCTAAAAAGCGGTTGTAATTTTGACATTGTGAGATGTAGAAAGTACTTGATTAGAAAATAAATTATAGTTATTGAAGATTCATCTTCATGACAAAAGTTTAACACAGTGCTGATCTCACATAACGACGTTCGTGTACCGAACATTTGAACTTCAACTTGAGTCCGTCATCTTTTCGGTCACAGATTATGCGCATTTAAAGTTAATCGAATAACCTTCGGATCTATCTTGAATGTGTTCAAGTCTGTTTCAAAATAATCGCTGGGGAACGCCTTCTTCTCGCACCGCATCTTTTTTTGCTTTCTTACTCACACCTGCTTGAGAAACAAACGTTCGACTTTCTTCACAAACGACCAAAATGATATCCGAAATCGGCGTTGGTTCTCACCTGTAACAGTGGTTATGCTTTGGGGCTGTACGATTTTCTCTGGTTTTATGCTGTGATAGACGACTTATGACGCGTCTGTGTGCATTATTACAAGAGTTATCAAATATTTTCCAGGACGTTTTGATGATATTATTTAAGAAAATAAGAGCCGCCGCAAACCTGCTTGTTTTCCTATCACTTATACTGTTTTTTGAAGCCTGCACCGGCCCGGTATGGCACCGCGCGGATATTGCGATGCGCAGAGACGGGCCCGAAGCTGCTGAACAGGTTTTACAAGCCCGTATTCGAAAAAATCCGAAAGATGCTGAAGCTTATTATCGATTGGCGCAAGTTCGCGCTAAATTGGCGCAGGATCACGCAGAAGCAAAAAGATGGCGCGAATCCGGGGAAAAGTGGACGCAAGCCGCCGAAGCCTTTACGAAAAGTGAAGAATTGAATAACCGCCTCCGCAGCATTGTTATCCAAAGGAAAGATTTTTATTGGAAACAAAATATGCGTCTCGGCCTCGCCGAACTCAAAAAGTCTCAGTTTGAGCAGGCGGCGGAGTTCTTCAACATCGCGACGATCATATCACCGACCGAGGCGCTTGGTTACAGGCTATCTGGAGAAGCGTTCTGGGGGTTGGCCGATTCGCTTGAAAGTCGAAGACGATTTTTTACCAAGCTAAATGACCCGTCTCGAGCTGCGATTTTGGGTGAGAAAGCGCAGGCGGCTTTGCAAAACTCGAGAATTGCGTTTCAAAACGTATTGCAACACGATTACAAAGATCATCGAGCGCGTCGATTCCTGATAAAAATTTATTTTGACACGGGTGCGTTTCATGAAGCGATAAAAGAAGCTGATACGATGCTTCGCCTTAAGCCAAACGATAAAGAAGCCATGCGAATCCGCGCCTATTCTTTTGATAAGCTGGATCGTAGAGAAGAAGCGACAAAAGCTTACCGAGCGCTTGTTGAGAAAGAGCCTCTATCCGAAGATCTCGAATCTTTCGCGGCGTTTAATTATCGTCATGGAGCATACAACAACTCAGTTTTACTTTCCCAAAAGTCCATCCAGGCCGGCGGGGAGAGGGCGACCAACATGGAAGCCATTGCTCAATCTCGCCTTATGCAGCAAAATTTCCCGCAACTGTTTAGTACAGCGAATGCAATTATTGCCGACGACCAATGGAATGTCAACGCTTTGATGTTAAGACAAGCTTCCGAACTTTCATTGGGTCAACTGGACGCAGCGAATAAAACCGCTTACGAATATATGAAAGCCGTCGCGCAAGCCCGTTTGATGGCGAAAAAATACCCCGCGCTTCTGCAATCCGCAGATGACCTTTTGAAAGCGGACAGCTCAAACGTACACCATTTACGATTGCGTTACATTGCGCTCGATTCGTTAGGCTATGAAGAAGCATTTAAAGCCAGGCTGCGCTTCCTGTACGCTTACACCGATTCTTTGCGAGGGGAAAAAGATTTCTTGGGCATGGTCGAAACAACCAATGTTGTTTTGGGGCTTGACAGTACAAATCGAACCGCGGCGAATATGCAGATTATGGCATACGATTCATTGGCGTTGCCGCAAAAAGCTGATCAAGCTCAAATCAATTTGTGGCTCGCTATTGCTGGAAAAGCCTTTAGTGAGAAAAGATTTCAACAAACACTGACGCGGTTGGACAGCGTTCTTAATCTGGATCAACTAGATCATCGTGCCCTCAAGATGCGCTACGTTTCTTACGATTCACTCAATTTGCCTCAAAAGGCGCGCGAAGCGGAAGTCATTTATATTAACGCGCTGGCCGGAGAAGACTTCACTAGAAAAGACTATCAGGAGCATCTGCGTATAGCTGACGAATTGCTCAAGATTAACAATATCAATAGAGACGCCGTCGAATTGAAAATCAATGCGCTGCTGGGCTTAAATAGAAAAGAAGAAGCAATTCAAACAAGAATTCGTTTTCTGTTTTCATATGCCGCTTCGCTCAAAGCTGTCGAATCTTATTCGGAAGTACTGCAAACGGCAAATCAAATTCTCGAAATAGAAAAACAAAACCTGCGCGCTTTAAAACTCAGAATGGATGCTTACGATTTGCTGAGTCAGAATACTGCTGCGAGATCAGCGGAAATAGAGTTTCGCCTCGCGTTGTCAGATTCTCTGAAGAAAGCAAGTGATTACAAGGGCGTGCTTGCTGAAGCCGATAACATCATTGCGATCAACCCGGTTCATTTGCAGGCGCTCGAAATGCGATTCAACGCTTTAACCGCGCTTGAATTGCCGGAAGAATCGAAAAAAGCGGAATTGAAATACCTCACCCAAGTTTCTGAAAAATATGAGAAGGAACAAAAAAACCGCGAGCTGATCAAAACGACCACGCGCATTTTGGAGATTGACCGAACAAACAAACAAGCGGCTGACAGAAAGATCGCAGCCCACCAATCTCTTGGCCAATCCAGGCTGGCGGAAGAAACGAAGTTCGAATACTGGTATGCTATGGCGCAATCGTATTTCGATCTGGAAAATTATGATCAGGTTCACAAATACGTTGATGAGATTCTAAGCGTGAATCCGGAACACCTTCCGGCTTTGAAAATGAAGCGCGCAGCTTTTCATTCAAGAGGGTTTATTGACGAAGCGTTGGCAATTCTTAAGAAAATTGAAATGTTGAGTGGGGAGAAATGAAAACAGAAAGGCAAAAACAAACAATTTTTCAGCAGAGTGCTTTGAAAAACGCCGCCTTCATTCTTGGCTTTCTACTTCTAATTGTGGCGGGCAAGGCGTATGGGCAGGGTTTGTCTCCGGATCAAACCATTCCAGTGCAGAATTCCGTATTGGCGCTTCCAGACGCTCCGATAGAGTTGACTTATCCAGAGGAAATTGACGCCGCCTCATTGCAAAACGAATTGTTTACGATTTACGGAGAGCACAACGGTTATTATTCAATCGGCTCGGTTCAGTTGTTGAATGAACAAAAAACGATTTCTATCACGGCGACCCCGAATTTTTTAGAAGGCGAAAATATCGTTTTCATGATGCGTGACGGCGTTAAAACTGATGGCGGCCAGAGCGTAACGCCGTTTCGATTGGAATTTCGAGTAAGCAATCGTGCTGGGATTATTCACGACGAGTTTTTTCCTGTTGATGTTGATTTGATTAGTGGCGAAAGCAGACCTGTACGCCTCACGGCGGGTCGATTTGACGAAGACGAATATATCGATCTTGCAGTGATCAGCCATGCTTCTAACCAAGTAACGGTCTTGCGGAATGACCGCGGATTGAGTTTCACGGAAATGTGGGCGGGCACTATCGCGAAACCGGCGGAAACGCCAATTAAGAATCTAGGCCCGTCTGATGTTGCCAGCGGCGATTTCAATGATGACGGTTTGGTCGATATTATCGTTTCTTTTACTGGAAGCGGTCGCGTTTATATTTTGTATAAAACGGGACCGGCGAGCTTTGAGCCTTACCTCGTCAAGGATGCTGTAGATGGCTTGGGAAATCAACCAAGCGCTATTACTGTTGGGCACTTTGACAACAATGACAGATTGGATTTCGCCGTAGCCTTTGAGTCTGGAAATCCTACGAAGCTCTTCAAGAATATTGGCAATGACCAAGTTGACGGGAGAGCAAGGTTTCGGTCTTCTAGGAGTGAAGATTTACACGCCGCCAATGAAACCAAGCTAGTTGATTTGGTTCACGGTGATTTTGAAGGTGACGGCGACGTTGATTTTGCTGCCATTTTTCAAGGTTCCAGATCGCTGATTTATTGGATTAACGAGGGCTCTGGAGGTTTCGGTGAAGGTCAACGAATCGCCTTGGAAGCTCTACCCATAAGCGTTCGTTTGCAGAATGTAAAAGGCGCCTTGGGAAACGACGGCGCTTCCGCTTTTAAAGAAATTGCCGTTTTGACGAGCACAATGCCTTCATTAGCGAAAAGTGCCGCAGTTCAGGTGTTAGACTCCGGTCGTCTGGAAGTTTTTGAATTTGAGAAGGGACCAATACTCGGTGAATTCTCGCTCGTTAAGCAAACGCCATTTTCTTTTTTACCAGCGGCGTTTTCTCCGATCAGCATAGACGGCGATCCGAACCTTGAGTTCGCTGCACGTGATAACAGCATGGATTTTATCGTTGTAGGCAGAATTGAAGAAGAAGACACCTCCGGAGAAAGACTCGACTACGTCCTTTTTGATGAAAACGCGCCTCGTACTCTGGAATCAGATGCGTTAAACGGAGCAAAAGACGTCATCACCGCTGATTTTAATCGGGACGGCGTCGACGACATTGTTTACGCAAGCGAACTTCTGCCTAAGCTGCGCTATTTGCGCTCACGCTGTGCGGCCCCCAAACAATTTTTCGTCGATTTCGGAGACGTTTTTGTTGGAAACGATTCCATTATTGTAAAACCGATTCAATTGGAAAATTCCATTCCGGTACGTGTCAAAATTGTCTGGAATGACAAAGAACATTATCGAATAACGCCGGAAGAGTTCGATCTGCCGCCAAATGGCGTACAAAATCTGACGATTCAATTCTCTCCTACAGACACGGTTGCCTACCCGTTAATAGCCGAGATTCAAACTGACCTGCCCGATGCAGCGGAATGCGCAACTGAGCTTTCGCTCAATGGGCGCGGAATAAGAGTCGTGTTTAACTTAAACTCCGAGGCGTGCCAATTCCCGGTCACGCCGCCCAATTCAGTCTCAAATTGCCCGATTTTAGTAACGAATGACGGTAACGCAGATTTGATCTTGAACGGCTTTAGGTTATTGAGCGGTTTAAGTGAGTTTAAATTGCCCGACCTCAGCGGAGATTTTATTGTACCTGCAAATTCAAGCCGTGAGATTATTGCCGTTTTCTGTCCGGACGAAATTGGCGTGTTTGAGGACACTCTCGTCATCAATAGTAACGACCCGGACGCTCCGCAACGACGGGTCATACTTCGCGGTGAAAGCACCACAAATTTTCCTGTATTTTGCGATACGACAAGCGTTACAGCGACAGAAGATGAAGAGTTCTGCCTTTTGATAAAGCAAGGCGCATGCTCGACAAGTGTAGGCGACGAAGCAGTTTGTCAAATCCGTGTTTTTGAAGACCCGGATAACGAAGCTCTCAAATTCAGATTTGTGGACGTTCCTTCCTGGATCACGGAAATTGATACGATCAACTATACAGCTAAAGGAACGCCGGGTGAAGGCGACCTCGATACAACAATTAAAGTGGTGGCTTATAAACAGTTCGTCGAAGTCACTCGGGAAATCGCTATCAAAGTCGAGCCTGTGAATGACCCGCCAGTTATTGAGAATTTGCCCGAGACTGTCACCATAGACGAAAATGATTTTCTCGAATTCACGGTGATTGCGTCCGACCCTGAAGATTCTTTGCTGACCATTTTTGCAGAGTTTCCTTCAGACATTTGCGGGGAATCTGATTTTGTTCAAGATTCGGAAACTACCGGGATTTTTAGCTGGATCCCAGGATTTGGCTGTGCGCATACTCACGTGATCCAGTTTTTCGCCCGCGAGAAACATAAGCACGATCAACCGCCGCCGTTGACAAGCGCGCCAGGAGTTCTCACAATCGAAGTGGGCAGATTGATTCCTGACTTGGTCGCAGAAAATTTGAGTTTGTCGTTTATGGGAAAATCGGTGGCTCCAAATGAGGTTTTCGTTGGCCAGGATATCGATATGGTCGTCGAGTACAGCGTGCAAGGAACGCCAATTCTCGAGGGTGAATCATTTGTTGTTCGACTGACTGTGGACGGAGAGACTTTCAATTTCACAGAATCGAACGGCGTCCGTCTCAACGAGCAAGCGATGACCATGGCTTTTACCCACAAATTTACTCAGGAAGGGATGTTCACCGCTCACATCCAGGTTGACGTCGATGATGCAATTGAAGAGGATAACGATGAAAACAATATTTTAGAAGTTCCGATTACCGTTTCTCCAGGCAAAGTCGTCGTAAAACGGAATCCGTTCACGCCCAACAATGACGGCGTCAACGATGAAGTGATTTTCAGCCTGGAAGAGTTGAGCGTTTCAAGCGGCGAGTTGATGATTTTCAGTTTAAGCGGGCGATTAGTTTACAAAAAGCGGTTTGACTCCCAGATCGATGTCACCTGGAACGGCCGCGATGCGAACGGCACAGATCAATTGCCCGGCGTTTACATTTTTGTTCTGAATGGGAATAACAAAAGATTGGACGAAGGCTATGTTACACTTGCGCGTTAGACGAGTATCGGCGTTCACGCTGTTTTGCTTGATAGGCATGGCTGGCTTTGGGCAAGCGCAGGTCGGTTCAAATTATTTTGAAGCCGGGCCTACCAATATTTATGATTGGCGATCTTCATTGGTCAATCCGTCGATCAGTGCATTGCAGACAGGAGCTTTGGAAGTTGGATATAAAGCATTTCAAGTCGGATTTGGCAATGGCGGCGACGGCGCCTTACGGGCCGGATACGCCATTCTCAACATGCCCCGGCGCCTGCCGAACAACATCGGTTTTGGACTGCAAAGCCAAACATTCCAGTCGATGATGTATAACGAAACGGAACTTCGAGTCCTGCTTAATCGCAGCATGTCGTCGATGTTTTCGATAGGTGCGAGCTTTGGCTTTTTCAATGTTTCATTCGATCAGGAACATTTTCAGGACGTCCAGCCTAACGATCCCGTTTTTGCCAATGGTTATTCATTTTGGCGCCCGGACGTCAATCTTGGCGTCACTTTTACGCCGAACAATACGCTGATCATTGGGCTGGGCGTCGAACATGTCAACAGCCCGAGCGTGGCTTTGGCGCAACCTGCAATTAATTTAAAACCTGCTATTACTTTCGGAATAAGCTACTCGTTCGGCTCGGCCACGATTCAAACGAGCAGCAAGAAAGACCAAACGAGCTTCACGCCGCGTTCGACGATCCAATTCAATGATGAACGGCTTGGCTTTGTTCAGGGAAGCGTTGACAAGAACGCTATCCGTCTGCTTTCCCACTTAAACGTCTCGGGTCCGTTTGCAGTCGGATACGGCGTAAATTACCCGATTGGGGAATTAGCGGGAACCAGCGTTGGAAATCACGAAGTTGCGATGATTTATGAATTTGACAAAATAGTTCGAGGCGGTAAGCTGGGAGGCCTTCCTGATGATTGGCAGGCAAATGTTCCTGAAATGCCTCGCATTCGAATCGCTCCCCAATTTATGGTTTTGGCCGATGAGCAAACCGTCAGCATCGCATCGAATTACATAACCAGGCATATCGAAGATTTGGACAGCGCTGCATTAAGCAAGTTGACAAAATTTGACTTGGGCCTGAGTGACGATTCTTTGACGACAGAATCCCCGTTCCTCGACGGGCAGCTTGCTCTTTCTGAAGCCGATACTATGAACGGCTATTTTGACCGGACGGATAGGATTCCGCCTGGAATCAGCCTTGCCGACACGGCTGCGACTCAAAAAGGCGGGTTTCAGACAGAGATGTTTTACCTGAGCTTTCTTGATTCATTAGGTCGTACGCTAAAATCCGACGGCAGGAAAAAAGCTATAATCGTTACGCCCGACCAACAGTTGAATCGCGCCCAGCACATTCGAAACTATATGACGCTGCACAACAACGTGCCCGAGCATCAGTTTCAAATAAAGAAGCTGGAGGAAGGGAAGCAGACGAAATCAGACATAACCATCCAGGTTTGGAAAGATTTTGATATTCCAAAACATGACACAATTCGCGTCGCGTCTCCAGGGTCGGTGGAATTGACCGTCTTTCCGATAGATTCTAGTATGTATGATAGAACCTGGACTTTCGTCGTCGAAGATTCCAGCGGAAAACGCGTCTACATGCGAGAAGGCAAGGGGGACGAGAAGCAAACCTTTGTTTGGGATTGGACTGATATGAACAAGAACGATCCTGATCCGTCCCAAAATATTATTTCTCACGGATTTTATCGCTACTATGTGGAGTGGCTTGAAGATGAAGAACGATTCCGCTCCGCCAAACAAGTTTTTTACGCACGCGAGATTAGGAGCAAGATTGAAATTGGCATTTCAAAAAATTACCCCGGGAAAATTGAAAGAAAGGAAGAAAAACGGCAACGCGGTAATTGAGCGATTTTAAGGATTTTGATTAACTGAAGAAAGGTGAGACAGTGAATTTCGGAATAAGTAAAAGAACGCTTTGGGGGTTACTAGTCACGCTGTGTTTTCTAATAGTAGTTGACTTTGGATTAGCGAACCCGCTGCAAGAAACGCAATCCGAAAATCCGACAGCGACGCAACAAGATTCAACCGGACAAACAACGCCCGTCTCGGAGCTGGATGCTGTTGCCGCTAAACAACAAGAGGTTACAACACAGGCTGAAACGTTCATTGGCCTCATCACCCTTGGCGGAATCATTGCGTATGTTATCGTAGGCGTATTCATTGTGGGCGTCGTTTTTCTTTTCTGGAACGCCATCGAATTGTTCCTGGACTATAGAAACTCAAAAGAACTGATGACGCTTAAGTTTAGCGAAATTAGCTTGGATCAGCTTAAAAATTCGTTGGAGAACCGTCAAGAATCACACTTGCGCGGGCTTTTACAGCATATCATCCTCTTTTATGAAGCGGGCGACAGCGCAACAGAAATTCATGAAGAGCTGGTGGGGCACATCAATGTTAAAACTGAAAGCTACGAAACATACCGTAACTGGCTGGGATTTCTTGCAGATGCAGCCGGCGGCCTGGGTTTGCTAGGAACGGTCTGGGGAATTTTTCGGACTTTCTTCGGCGGCGCGCTTGATCCTGATAAAATTTTGAACGGCATGGGCATCGCCTTGATTACTACGCTGGTCGGAGTTGGCGTTAGCTTGATTATCAATTTTGGGGGCACGAAACTCTTTGGCACTTTTAATAAGCGAATGAAAGATATTGCCGAGAAAGCCGATGAGCTTCGTCTCCACTTACTTGGCCTCGATTCGCAGAAAGCGCACAAAAGAATATCGAAAAGCAGCCATTTTGTGCCTGGCGGGGAGAATACAACCGTAGCGGCGACCAACGGCAATGCCCCTGAAGTCGATTTCGGAGAATTCTTGCAAGACCTAAAAACGACCATTGCAGATTCAATTGGAACGCGCACGGTTGAAAACGTAAGCACAAAAACGAAACGCAGTACAGCCGTAGATGTTGTTCGCGATGCTCCTGGTTTTGTTTTTGAAATCGACGACTCCTTGCCTGCGACGATCTCCTCCGGAGCTACGCTGCAAAAGGCGCTGAAGCTTACTTTGCTCGACCAGGCGGGATTGCCAATCCAGAAAGCCAAAGTCTTTTTTAGTGCTGAGGGCGCGGTGCACTTCGACAATAAGAAAAACAAAATCGACCGGCCTACGGATAAAAAAGGTGAGATCGCCGTCAATATTCACGCTGAAGAAAAAACCGGACACGGTGAAATTCGATTCTGGCTCGAAAACTACATGGATGACGCCGAGATTGTCGAATTCAATGTTACAGCCAGCGTGCCGGAGAAAATTGCTATCGACGGCGGAGACGATCAAATCGGATTTGTTGGGCAGGCGCTGTCTCAGCCTCTGCAAGTGGTTGTGCGAGATCGGTTTGACAACTTGGTGGAAAATGCTGAAATAGCCTTCGATGCGGTTGACGGCGACGGCGTGATTAACGGGCTTCAAAAACAATGTATTATTCGCACCGATAAAAACGGATATGCGGAAGCCACCTACACTTTAGGCAGAAAAACGCATTTTCACACAATCAATGCGAAAATAAAAAACGGCAAGGGCGATTCTGTGGTTTTCCATGTTTTAGGAAAAGCGAAAAATGCTTAAGAGGAAGCGGCGCAGAAAATACGCCAGCGGCCTGATGGTGCGCTTGATAGACATCGTGTTCATTCTTCTGTTTGGCTTCGTCGCCATCTCGGAAGTTGACAGGATGAGCAAGGTTAAATTGGCAAAAAGCGATTCAGTTTCAAAAAATCGTCCTGAACAAAAAACGGTCATCTATATTAGCATTCCAGCCGACGGCGTTTACTGGGTTGAGAATGAAACGAGACGCCTAGACACGATTCAAGAAGTTGAGCGGTATATTCTGCAAAAACGCGATCAATATGCAGAGAAAAACATTGATCTGGACGTTCGAATTCGAGCGAGTCACAACTCTGCAGTCAAGTATGCTTTTCCGGTCGTCAGGCGCTGCCAGAATATGAATGTTCATGTTGAAATGGACGTTATTCGGCAAGAAAGCAGTACATAAAACCAAGGAATTTGTGTTGTGAAAGGCGGCATGATCATTCGGTTAATTGATATTGTCTTGATAATCTTGTTTGGTTTTATTGGCATCAGCGACATACAAATCAAACGACAAATCAAATTAGCCGGCAAACCTTTAGAACAGCCAGAATCGGACGAAGAGCCCAAAGAAACAGTCCAATTGTTTGTTCTTATTCACTCCAAAGATCGCTTCGAACTTAAGGTCGATGAAACGATTTTTCTGGAAGTCAATAACATAAAAAGTCTGCGTAGAGCGCTCCTTGACCAGCGTCGTGAAGCTTTCAACGCGGGCAAAAATTTTCTTGTTATCATTGATCCTTTGGAAGAATCAACCATTCAGCTCATGGTCGATGTTTACGATCTCTGTGAAAAAGAAAAAATAAATAAAAGCATAGACTTTCAGCTTTCCGAGAGTTCCTCATGACCCAGGATCAAAAGCAAAAAATCTCAACCGCTGTTTTATCGGCGATTTTTCTACTTTTGGTATTCCTGCTCATGGCGGTTTCCAAAGTGCCGAAGAATGACGTCAGCGAAGTGATCGCAAAAATCGATGTAGACATGCTGGCGAAGTTTGAGCCGAAAAAGATCGAATTTAAGAAGCCAGAACCTGAAAAAGAAGAACCTGAAGAAATCGAGAAAGAGCCTGAGCCTGAAGAAACCACGGAAGAAGTCCCCGAAGAAGTTGACGTTCAACCTGACCAGACGGTTGAAAGGGTTGAATTGAATTTGGATGTTTTCAAGCAGCTAAACGCAGGAGAAGTTCAGGCTCCAACGAAAACGATTGAAGCGCCTGGACGCGCAACACCGGAATTGCCGTCGGTAGACATAAATAAGCGCAAAGCGACGGTGAAAGTGGCAGGCCCTACTTTGGTTGATGATCAATCGACGCTAACCTCTTTCAGCAGAAAAAACAATGCGGCGAATTTGGACATCGAGGCGGGAACGGTCAAGGATGCAGCGCCTGGGCAAACATCTTACGGAACCGATGGAGGAGCCGACGATCAAGGCAGGCAGACGCTTGGGACGAGTACTGGCCCTCAGATTACAATGGTTAGCAAAGCCGCCTTGAGAAGAGGGAAGGTTGAGCTTATTAACCTGAACGCCCTCATAAAGTGGATGAAGGAAAACCCGGCTGACTTTGACCGTGTAATCAAAAATTTTGTTGAGTATAAAACGGGGGCTTTGACTTCTCGCGCAACCTTCAAAATCAAAGGCCAAAGCTTTGAGCTTTACATTATGTGTTTCGAAGCGACGTCTGAAGTCAGGATTGCGCTTATCGAAGGCAATCAAGTGATCAGGCTGATCGATCAAGGATTTACCGGTGAGAATGAGCAGTTTGTCATCGGCAGCGTTTTGCGGGCTGGAAAGAAAATACTCGGATTCAATACATCGCAAAAACCAATTGGGGATGAGCAAAGTTCAAACTTTAACCAAATTGTAGTCTCGTGGTGGGAGAGTGTCAAAGATGAAGTTTTATAGGCTGAAATTAATTTTAACCGCGGGGACAATTTACTGCGCAATGTTTGCTTTTCAAGGCTGCGCAACAAAAATTAAAACAGTGTACGTGCCTGCCGGTGTGGATTCGACGATTTCGCAAATGGCTGACTCAATAGCGCACACACTTTTTGTTGAATATGAAAAACAAGAACGCGCGCAGCGAATGTCTGACTCCGCCCAGGCTCTGTTCATCGTCGCCGACGATCTTTGGGAGTTGTTAAAAAAAGATTCCGGTCGAACCGGAAGCGTCAATTCAGCGGATTCGATTGAAGCCATCCGCAAAAGCAACGTGGCGGCTCAAAACATATTGAGTTCCGCCAACCTGCAAAATGACAATTCGATTCCTGAGGAATCCAAACGCGAACAAATCTATACTCACCTTGACAACGCACGCGCTTTGCTCGAAGAAGCGATCAAGCTGAACCCGTTTGATACGCAGGCCCGCGATTACCTTGCTCTAACGTACAGCACTCTTGCACAAAGATTTGAAGAAGATCAATATTGGGGCCTTACCGCTGAAGTTCTGACGCTTTTGTTGAGAATGGACCAAAGCCAGCATATTCTTTACTCTCGCCTGGCCAGATGTTATACCGAAGTTGACCGATGGGATAAAGCGCTGGAAAATTATAAAAATGCGGAAGAAGTTCTTGTTGAATCCGCGGTTTTTGAAGTGCCGAAAGATCAGCCGCTGAACCAGCAAACAGAGGCGGCGGCGCTGGATTCGAACAGCCTTTACATTTATGTGCTCAACCAAGCCATTTCACATATGCGCCTTTTTGAGGAAGAACCGACGTTTGTTCAATTGGATCGCGCAAAAGTCTTGGCTAGAACGGAAGAACAGCAAGAAAATGTAAAGACGTTTTATGATGCAGGCATGTGGGACGGCAGGAACCTCGTTGCGACGGACAAGCGAGACACTTTGAGCGCCTATCTTGGACGCAAAGATTATAATGCGGCGGCAAAACTTTGTGAAGAGCTTTTGCCCAATTTGCGCACGCCCAAAGCGACGCAGGAAATCAAGTGGCAGTTAGCAACTTTGGAATATATTGAATTAGATAAAAAAGACGCCGGGTTGACCAGAATGAAGCAAGTCGTCGATTTCTATGCCAACGACAGTTTGGGAATGGCGCTGGCGGAAACAGACACGATGTATCAATACTATCTTGATCGTTACGGCGTCATGTGCTTCAATAGCGGCCAAACTGCGGAAGAAATAGGACGCGACCAGGTTGGAGCGCTAAAATATTACGAACAGTCCGCAAGTATTCCTTGGCAAAGCCAGGGAAAAGCGTACCTGGCCGTTGCTTCAATCGCCCAAAATGATCCCGAGAAATCTGTCAATGCGGCGAAAAAAGCGCTGGAACTGCAACGCCAGCTTGATCCGGAAGAAATATGTCAATCGCTGCAGTTGGTCGTGGCCGGCTACAGAAAAAGGCGCATGACTGATGAAGCACGGCCCTTTTTTCTAAAATATCGCGAATGTGAGGCTACAAACTAATGAAACGTCTTTTCAATCGTTCATCTATTCTCGTAATCGTTTTAAGTATAACCGTGAACGCTTTGGTGTATGCTGCGTTCTCTCCGCCTAAACAGGCCGTCCAAAACGAACAGCCAGTGATCCAGCCGGTCATGGTGCAAACGGTGATGATCGTTGATGACGCCTTAATCGCCGACATGCTCGTTTCGAGCTTAATTCCCGAGAATCCGGCAACCGTCGATTCGATCCAGGTCATCGATGCGACAAGTAATGGTTTTGGGGAAAACGACATGATTATTTTGCATCCGCAGCAAATCTCTTACACGTTTAATGCGCAAGGCCAGGTTCGGGAATTGATGAAAAATTGGAAAACTCAGACAGGCCGACAGCTTGATTATGTTGACCTTACTCCTGACAGGTTAGATTCCATAAAACTGGATGATGTTACTGAACAAGCCGCGAAGAACATGTTAAGCGGCATCTTACGCACGATTGAGCACAACTCAGACGCATCGGAAATGAAAGTATATCTGGAGCGTGAAAAAGGCGGGAAATTGTTTTTTCGCGTCTGGGGATATGATGAGGATAATGCAAACTCATTGAAACCAGGAGACCCTCGCGAATTATTTGGGTCGGGGTTGCCAACGCAGAATTATGATGTTTTCCGCGTTCACAGGCAAGACCTTGATACGCTGATCAACAACACCGCGACGATGTACGACCAAATCTATATTTACCGCTTTGAGACCGACACGGTTTTCGTTTCGCCTGGGGATGATCAAATCAGGACTTTGTACGAAAAAGCAAAACTCCCTGGGCTGACTCGTCCAAGCTTGAAAGAAAAGAAATAGACGGAAGATTTAAAAGAAGAGCAATTATTCTCTCCAAGCTTGCAAAAGCAAACATGTGTTTAACCCGCCCGAGCCAAAGTTGCCTTTGGCCATAATTCCCACTTTTTCATTGCTCTTGGTCTTACGTACGATCCGATTTTCGACCGGCTTCAAAGCCTCGTCAAGACGCTCGCAATTTTTTGAAGGGTGTAGGAATTCGTGGTGAATTTGTAAAACCGAGGCCGCCGATTCCATGCCGCCCGCTGCTCCAAGACCGTGACCAATGAGAGATTTTGTTGCGTTAATGAAGGGCATGTTGTCGTCGTTTACGCCGAGCGCTCGCCGCCAGGCAAATATCTCCTGAACGTCTTCCGGGGCGCCAATGAGATTTCCATTTATTGCATCCACCTGCCCGCCTGAAATTTTTGCGTCATCCAATGCAAGTTTGATGCAGTGTGCTATGCTTTCTACTTCCAGCGTTTGCGACTGACGATGATTCGCTCTGCCGCCGGCGCTGTGCGCTACGCCGATGATTTCAGCGTAAATTCGAGCCCCTCTCTCCCGCGCAATTTTTTCGTCTTCAAGTACTAAAATACCGGCTCCGGCAGCCGGCACAAACCCGGTTGCATCGGCGCTCATGGGACGGGAAGCTTGGTCCGGCGTATCGTTGTGTCTGCGGTTTAACATACCCTTTGCGTCAAAACCAGCCCACGTATAAATCGAAACGCCTTCTATTCCACCTGCAAGCATGCGATTCGCATAACCGTGTCGAATCCATCGTGCGGCTTCAGCGATGGCTGCCGTTCCGGTATTTGCTACGCCGCAATTGGTAGAAACACGATTCCCCAGCCCAAGTAAATAGGCGGCCCGCACGGCAACGCCGTTCGGAATAATCCGTTCAATCGTGTTTCTGTCCAAACGCCGGACGCGCTTGGCGTTGGTCAGCGGAACAACTTCTCGGGCTACCGTATCTAGACCGCCAAAGCCGGTGCCAAGAATTGCGCCTGAATTCCACAAAATCTGCTCGTTTGTTTCATCGGGAATTTCCAGGCCGGCGTCGCGCCAAGCGGCGAGAACCGCTGTTTCACCGAATTGCATGAACGTGTTATTCGATTCTTGCGGTCTGTGAGAAGGCTGATCATCCGAGTATTCGGGGATTCCGGCAACGCGGCAGCCGAATTTGTGTTCTGCGAGTTTCGGAACATACCGAAGCCCTGACTTTCCTGACTTCAATGCGTCAAGAAATGAAGATTTGTCCGGCGCATTCGGGGCTACAACCCCCAAGCCGGTTACAACAACTCTGTTCATCTCTAAATAACTTTCCGCTCATACGTGCCGAATCAATGCTTGCGAAAATGCCAGCTGGACAACCGACATAAAAAAAGCGGATGGGATTAAAATCCGCAGTCCGCTTTTCAACCATAAACTTAAGCGCCCCGTGCTAAATAATCTCTTTCAGCGCAGCCAACGCCTTGTCATAATCTGGATGTTGGGCAATTTCCGGCACATACTCAACGTATCGGATCGTCCCGCTCGCATCTACAATAAAAATAGAGCGTTGCAAAAGCCGCAGCTCTTTGACGGCGCAACCGTAGGCTTGGCCAAAGCTCAAATCCCGATGATCAGAATAGGTGGTAACGTGCTCAATTCCAGCAGCTCCGCACCAACGGGTCTGCGCAAAAGGCAAATCTGCGCTAATAGTCGCGACATGGGCTTTGTCGCCCCAGTTTCCAGCCTCTTCGTTGAATCGGCGCGTCTGGGCATCGCAAATCCCCGTATCGAGAGACGGAACTACGCTAAGAACGGTAACCTTTCCTTGCAGAACGTCGGCTGCATTCTTTGTTGTAAGATTGTTTGCTACGACCGTAAATTCCGGCGCTTGATCACCCGCTTGTAGTGCATCCCCGAGGGAGGTCATTGGGTTGCCTTTGAAAGTAACGGCGCCATGTCTTTCCTGCATTTGGCAGCTCCTGCTTTTGAAATAAAAGTGAAAAATGGATTTTGAGAAATTGTTTTTAAATCAGGCGTTGAAACGAGTGCCAATATAGATGATTTTGCAAAACTTGCAATAATTTCTTACCACGCAATAAATTGCGTGCGTCTGGATGGCTGGCATCTGGGGCAAAAAAAGGCGTCATAGCCGCGCACGCCGGCTTTGCGAATCTTTTCCCCGCAACTGGGGCAGGGCTGACCGCCGCGATTTCTTACACGCACATGCTCGCGGTGCTTGGCGTCAAGCGCTGGAGCCGCATTTTTGACCGATTCGATTCCCCAAGACATGACCTTAATTATTGAAGCATACAATCGTTTTTTTTCTTCAAGAGAGAGTTGAGAGCAAAGCGTTTTGGGATGCAATCCCGCTTCGAACATCGTCTCATCGGCGTAAGCGTTCCCGATAGCGCTGATAATTTCCTGTTCCATGATAAAAACGCGGACTTGTTTTCGGCTTTTATTGATTTTCGAAATGAAGTATTTTTCAGTGAATTCGGGCGAGAAGACGTCCGGGCCTTGCGTCTCGAAACGGGGGATTTGAGCGGTCTCGCCTTCCCGTAAAATATAAACTTTCCCCATTTGTTTGTTGTCGCGAAAGATCAACGCCGCGCCGTTCGTGAAATCAACTCGAAAACAATCGCTCTTCGTTTTACGCGGCTTCTTCGCGTCAAAATAAACCCTTCCGGCGAGCATGGGGTGGTATACAATTTTCAGGTCGCCGGACAGCGTGAAATCGAGAAAGGGCCCGTGCCGGTTGAGTTTTTCGATATGAAGCCCGAAGAGCGTTTCAGGCTTAAAGTCAGGCAGCAGAATTCGAAAAACAATTGGGTTTAGAATCTCAGCTTTTTGAATGGAAAGCCCTTCAACCTGTGGCGCGAGATTTTCTACGATATACTCGAGGTCAGGCAGTTCCGGCATGACAAAGCAGGTCTAATTTTGCAGAGAATCGCTCTTGAGCGTGTGGGACGACAAAGCGTTTCTGGCATGATCAGCAATTGCGCCTTCCTTGTCGGCTGCAATCGCCTTTTCCCAATACTCGCGCGCAGATTCATTGTTGTTCAGCATATGCTGCGTATAGCCGAAATAGAACAAGGCGTAGGCATTGTCCGGGTCTTTATCAAGAATTTTGGTCAACTCTTCCTGCGAGGCAAAATAGTTCTTTTCCCCAAAATATGCGCTCGCCACTCGCAGTCTGATATCCGTTCGCTCAGGATAAAGTGCAAGAAATTGCTGATAATAATCGCGCATTTCCGGGGTTTTGTTCGCAACTTCGTACATTTGCCCCAAAAACAGCATCGCGGAAGTATCGGCGGGATCAGTCGTCAACGCCGTTTTCAGGCTGTCGATCAGATGACGGACGCGCTCCATTTGCGCCATATCCATTGCCGGTTGAGCTTCGACGCCGTTCGCAGCCGGAGCATTCGTTCTATTCACGGGGTTGAGGGATTCAAAAGAAAGGAGCCAAAAAATACCGGCCAAAAACGGCAGGAAAACCAGTGCAATAATAAAGAACTTTAAGTTTGGTTTTGATGATCCCTCAGGCCCGGCGCTTTTCGCACCCTGTGCGCCAGGTTGTTTCGCACCGCAGCTATGGCAGAACTGTGCATTCGGCTTTAGCTCGGAACCGCATTTTTTACATCCTCCCGTGCTGGAAGACGCCGATTCTGTATCGGCTCCACAATTTGAACAAAATTTTGCCTGATTAGGCAGTTTTTCCCCGCAACTATCGCAGACTTTCATTGTTTTTCTTATTCTTCCCGTAATATTTTAAGATGTGTAAAAGCTTTTTGATAAACGTAACATTCTCTAAATCAGCGCGAGCGTGATACGCCAAAACCAGATTGTGTAACATGCGTTGAAGCGTCTCCCGCCGACTGATGGAATAAATATTAGTGTGACGAATATGCGCCCCCAAACCGTGCAAAAACATCAAGCATTTTTCGAGCGTCATCATTCGCCCGCGATCGAACGTGTTAATGAAAATCGGTTCTTCGTCTGTTTCATAGACGCACATGTAGTGGATCGGCGTATTGACGCCGCGAACCGGTAATTTCAAACGTTTTGCAACTGAAAGATAAATGATCGAAAGCGTAATCGGAATTCCTGCGCGCGTTTCCAAGACCTTGTTAATAAAAGAATTATTGGGTTTGTGGTAATCCTCAACGTTACCGTGAAAACCTTCGCGTCGATAAATAACGCTGTTCAACGCTTTGATTTTATCGCGCACCGACGATTCCTCATCAATTCTAGCTCCCGCCAACTCAGCGAGCCAATCCAATTCACCGGAAATCGATTTCTTTTCTAAATTCGGAAAAGCCGTTTTAGCGATTAAATAAGCGCCGTCTTCAAGATCAATGTCCGCATCATCCCAAAGCGCCAAAACCCGAAACTCGTCGATGAGGCTTTTGCGGTGCATTTTTTTTAACAGCCTTGCAGACCGCATCCTTGTCGTGCCGTCCAAATCGGAATTGACAGCATTCTCAAGGTATGGAACGGCGTCATTGCCGCACGAAAAAATTTGGCTCCAGGCAATTTTTCGAACTGACCTGTCATCATCGCCAAGCAAAGTAATCAGCGACTGAACTTTCGTTTCGAACTGGCGATTTGAAGGCGTTTGTTTCACGTTGCGCTCATTTTTCATGCGAATTCCAATGGTTGAAGAAAAGCGGGAAAATCGGCATTCGCACCTGGATTCGCAAGACAATTCAAGCCAAAGAATCACTTTCCTTCAATAGAGCCGCCTGCCAAAATTTCTGTTTATCGCGATATTTCTTTGCCTCCAAATTTTTATGATTTTTCTCAAAACCGATTGCAAGAATGCCGCAGCGCCGGACAACCCATTCCAAAGTTGCAAGCCGGTAATCCGCAGGCAAGTTTCGATCCAGCATTTTTTCCAATGCGCTAACGCGGTATTCATCAATGCCCCATTGAGACGAAAGCTGATCTTCGTGGCCGCCGTACTTGTAGATCAGCGGCTCGTCTAAAAAACCGATCTCATGCTCGGCACTGATTCTGAGCCATAAATCATAGTCTTCCGCGGCCAAAAGCGCCTCGTCAAAGCCGCCGATTTCGTTCCAGAGTTTTTTCGAGAGAAGAATGGACGACGGACTGATGATGCAGAGGGGGAGGCATTCGAGGTAGATGCGCCCGCCGTACTTGCCATGCTTTTTTTTCTGGTTGACGCGCTTACCGTTTCGTATCCAAATTTCGTTCGTGTAAACGGCTTGTAGTTTTGCATTGGCTTGAAGAAAGGCGACTTGCCGTTCCAGCTTTTGCGGCGCCCAATGATCGTCTGAATCCAAAAAGGCAAGCCAGTTGCCGCGAGATTTGGATACGCCGAAGTTTCTTGCGGCTGAAACGCCTCGGTTTTCCTGCTTAAAATATTGCACGCCTGAGTATTCGGCGACAAGGCCGGCCGTCCCGTCAGTCGAGCCGTCGTCAACCACGATGATTTCTAGGGCGGGGCGGGTTTGTGAGAAGATCGATTGGAGCGCCTTGTCCAGCCAGGCTGCGCGGTTGTGTGTTGGAATAATAGCGGAAATTTTGAAGTCGTTCGTCTCTCGCGGCATGTCGAAAAAAAAGCGCTTGAATAAATGGGCGAATTTCGTTTGTATGACACTTTAGCATTTCCAACGAATTTTTCAACGAAAATGCGAGGCGAGCATGATCTGCCATAAATGCAAGAAGGAAGTCACATTCACGGGGAGAAAGGTTCTGCGAGAATCGCTCTGCAACCATTGCGAGAGTTACTTGCGCTGTTGCTGCAACTGCTTTTTTTATGATGAATTTGCGTACAACAAATGCCGCGAACCTGCGGCTGAGCGCGTGCGGGACAAGGAGCGGGTGAATTTCTGCGAATTTTTTCAGCCGAACGGCGCCAAGCCAAAAGCCAACACGCGCGCCGACGAGGCCCGAGAAAAGCTGAAGGAACTTTTCTCAGATAAAATGGAATCTGAAGACGCTTCGAAACACACCTGGACGCCTTTTGACGATAATCGTCGTGCTGAAGAAGCGAGAAAAAAACTAAATGAATTGTTTAAGAAGAAGGATGGGGGAGAAGACCAAGATTAAACGATTGTAGAGACGCGATGCATCGCGTCTCTACTTGTGCTCATGTCAATTCTTGTTTAAAATCTCTGATTCGCTCCCAGACGCTCTCGGAAATGGGGAAGTCATGATGGATTGACCACGGCGCAGCGCCGAGAAAGCCTATCCGAAAGCACTCTTCGACATACAAATCAAAATCGTCGGATTTAAATTCGCCCAGCAAAATCGGCTTTTCGAGCTGAGCCAAGCCTCGAAGACTCTGGCGATTGCCGCGCGCCCAGGGGCTGCCGTGATTGTGCGTGTAATGATGGATTTCAATAAAATCGAGATGGTCGACGCCGATTTGGTTTTTTCGCGCCCAATGCCCGCCGCGCCAACCTGTCGAGCATGTAAAAGGCGTTTTTGGAGAAACCGCCTTGACCAATTCGCGAAAAGCGGAAATTGTCTTTTCCAAAGTTTCGACCGATTGACCGCGCTCAATATGCAGATAATCGATTTCGTTGTGCAGATCAATCGCCCACAAAACCTGCTGCATTTCCGCAATGAATGATTCAACAACCGGGCGGAAAGGCTCGGCTTTGAGGAAGTCTCTCAAAAAGGGTTGCGCCTCTTCGTTTTTGAATTCAAAAAGAACCGCTTCGAGTTTCAATTCGTGCTTTTGAAAAAGCTCCCGCAGTTTTCGAAGACTTTCAAGCGCAATCGCTGAAATCTGCCATGCGCCGTCGATTTTTTCAAGCCCGTCCAGATTTTCGAAAATAAAAGAACGCACAACCTGAACGTTGTGAGCCTTGCACTTTTTCAGGTCGCGGTCGATTTCATCCCACGAAATGTCTTGCTCCCAGCCTTTCAGGTGCTTGCCTTCTCCATGACCGTACTTGCCAAACCAGCCGAAGTTGACCATGTTTTGCCAGTTTGGATTGGGTGCGTCGGGTTCATTTCTCCGCCGGAAAAAGAACTGGAACAAGAAAGATCTTAGCCAATTAAAAACACTCATGGACTGTACAAAATGGAGTTGCAGTTTCGAGTTTAGCGAAGGTAAACGTCGATTTGTTGTAAGGGCGAAATGCATTGTACAACATTGCGAGGTTTCTATTTTCTAAAAACTGACAAAACGGAGGAGCCTTGCTGTGAAGATTTTTGCAATCTCTCCACATATTTTTTCGCCGGTCATTGTTTTTTTTCTGTTCCAGTTTGTTCCAAATCAAGGCCCGGCTTTGCTCAATGCGGCTGAAGCAGGCGCGGCCAAATTGGACGTCAAAAAATGCGCCCACCCCCAAACGACGGGTGCGGTGGACTGCGGAACGTATACTGTTTTTGAAAACAGGGCCAAAAAACAAGGCCGCGAAATCGCCTTGAATATCACAATTTTGCGAGCGCTTGGCGCCAATCCCGAGCCGGACGCGGTTTTTGTGCTTGCCGGCGGTCCCGGGGCGGGAGCCACTATGTCGGCGCGCCGCTACAATGAGCATCCGCTTCGTGAAAAGCGGGACATTGTTCTGGTTGATCAACGCGGAACCGGAAAATCGAATCCGCTGCACTGCGAACTACCTGCAAGCGATGAGAATATTCAGGGCTACCTTGAAAATGTGTTTGAGCTTGAAACATTTATTGAATGCCGCGAAGCTTTGGCTGAGAAAGCGGATTTGACCCAGTACACAACCCCGATAGCCGTGGATGATTTCGACGAAGTGCGCGCCGCGTTGGGTTATGAAAAAGTCAATCTGATTGGCGGCTCGTACGGTACGCGCGCCGCGCTCGTTTATATGAGACGGCACGGCGAGCATGTTCGCACGGCGATTTTAAACGGCGTGGCTGCCGTCCAAAATAAAAATCCGCTTTATCATGCGCGCGATGCGCAACTGGCGCTTGAAGAAATCTTCGAAGATTGTCAAAACGACCAATCCTGTCAGGCTGCATTTCCGAATTTGAAGGAAGAATTTGAAGCAGTGCTTGCTCGACTTGCGGAACGTCCCGCCCGCGTTAAAGTCACGCATCCGGCCACGGGCGAAGAGGTTGAAGTTTTGCTTTCCAGAGACGCTTTTGCGGAAGCGCTGCGGGTGATGATGTACAGCACCAGCGCTTCACGCACCGTCCCGCTGTTGATTCGTCAAGCTTACGAAGGCGATTATTCTCCATTTGCCACCTCGGGCGTGCGACGCAATCGCGGGATACGCGGTTTTTTGGCGATGGGCTTGCTGCTCTCCGTCGTCTGCGCCTCGGATATGCCCAGAATCAGTGAAGAAGAAATTGTGACGTATACGAACGGCACATTTCTTGGCGACGGACGGGTGAGAAGCCAAAAAGCGGTGTGCGAAATTTGGCCCAGCGGCGAAGTGGCGGAAGATTTCGGCGAGCCCGTGAACGCTGACAACCCGACGCTTCTGCTCTCCGGCGTTTTTGACCCTGTAACGCAGCCGGAATGGGGGGAAATCACCGCGAAGCATTTGCCCAACAGTCTGCACTTAACCGCGCCTGCGGCTCACGGCGTCGGCGGATCGTGTATTCAGGAAATTATTATCAAATTTGTGGAAAGCGGATCGCTGACGGGGCTGAAAACGGATTGCGTCGATTTGATGAAGGCGCCGCCTTTTCGCTTGCCGGAATAAATTGGGTTTTCAGGAGACTGATTTATGAAACCATGCCCGGAGTGTCGTTCTGAAAGAGTTTACCGCTACAAAGAGCCAATCAAGGCCGAGGGCGGCTATGGCCCGGATTTGTTGCCCAAATTAGGGGCGCATTTGTTTTCGTCCGCGCGGTTTTTGCCTGTGGTCTGCATCGATTGCGGTTATGTAAGATTTTACGCCGCTAAGGAAGCGCTGGCTAAACTTGAAACATCGGAACACTGGCAAAGAATCAATTAATGCTCAAATATAGATAACGCCGCCGTCACTTAATTTGGAGTCTCATCTCGAACGCTTATGAAAAAGTTCTCAATTGTTGTTTTGCTGGCTGTAGTTGCATTTTCGTTCATTTTCCGAGGAAATGATTTTCGTCCTGACGAAAAGTTTCAAAGTGTTGTCCCTGCGTCTTCAGGGACGAAGGATGATCCGCAAGCGCGACTGCGTTTCGATCATGAGCGCTTTAAAGACCCGGTTTCGCAAAAGATTCCTGATAATATCAGAAGACAAGAGCTTCGTTTCGCTCGCAAGCTGTTGGCAAAGCAGCACGCTACGGGGCAAGCGCAAACGCAAGGATTATTGGCTTGGAGCCAAAGAGGCCCTTACAATATTGGCGGGCGTACGCGGGCGCTCGCTATTGACGTCAACGACGAAAATGTGATCCTCGCAGGCGGCGTTGCGGGCGGCGTTTGGCGATCAACCGACGGCGGCAGTTCTTGGCTTCGAACTTCGGATTTCAATGATTTCCCCGGCGTTACCAGCATTGTGCAAGACAAGCGACCAGGCAGAACAAACATTTGGTACTACGGCACCGGGGAATTTAGAGGCAGCACGCAATTTGACTCCGCGCCCTTAACCGGCGACGGCGTTTATAAATCCATTGACGGCGGGCAATCCTGGAGTCCGCTGCTATCGACAATTTCCGATACGCCGCAATCCGTGGATCAGCCGTTTGATTATATCTGGAATGTGGCGACAGACGCCTCGAATGAAACGCAAGATGAAGTTTACGTTGCGGGCATCGGTTCGATTCAGCGCTCGACGGACGGCGGCGAATCGTGGAGTCTGACTTTGGGAAGCGCCAGCACGCGATTTGGCCCGGCTTTTACGGAAATTGAAGTGACCAGCGCAGGCGTTGCCTATGCCGCACTCGCCAGCGTGGGCCGCGATTTGAGTGTACCCTACGACAGCTCCGGCATTTTTCGATCCGAGAACGGCGTGGATTGGACAAACATAACGCCCGACGGATGGCCGTCGACGACGTGGCGCACGGTGGTTGGAGCAGCGCCTTCCAATGAGAGAATAGTTTATTTCCTTTCGCACACGCCTTTCGACGGCGACTTGAGACACCAACTCTGGAAATACACTTACGTTTCCGGCGACGGCTCCGGCAGTGGAGGGAGATGGGACGACCTCACGGCAAATTTGCCGGCCTTTGGCGGAGAAATTGGTGATTTTAGCTCGCAATCGTCATACGATATGACGATTGCAATTAAACCTGACGATGCAACTATGGTCTTTGTTGGCGGCGTGAATCTGTATCGTTCGTCTTCCGGCTTTTCAACGACCGCAAGTACGCGCTGGATCGGCGGCTACGTTTCGGCAAATAGTTTTGTTCAATACGCGGGACACCACCCCGACCAGCACAATCTGGCGTTTTCGCCCGCCAATCCGAACGTTCTTTTTTCCAGTCATGACGGCGGCGTGAGCATGACAAGAAACGGCGCCGAAACGCGTCCGCTCTGGCGAGATTTAAGCAACGGATACTTCACGACGCAATTTTATGCAGCCGCGCTTGATCAAACGCCGGGCAGTGACTTCATCGTTGGAGGGATGCAGGACAATGGCACGTGGGGCGTGAACGTCAATGACGGTACTGCTAATTGGCGGGAATATTCCAGCGGCGACGGCGGATTCTGCGCAATAACGGACTCTGGCACAGTTGCGATCACTTCATCGCAAAACGGGCGTGTCTTTCGTTACAACCTCGACGCGCCAGGCGGTCGCACCGGTCGGTGGACGCGCGTTGATCCTGAAGGCGCCAGCGGTTATTTGTTTATTAGCCCGTTTATTGTCGATCCGAACGATGAGGATTTGATGTACTTGCCTGCCGGAGTTGTGATGTGGCGGAACAGCGGATTATCGGAGATTCCTGCGTTTTCCAATAACCCGGCGACTGTCAATTGGGAGCAACTAACAAAATCCCGCGTCACAAGCGGCAGAATTTCCACTTTGGCGGCTTCGACGCAACCGGCGAATATTTTGTACTTTGCCACTTCAAGTGGAAGGCTCTACAAAATGCTGGACGCTCACGAAGGACAGCCCGAACGCGTTGATTTAACTGATTTTTCCGTTTTCCCGAGGAATTCAAACATCAATTCGATAGCAGTCGATCCTGAGAACGGCGACCGTGTGTTGGTCGCGTTTTCAAATTATCGCGTGAAGAGTATTTTTTACAGCGAAGACGGCGGCGAAAGCTGGGCGGACGTCAGCGGCAATCTTGAGGAAGAGCCGAGCGGCCAGGGCGCCGGGCCTTCCGTCCGTTCCGTTGCGATTCTGCCGGGTGTGAAAAAAATGTTTTTTGCGGGAACAAGTACGGGGCTTTACAGCACGCAAGCTCTCGACGGCGAATCAACGATTTGGACGCAGGAAGGCCCTGAATCCATTGGCAACGCCATTGTAGAAATGGTCGTCACGCGACCTGCCGACGGCGAAGTTCTGGTCGCGACGCACGGCAACGGCGTCTTTACCACAAACTTAATCACTAGCGTTTCCGCAGAAGTCGCCGAACCCCCAAGAGATTTTTCTCTCCTGCAAAATTATCCCAATCCGTTTAATCCGGAAACGATCATTCCGTTTAGCCTGCCTGTGGCCGCGCATGTCAAAATTTCCGTTTACGATATTGCGGGCAGATTAGTGCGGACGTTAGCGGACGGCGTTGTGCAGGCCGGGAGGCATGAACGCATGTGGGACGGGCGCAATGAAAGTGGAGAAGCAGCGGCCAGCGGCGCTTATTTTGTCCGTTTAATCGCTGAAAAGAATGTCAGCACGAGAAAGATTTTACTCGTTCGATAAAATAATTTTGAGAATCATGGCTTATGAAATCTGCTGATCCGGTAAACGGGTTGACATTCTTTGCCCAATCCAATATTTTAGGCGGAGATCAGAGCAAATACTTTTTAGAGGCGAAATAATGGCTGAAACACTTGAATTACTTGAACAAGAGCAGACAATCGCGGAAGATTTGCCGTTCGATCAGCGCTCCGATGTGACGGTCGAAGAATTGGCAAACGTCTCAACGCCTTACCCCGCCGAGCTTTATGATGGGAGGATTGTTTACAAAATGCCGAACTATGAACATGCTGTTCTACAAGCGGAATTGATTGGCGAGCTGAAAATTTACTTAAAGAAAAATCCGATTGGTCAAGTTCTCGGCGAAGCAAATTTCAAGCTCTGGCCTGACCGCGAGCACGAATCCCGCATCCCCGATCTCGCATTTATTAAAAAAGAAAACGCTCCGGAAAATCCCCGTTCTTTTCCGCAAGGCGCGCCCGATCTCGCCGTCGAAATCATTTCACCGAACGATAATTTCCTGAAAGTCATGACCAAAGTTGACGAATACCTGGCGCAAGGCGCTCAGGCCGTTTGGCTGGTGATGGCTGAAAAGCGCGAAGTCCTGGTTTGTTCTCCGGGCGGACGCTTTACTTCCGTTCGCGATACGCTCGTCGCGCCGGGGATTCTTCCAGAATTTGAACTGCCGCTGAACAATATTTTTGGAGAGCCGTCTGAACCGACGCAGACTGATGAGCGGCAGGACGAAAAACAATCGGTGAAAGCAAAATAAAATCGCCGTCGGCGCAGTTGTTTAAATCCACAAAGTTCCTCAAACACTCCATTTTTACCTCAAAAACGCAATTCGATGAAAACCAACGGTAATTGGATTTTTAAAATGGCTTGGCGGGACAGCCGCTTTCAACGGAAGAAGCTGTTCTTTTTTATGTCGTCCATCATTCTTGGCACGGCGGCGTTGGTTGCGATCAGCTCGCTTGGGGAAAATTTACAACAGGCTATCGATTCGCAGTCGCGCACGCTCTTGGGAGCTGATCTCTCGATCAGAAGCCAACGCGAATTTCCGCCGGAAGTGGAAGCGTTGTTTGATTCTCTTGGCGGCGAGCAATCTCGGCAGACGAGCTTTACCTCGATGGCTTTTTTCCCGAAAAATAACAGCACGCGCTTGTCGTCTATACGCGCGCTTGGCGGCGATTTTCCTTACTACGGCGAGTTGGTTACCACGCCCCCGGAAGCGAGCGAGACCTTCCGTACGCAGCAGCAAGCGCTCGTCGACGCCGGGCTGATGATTCAATTTGGGCTGGAAGTCGGCGATTCGGTGAAAATCGGGACGGTCAATTTCGGTATCGCCGGTCGATTGGAAAAAATTCCCGGAGAAGCCATTGCGAATTCGCTTGTCGGACCTCGCATCTATTTTCCAATCCGCTACCTCGATGAAACCGATCTTATCCAGCCCGGGAGTCTTGCGACGCACTATCGTTTATTCAAATTTGCTGCGCCCGTGAATCCCGATTCACTTCGGGAACGGATGACGCCGTACAGAAACAAGTACGGCATAACCTACGAAACGGTGGAACGCAGGCGCGCCAGGTTGGGACGTGCGATGGAAAACTTGTATCGTTTTCTCAATCTTGTCGGATTCATCGCGCTGTTACTCGGAAGCATTGGCGTTGCCAGCGCGATTCACGTCTACATCAAACAAAAACTGAGCACGATTGCGATTCTGCACTGCATTGGTGCGGAAACCCGAAAAACATTCCTGATTTACTCGCTGCAAGCTTGCGGCATGGGATTTCTCGGCGCTTCACTGGGGGCCGCGCTAGGACTCTTAATTCAGCTGGCGCTGCCAGAAATTCTCGGCGATTTTATCCCTGTTGAGGTCGAATTATCCATCTCGTGGACGGCTGTTGTGAAAGGATTGACCATCGCCGTAAGCATTGCATTTTTATTCGCGGCGCTTCCTTTACTTTCCGTCAGAAAAATTTCTCCGCTTTTGGCGATTCGTTCGAGCGTTGATGAAACGGCGACAACCAAAGACCCGCTGCGTTGGGTCGCCTATTTTTTTATTCTTGCTGCAATCACAGTTTTTTCAATCACACAAACCCCGCGTTTGGGAAATGCGCTCGGCTTTGTTGGCGCTTTGATCGCCGCTTTCGGGCTGCTCGCCGGAACCGCTAAATTAATCGTCTTTTTAATTAAGCGCTTTTTCCCGTCTAATTGGCGCTACACGTCTCGGCAGGGGCTGGCCAACCTCTATCGGCCAGGTAATCAAACTTTAATTATGATGGTCTCGCTTGGCCTCGGCGTCTTCCTGATCACGACGCTTTATTTGACGCAAAACGTCTTGCTGCACCAAGTCTCGCTAAGCAGCATTGGCAATCAACCCAACATGGTGTTTTTTGACGTACAGTCTGATCAGAAGGAGGGGGTGAAGGACATTCTTAAGTCGCACAGCCTGCCGATCTTACAGCAAGTTCCGATCGTTACAATGCGGTTAGCGGAAGTGAACGGGCGAACGACTGAAGAAATTCTCGCTGACAGCAACCGTACAATCCGGCGCTGGGTATTGCGGCGTGAATATCGGTGCAGCTATCGCGATAGTTTGAGCGATACGGAAACGGTTGTAGCAGGCGCTTTTTATCGAGATAACAATTCGAACGGGGACTCCATTTTTGTTTCCCTCGAAGACGGGATCGCCGAAGATTTAGAAGTTGGGATCGGCGATCCGCTCAAATTTAATGTTCAGGGTATTCCGATTCAAACATATGTCGGCAGTATTCGAACTGTTGATTGGCAGCGCGTGCAGCCTAATTTTTTTGTGCTTTTCCCGTCCAAAGTGTTGGAGAGTGCGCCGCAATTTCACGTGTTGGTGACTCGTGTAAATTCGCGTGAGACCTCGGCTGCTGTACAGCGGGAAGCCGTGGCGAAATATCCGAATGTTTCGGCAATCGATCTGACATTGATTCTCGACACCGTCGATGCGATTCTCAATAAAGTCGCTTTTGTCATCCGATTCATGGCGTTGTTCAGTATTTTGACCGGAATAACCGTGCTTATTGGCGCGGTCTTGACCAGCCGGTTTCAGCGGATTCGAGAAAGCGTTCTGCTGCGAACTTTGGGCGCCGACAAGCGCCAAGTCACGCGCATCATGATTTTGGAATATGCATTTCTGGGTGGAATTGCGGCGCTAACGGGGCTGCTGCTTTCAATTGCAGGCAGTTGGGGACTGGCATTTTTCGTTTTCGAAGTCAACTACATACCAGTGTTATGGCCGTTGGTGATTGTTTTTGCGCTGGTTATCGGATTGACCGTTTTACTAGGGATGATGAACAGCCGCGGCGTTGTAAACCGTCCGCCGTTGGAGATTTTACGGAGTGAAGTGTAAGCGGGCCCCTGTCTGAAGCGCGTACGTCTCCGTTATAGACTTAAAAGTCTAAAATTTGAAAAATTGTTGCGCGTTTCTACTGTCCGTCCCTGTCGTTTTATTTTATGGAAAATGAAAAACTGGCAGGTTTAATATGCGGCGGATGCGAATTCGCGACTATGCGCCCTCTCCGGTGATACGCTTATACTCTTCGAGAATCTCGTTCTCAAGCTTGTCACGAAAAGAAGCGTTGATTGGATGCGCAATATCTCTGTGTTCGCCGTTTCCCAAACGACGACTCGGCATACTGACAAAGAATGCGTCGGGACCTTTGATGATTTTCATACCACGCACAACGAAGCAATTGTCGAATGTGACGTTAACAAATGCTTTGAGCTTGTCTTCGTCGCGCGGAGTGATGGTGATTTCGGTAATTTCCATCCTTTTGCAATTCTCCTTCTAAAAACGTACCGTCCAAGGTCTAATGTGGCGGCTATCTTAATGAAAAAAAATTGATTTAGCAACGCCTATATCACAAATATTTGCGACTTTATAAGGTTTTTTTACGCATTTTCGCAAATTGTTATTTCACGTCAGTAATTGCTAATGCGATTCCCGTTTTACTTCCCCGCCTGATTTTCCCGCCAGGAAATCGAAGTCTGCACCCAAATGCGACTGCTCAACATGCTTAATATAAAGATGCGCATAGCCGCGATCATATTCGTGCGGCGGCTGTTGCCAGTTCTTTCGGCGAGCATCGAGGGTTTCTTCAGGAACATCGAGATGTAGCTTTTTGTTGGCTACATCGACCTCGATGTAATCGCCGTTTTCCACCAGCGCCAGCGTTCCGCCAATCCACGATTCCGGCGAGATATGCAGAAAAACAGTGCCGAAAGCCGTGCCGCTCATCCTGCCGTCGGAGATTCTGACGATGTCTGTCACGCCTTTCTCCAGCAGTTTTTTTGGCAAAGCCATATTTCCAACTTCGGGCATGCCTGGGTAGCCTTTCGGGCCAACATATTTTAAAACAAGCACGGAATTTTCGTCAACTTCCAGCTCAGGATCGTCGATACGTTCGTGATAGTCTTCGATGCTTTCAAAAACAACCGCTTTGCCTCGGTGCTTCAGTAGATGCGGAGAAGCGGCGGACGGCTTGATTACAGCGCCGTCTTCACAAAGATTGCCTTTTACAACAGTAATGCCTGCATGAGGTTGTACGGGTTGAGACAGGGTTGCGATAACGTCTTCGTTGTAACACTCGGCGTCTTGCACGTTTTCACCAATCGTTTTGCCGTTCACGGTCAACGCGGCGCTGTGTAGTTCCTTTCGCAATGTTTTGATCACCACCGGCAATCCCCCTGCGTAATAAAAATCCTCCATCAAATACTCGCCCGACGGCATGAGATTGACTAACAACGGGATTTGGCTGCCAAGTCTGTCAAAATCATCCAGAGATAATTCCACGCCGATGCGCCGTGCAATGGCCATGAGGTGAACAACAAAATTACTTGAGCCGCCGACTGCGGCGTTGAGCATAATGGCGTTTTCAAAGGCTTCTCGCTGAAGAATTTTTGACATGACCAGATTTTCGCCGACCATCTCAACGATGCGATTGCCCGACTCATGCGCCAAAACTTTTCGGCGGGAATCCGCAGCGGGTATTGCGGCGTTTCCCGGCAGCGCAAGTCCGAGCGCTTCAACCATGCACGCCATCGTGGAAGCCGTCCCCATCGTCATGCAATGGCCGCGACTGCGCGACATGCAAGATTCCGCGAAAGCAAATTCATGCTCAGTCATTTTGCCCGAACGCAGATCGTCGCTGAATTTCCAGACATGGGTTCCTGAACCGATGTTCTCGCCGCGATACTTGCCGTTAAGCATTGGCCCGCCTGAGACGACAATGGTTGGCAAATCGACGCTGCACGCGCCCATGATCGTCGAAGGCGTCGTCTTGTCGCAGCCACAGAGGAGCACAACGCCGTCAATTGGATTAGCGCGGATCGATTCTTCAACGTCCATGCTGACGAGGTTACGATAAAGCATCGCGGTTGGGCGAATCAGCGTTTCTCCAAGCGACATGACTGGAAATTCCAGCGGAAAGCCGCCGGCCTCCCAAACGCCGCGTTTTACTGACTCCGCCAACTCCCGAAAATGCGCGTTGCACGGCGTCAATTCCGACCATGTATTGCAAATGCCGATCACCGGCTTGCCTTGAAATTCAAAATCCGGAAAACCCTGGTTTTTCATCCAACTGCGGTAGATAAAACCGTCTTTTCCTTCTTTGCCAAACCAATCACGGCTTCTGAGTTTTTTCGGTTTTTCAGGCATTGGCTTTTCCTTTGGAATGGAAGTTTCGTTTTTAGAAAGAAGATTTCGGTCGGTGTGTCAGGCGGGGTAAAATTGTATTCAACTTTTGGACGAAATATAAATTTCTGAAGACATTTTGGGAGCGAATTCTCACGCTCCCAAAGCTGATAACTCATGTTACGCACTCTCGGAAATTTCCCAATTAGCACCGAAGAAACGTCACTTTTGCGTCATTCCCGCGCAGGCGGGAATCCAGTCAATCGCGCA
>CAXHAT010000049.1:0-43177 GCA_964014485.1 uncultured Deferribacteres bacterium
GCCGCTGGATTCCCGCGCAGGCGGGAATCCAGCGGCGTTGCAGGCTTTATAGATTCCCGCCTGCGCGGGAATGACTTTTGGCGTTTTGAGCGCAGTCTGACGGTTTATAATTATTCCAAGTTAAAACCCGAACCATTTAGGCAGCGCCAGCGTGATCGCCGGGAACCAGGTGACGACCAATAGCGCCAAAAGCATAGCGCCGTACAATGGCAGCAACGGCCGAACGATGCTTGTAATCGGCACTTTCGCCACGCCGCACCCGACAAAAAGCACGGTGCCGACCGGCGGCGTGCAGAGACCGATGCACAAATTCAACACCATCAAAATACCGAAATGAATCGGATCAATGCCCATCGCCACAGCGACCGGCAGGAAAATCGGGGTAAAAATCAGAATCGCCGGGGTCATGTCCATGAACGTGCCGACCGATAGCAGGATGAGGTTGATCAGCAACAGAATCACGATTTCATTGTCGCTGACGGCCAGAAGAATACGGCTGACATTCTGCGGGATGTTTTCATAAGAGAGCACCCACGAAAGCGCCATCGAAGTACCGATCAGCAGCATGACGACGGAAGTTGTCGTCGCGGAATCAAGCAGAATCTTCGGTAATTGCGAGGGCTTGACTTCGCGATAAACCAACATCGCCAAAATCAACGCATAAACAACCGCGATGGCCGCCGCCTCGGTCGCGGTGAAAATCCCTGCAACGATGCCGCCGATGACGATGATAATCAAGGTTAGGCTCAAAATCGCATCGCCGAAGCGTCGGAAAACTTCTTTTAACGCTACGCGCTCGTCTCTGCCGTAACCCTTACGGTAGGCGATAAATCCGGCGACGGTCATCAATGAAACGCCCAAAACAATGCCCGGCAAGTAACCGGCGATGAAGAGCGCGGCAATGGAAACGCCGCCGCTAGCGAGCGAATAAACGATGAGTACGTTGCTCGGCGGAATGATGAGACCAGTGGTCGCAGAAGTGACGTTGACGGCGGCGCTGTAACTCGCGTCATAGCCGTTTTCGACCATTTTGGGATGCATGAAGGAACCAATCGCGGCGGCGGAGGCGATGGCCGAGCCGGAAATGGCGCCAAATAACATCGCGGAAATGATATTCACGAATGCCAGTCCGCCGGGGAAAAAACCGATCACCGAACGCGCAAACGCAATCAACCGTCGCGCCAGCCCGCCCTGGCTCATGAGGTTGCCGGACAACACGAAAAAGGGAATCGCCAGCAGCGTGAAGCTGTCGAGACCAGTCGCAATACGCTGAGCGATGGTGCTCGCGGCTGGCGTCATGTCCATGTTCGCAAGCATGGTCAAGCACGTCGCCAGAGCGATGCAAAAAGCCACCGGCACGTTTAGAAAAAGAAGAATGACAAAGCTCACAATAAGAATGAGCACATCGGTTCCCATAAAGGGTCCCTCCCTCTGAAAGAATTCAACAGGAGTGATGGATTGTTGGAATTTTGGATTAATGGAGTATTGGATTTTTGGAGTACTGAACCAGGGATCCACCAACCCAACAAATCCACGACTACATCATTCCATGACTCCAGTATTCCAACACTCCATCATTCCACCACTCCAAAATTCCATCAATCCGTCGCTCCCTGCTCTTGCGGTTGGCGCATCGCGTCAAGAGCATAGACAATAAACAGCACGCCGCTCAAAGGCAGCACGGTGTAGATGTAGCCAATCGGCACCTGAAACGCGGCGGAAAGCTGGTTCAGTTTGAGCGTGACATAAACCAGGCGTGCGCCGCCGTAAATGCAAACAACAATCGCAAAAGCAATCACGGCGCTATTGATGACGATGTTCAACACCGCCCTCGATTTGCCGGTAAATTTGCGCGCCAAAATATCGATGCCCAAGTGCGCCTTTCTGTGCAGCGCATAGGTCGCGCCGAGTAAACTGATCCAAATCAGCAGATACGAGGCGAGTTCTTCGGTGTATGAGCTCGGGCTGTTGAGCAAGTAGCGCGTCGCCACCTGCCAAGTCACCGTGATCACCATGACAGCCATCAAAAAGATTAGAACTTTTTCGAGAACAGCGTCGATGGTTTTAACAAGTCTATCCATTCTAAAACCCGCCTTCCGCACTTTCGTTTAACGTTGAATCAGGCGGCAAGCTTATGATGCGCTTCGCCCATTCGCCTAATTCCGTACCTTCAAGTTCGTCGTAGATCGGCTTGACGGCTTCGAAAAACGGCGCTTTGTCCGGCTGAATCACAGTGACGCCCGCCGCTTTGACCGCGTCGAGCGCTTCCTGCGTCATCTCCGCCCACAATCGGCGCTGGTATTCGACCGATTCGGCGACGGCCTGATCCAGCCATGCTTGTTGTTGCTCTGAAAGCTTGTTCCAGGCGTGCGTGCTGATGAGCATGACGTCCGGCGGTGCGGAGTGTTCGTCCAGTACGAAGTATTTGCACAATTCGAAAAAGCGTTTTTGGAAAAAGTTGGGCGGGTTGTTTTCGGCGCCGTCAACAACGCCTTGCTGCAGGGCGGAATAAAGCTCGCTGTAGGCCAGCGGCGTCGCATTACCGCCGAGCAGATTGATCGAGCGAATGGAGAGATTGCTGCGCATCACGCGAATTTTGAGGCCGTCCAGATCTTTCGGAGCGTTCACTTCGCGCTCGCGAATAAAAAAACTGCGAAAACCGGCGTCGTAATAACACAAGCCGCGCAGCCAGAAAGGCTCGCCTTGCAAAAGAATTTCCTTACCAATTTCGCCGTTGAAAACCTGCCAGTAATGATCATCGTCTCGGAACAAGTACGGCAGGCTGTACACGCCCATCGCGGGGACGAAGTTTTCGACGACGCTGGAAGAGACTTTGGTAATATCCAGCGAACCGAGCTGCAATAACTCCAGGCACTCGCGTTCATTTCCCAACTGACCGCTTGGATAAATATCGACCTGAATCGTGCCGCCGGAGAGTTCCTCCAGACGTTGCCCCATAAATGCCATCGACTTATGCACCGGAGTGTCAAGATCGAGAATGTGCGCAAGCCGAATTGTTTGCACTTCGCGCTCGCCTTCGCAACCAGCCAAGATCGCAAGCGCCAGGAAAGCAAGAAATGCGCGTTTTAATTTCATGTTGATCATTTTTCAGCGCCCAAAAAATCTTCCCGAATCGGCGTAAAAACATCAATGAGTGCGCCGTCTTCCAAAGCGACGAGACCGTGCTCAACATTTGCCGGCACCATAAAACTGTCGCCCGTTTCCAGCGTTTCTTTCTCGCCGCCAATTTCCACTTCAAAGCGTCCGCCTTCGACAAACGTTACTTGCCGGTGCGGGTGGCTGTGTTTCGCGCCGACCGCGCCGCTTTTGAAAAAGATGCGCACCATCATAATGTCGTCGTTGTAGCCAAGAATTTTGCGATGAACGCCTTCGTCTAGCTTTTCCAAAATAATCCCCTCACTTTTTACAAAAATCTTCGACTGCGGCAAAACGCGACTCCAGGTGTTTTTCATGGAATGATGATGGAGTATTGGATTAATGGATTGTTGGGCTGGTGGAATAATGGACTATTTTAGCTCCAAAAATCCAGCGTTCCATCAATCCAAGAATCCAACATTCCATTTTTCCGTTAAATGAAATACAATCCGCTGTTAATTTCCAGAGATTCGCCGTTGACATATGCCGCCGCATCTGAAGCAAGATAAGCCACGGCTTCGGCAACGTCTTCAGATGTGCCTTCGCGTTCGCTCAAGGTCATGCTTGCCACCTTTTCACGCACAGCGTCAGGGGTGAAATCGTCATGAAATTTCGTCGCAATCATGCCGGGCGCGACGTTGTTGACGCGAATTTTGCGCGGCTTCAGTTCCTTCGCCAAGCCGCGTGTAAAAGTTAGAATCGCGCCTTTGGAGGTGGCGTAGGCCACTGCGCCGCCTCCGCCGCCGTCTCGCGCCGCAAGCGATCCAATATTGACGATGGCGCCGCCGTCCGGCATATGCGCCAGCGTCGCTTTGGTGACAAGAAACGTGCTTTTCAAGTTCACGTCCATGACCGCGTCCCAAAAAGCTTCTTCCATTTCGTCAATTCGTTTTCTCCCAAGCAAGCCGCCGGTGTTATTCACGAGAATGTGAATCTTATCACCGAAAGCTTTCACGGTTTCACCGACAAGCTTTTGCGCGCCTTCCCATTTGGTCAAATCCGCTTGGATTGCTACAGCCCTGCCGTCCGAACTTTCAATTCTTGAAACGACTTCTTGTGCGCCCGCCGCGCTGGAATGGTAATTTACCGCCACAAAAGCGCCCTCTCGAGCCAGCTTCACTGCGATAGCCCCGCCAATATCTCGCCCGCCGCCCGTCACAATCGCTACTTTGCCATTAAACACGCCCACGAGTCAATCCTCCTGTTTTTTGCTTTTGAGTTCTCAGGGTTCGGAACCCTGACGAAACTGTCAAAAAACCCAGAGTTGTCATGCTGTAAGCACCTTTTTTGATATAGCCCTTGAACTTCAAGCGTAACCCGTTCCGGGCGATAACAAAGATTCTTTCAGAATGACAAGCTGAAGACATTTCAACAGTCTCGGCAAGGCCATTTTTTTATCACCTTCGTTCAAACATATAATTTCCTGTCCACGAATAGCGTTTGCCGCTAAAATTCGCCTCATGCGATTTCGCCCGAGACGCTTCATCGTTGTTTACGCCGACCGTCCAGCGTAAATCATTTTTGCCAGTGATTTCGACCACTGTCACATCATCATTGTGGCCTACCACGCGCACGCTTTCGATAAATCCGCGCGCTCGAACAGACTTTTCCCGAGCTTCGTTAAAATAACCGTGCGGCTCAATTACAGCGGCAATCACGAAATCTTCCGCACGATTGCGCACAACAAACAACGGCTCGGAGCGCAAGTTGAAATTCGGATCATTGGCGCCGGTGCGCCCAAAAATGACGTTCGTCTGTTCCGCCGCTGAAGTCACGATGGAATAATAACGATGACCATCCAGCCAAGTCATTTTAAACGGAAAACCAGCTTTCCCCTCGCCGGTTTTCCAAATATGCTGATAGCCCGCCTTTTCGCCCAACGGCTTTTGTTCGTCGGCATTCGCGGCGAACTCAAGATTCGTGCTAATGAGTTGGCCGTTGTGATGGATCGGATAATCGTACTGATGCTCGGAATCGCTCTTCAAACGAAAAACGTCGATCACCGACGGAAAGTCCAGACGCTCGTCTTGCAGCAAAAACATGGTGCGCTGCATTTCCACGCCGGGATAGTGATCGCGCGATTTCGCGCTCACCACCTGAACGTCCGCATTGTCGCTCTCAAAGAAATGGCGCATCCCCGAAACCTTGTCCGCGGCTTTGCGATTCGCATTATTCTGCGACGCTTCATCGACAACAACCGTGTTGTGCGCGATGGTCTGTTTGGCGTAAGAATCATTCTCCGGCAAGTAGCGGCCGCCAAATTTTGGTTCGATGTTGATCCAGCGGCCGAAACCGTAGTCGCGAATGACTTCGCGCCCCTGATCGAAAAACGAAAAATGCAATTTGTCAAAATGACCGTGTCCCTCGCCGTGAACGCCGTACTTCATCAGCAGCATGGACATGTCGTCGCCTTCGCCCATGCGTAAAATGCCGAGACCGCCGCGTTTGCCGTCGTGACCGTCATTAAATTCCACGCTTTTCCAGCGCAAAACAGGTTCTTCTTTCACTTCGGTGAAAGCTTTCGCGACAAGCAGTCCGGCGGGGCTGAGAAAAACGTCTTGTTGAATGCTGGAAATCGCGAGCAAATTCGGGTCGGCGCCGTAGCGTTGGTATGCGATATTGTGTGCGATGAGCGGGCCTGGCGCTTTAATATCCATGGTGCGAGAAGCGTCGTTGATGGGCGGAAAAACGCCGTTGGGGAAAATGGTTTGCGCGGTGGTATAAAAAACTTTTTTCAGAATCGAATTGCGGTGTTCGAAAATTTTGACTTCGGGACGATTGCGCTCGACCGCTTCAGCAAAAAGAAAAAACGGGCGCAGGGCGTAGCGAATGTAGTACGGGCCTTCCATGTAGTAACCGTCCGGCGAAAACAGCAAATCGAGCTGCGCCAGAAACCCGCCCTTGCCGTCTTTTTCCGTGCCATGAAGCGCCTTGTCGACCAAATCGCCGTCGCGCAAGACGAAGCCGATCATGCCGACTGCCGCCGTCGTCCATGTGCCGTGATTATGAATGCTGTTGAACTGCTCGGCGTGCTCCACCGAAAACAACGCCGCCATCGGGCGGAAAATATTCTTCTCAAACCGGGCGCGATCCGCCGCCGACAGCCAGCTATAAACGCAATCGTAAGCTTGGCTGGCATAGACCAGCCAAACGGCTTCATTCAAAGTTTGATGAAAAAGTCGACCAGGCTTCTGCTTCTTTGACAGGGGGTGCGGGCCGAGCTTCGGATACATTTCGGCGTACTTGCTCAACATATCACGCACAAACGTGGCGTATTTCTCTTCGCCGGTGATCGCGAAAAGCACGCCCGCCTTCTGCATTTCGCGGTAGTTTTCCTTGTGCCGTTCGTGCGCATATCCGCCCGCTTCGCCCGGCGGCGGCACTTCCATTGGTCGGTCGAGTACGGCGTCAATCGTTTTTTTTGTTTGTTGGAAAGAAGCGTCGAAAAGGGGGTGCTTGCCGAGCGCCGAGCGCATTGCGGCGGCTTCATTTTGGGTAAGAATTAAGGATGGCCGATTATTGGCGTATGCAAGGCAAGTTGTCGCGACGATGGTGAAGCAGATGATGAAGATCGACTGTTTCTTCATGAAAAGCTCTGCGTTAAAAATGTGACTGACGTTGGACGTCAGATGTCATACACTTTTGCGGTGCAAAAAAAACACAGTCTCTGATCCGCCCGAAACACTTCTCATCGCCATCATCTTGGCTAAAAGCAAGCGTCTCCAACGATCAAAAGACCGTCATATTTAATTTAGCATTTGCTCATCTAAATGCTGAAACAATGATTGCATATCCTTTTCAGCCGCTTTCAGATGGGCCGTCATGGCGTCGAACGCCCCGGGAGCGTCCTGCCGTTGGATACGTTCAAATATCGCCTTGTGATGATCGTATGCGGAACTGCCTTTTATTTTCAAATCTTCAACGATCAACACTTTGACTTTATAAAAAATGCTGAAAACCGGGTCCATCATAATCGGGATAATCGGATTTTCAGTGGCTCGTGCAATATTGAGATGGAAATCCACGTCAAGCTTGGCCAACTCATCCGCTTTCATTTCGTGGTCGCGAAAACTTTCGAGATTACGTTCAAGAATTGCAAGTGCTTCATCAGAACGATTTTGTGCAGCCAGTCTTGCATTTTCCGGTTCAACCATGCGGCGAACATGCGTCAAGTGCAAAACGTAATTCTTGTCAAAATTGAGATCAAGATAGATGCTCATTTGCCGACTGGCGTGGTCGGTCGTGAAATTATTGATGAATACGCCGCTGCCCTTGCGAATCGAAACCAGACCGCGCGCGCTCAGCATTTGCAACGCTTCACGAAGCGCCGTACGACTGACCCCGAACATCGCGCCAAGCTCTTTTTCCGTCGGCAGTTTTTCCCCGGCAACCAGCTTCTTCTCGCGGATCGCATTCTCTATTTTCTGCTCGATTTCCTGGCTAAGCGTGCGGTTAGCACCAATTCTTTCAAACATAGTCGTTCAAAATCGATGAAATTTGTATGACATCTTGCAAGAAGATATATTATTATAACCATTTGTCAAGGGGTTTTTCACAAAAATTTTGCACTGAAACAATGCATCAAATCGTGCCAGCATCCAAACATTTCGTGCAAAAAACTTGAACTCTTACCAAAAGCCAAATAGTCGATAAACTCTTTTAACTCGAACCGGACTGAAACTGAAGAATGATGAGCGTTTGGTTTTTTTTTGTTTAGATATGTAAGACATTGAAAATACATTGAGCCATTGCCAGAGCTTGACTCCGAAAGCCGGTTCACAACAGGCCAAGCATTCAATCAATAGATTGTTTCGAAAGCCTCAATTATTCGGCGCCCTACTCCTGATTTAATCTTTCGATTGACGCTTCAAGATGACAAGTTTCACTAACGCAACCCCAGTGTTTCTTCATGATCGATGAAGTGCTCGTTTTTCTAAAAAATTACCTGAACGCCTATCTGAATAGCAGAGCCGGAATAACTTCGGGCGTTTCCGCCGAGGACAAAGTCGTTTTTATCGACGGCGATAAAATGGATCCCATCCACTTTAAACTTGGCGCCGTCACCGCTCTCCTTGTCAATGTTGAGGAAGAACGCGTTCTGCGACCTGCAGAACCTTACACAGCCAACTTGAGCTCGCGCAAAGTCAAAGTGCAGCCGGAAATCCGAATGAATCTCTACGTGCTTTTCGTAGCACGATTCAAAGAGTATAAAGAAGGGCTGCGTTACCTCTCCATGATCATCCAATATTTCCAAAACCGACGCGTGCTTGAACACCAGAATGCGCCCGAGCTGAGTGATCGCATTGATCGGCTCGTCATTGAACTGAAAACCCTTCCCCTCGCCCAGCAGAACGAATTGTGGAACGCACTGAGAACGGCTTACCATCCGTCGGTTTTGTATAAAGTGAATATGGCAGTTTTCCGGGATGAAGACGCCATGGAAATGCCTGAGATTTCGGAAACAAGGATGTCTTTAACCGAATGAAATTTGCGCCTTTCTTTAGCCTGAAATTGACGCACAGTTATTTCTCCGAGGATCAGCGCCCGAATTTCCAGATAGTCGCTCTTCCGGAAACAAATCGAGCGCTGAAAAACCACAAATGTACATTAAAGCTCGCTCCCGGTGAACTGCGCGTATTTGTTCAAGTCAAGGATGACGGCGCGCCTTTTATCCCGCTCAACCTGGACGCCACTCTCCGTTTTTTCATCATTTCCAACGATCCAATTTTTGCGCTTGTGACCGATTTGGCTGCGTTTCAGCAAGCGCCTGCGCCGTTGTTCACCAACGCAGGCTTGGGTTCAGGGAATCCGGCGTCTCTAAAACTGATTTCCGAGCAGGCGCGTGCGAAGGAGCAATTCGAAGTTCAAAACCCGGCGCAGAGTGAAAAATTCATTTTAAGCGGACGCCCCCTGCCAGATTTGGTTGAAAATGATTTTTCCGTCGTTGGGTTAGGCGATGCATCATCGCTGACTGATTTCAATGCTTTGACAAAAACTTTTACCGTCGATTCGACAAGCGCTCAAAAAAATGACGTTTTCACTGTTGAATACGCAACGTCGCCAGAGCGGCCCAAAGGCGTTTTTGCCAAAGTCGAAATTCACAATAACGATTCTCTGCCCTCCCCTTCCGACGGACCGGGAGAATTTCACATTGCCTTCGAGGCCAAAGCCGCGCGCTGGGCGTATTATCTTGTTTCCGACGCTTCCGGTTCAAAATTTTCAGTGCAAGATCAGGGCGCGGAATCCGTCGCTTTCGGTGAGCAGCATCGCAGAAATCTTCAGAATGATCCGGATCCGTCTGATCCGATCGCGAACATGCTGGCCAACAAGTTCCCCGATTTGGAGCGCTGGCGTTTTCTTTCCGACGAACCTGTCGTTTGCAGCCGGAAAGTGCGGAAATCCATCCAGCTCTTGCAAGACGGCAGCCAGGCGTTGGCGGCGCTTCCCAATCCCGCGTTACAAAATTTTTCTCGTTTAAATGTCCCAGAAAACGGCGGCGTTCAAAAGGAGAACGTGCTGTATCAGATCGTCAAACACCTTACCAATTAACTTTCAGCCAAGAGGAGAAGAAGCATTATGGCAAGTTACAAGACTCCGGGCGTGTATGTAGAAGAAATTTCAACGCTGCCGCCAAGCGTCGCACAGGTTGCGACGGCGATTCCGGCGTTTATCGGCTGCACGGTCAACGGCCCTTCAGCGGACGACGGAACTGTTGAGCCGAAAATCGCACGCGTTTCGTCAATGCTCGAATTCGAATCAATTTTTGGCAAAGCGAATCCTTCGAGTTTTACTGTAAAAACGCAGGCCGTGGAAGATCAGGAAAATGTGAGCGAAATCGTATCGGTCAATCGTAACGCGCCCAATTTCGACTATATGCTTTATTACGGCATGAACATGTTTTTCAGCAATGGCGGCGGCGCTTGTTACGTCGTCTCCGTTGGTAATTTCAGCTCATCGCCGGGCAAGCAGCAGTTTCTGGGCGGCTTGGCGGCGGTTGAAAAGGAAGACGAGCCGACGTTGCTTGTTTTTACCGAAGCGACCAATCTTTCGTCGGCGGATTATTACGCTGTCTGTCAGGAAGCGCTCAAACAATGCAATAAACTCGGCGACCGTTTCGCTATCCTGGATGTTTTGGATGCGGAAGGCGACGGCGCCAATTTAGGCAAAGATTTTCGTGATAACATCGGCACAAATTATCTGAAATACGGCGCGGCCTACTACCCGTCGCTCAACACAGCGTTGAATTTTCAATATGACGAAAACGACGTTAGCATCGAATCTTCGGAAAGCTCCGGCGACGCAGTCTGGGAAAAAGCGTTTGACGACAAGACCAGCGGCGGCAACGGCGTTGTAATCAGTTTTTCCGGCGCCGAGGGCGATACGCCGGAAGTCAAGATCATCGGCGGAACATCTGGCGACGACGTCACATTTGAGTTTTCTGACCGGCAACTAACCGTTCGAAACGCCTCCGGGAAAACCGGCGCGCAAGTTGTCGCGGCATGGAGCAACGTAACAGACGGCCAGGGTTTCGACGTTTCACCAGGCGGCGACGGCAGCGGCGAACTCAACCACACCAACAATGCTTTTGTTGCTTTAGAAGAGCAATCAGGGGCGGCTTCTTCGGAAACATTGGCTTCAATTCGCGATACAAACACGTCCCTTTACAATCAAATCAAGGCGGCGCTGACAAGCCAACGCGTCACTATGCCGCCGAGCGCAACCGTCGCCGGAGTTTATGCGAGCGTTGACAACAATCGCGGCGTTTGGAAAGCCCCCGCCAATGTGAGTCTGGCTTCGGTGATCGGGCCGACCCAAAAGATCACGCACGAACAGCAGGAAAACCTGAACATCGATCCAACGGCGGGCAAATCGATCAACGCGATTCGTGCGTTTGCAGGCAAAGGTACGCTCGTTTGGGGCGCTCGTACGCTGGCGGGCAACGACAATGAGTGGCGCTACATTTCAGTGCGGCGGCTCTTCAACATGATCGAGGAATCGACGAAAAAATCGACGTCTTTTGCCGTTTTCGAGCCTAACGACGCAACGACGTGGCTCAAAGTCAAAGCTATGGTTGAAAGCTATCTTTACGGACTCTGGGAACAAGGCGCTTTGGCCGGATCAACGCCGGAAGCGGCTTATTTTGTTAATGTCGGCTTGGGCAAAACAATGACCCAGCAAGACGTTCTGGAAGGCCGCATGATCGTTGAAACCGGCGTCGCGGCGGTTCGACCGGCGGAGTTCATTATCCTGCGATTCATGCACAAACTACAAGAAGCATAGATTTCTACGGAATGACGGAAATCGACTGGAGAATGTCCGATTTGCATGTTTGACGTTTCATCGAGTTGAAACATCAATCGCTCAACCTCTCCCCCGCTCCGTCATAGAAAATAAAACAATGGAGAAAAGTTATGGCTGTCAGCACAGACGATATTAAGACCGCCTACCCGTTGCCGGTTTATAATTACCGCGTCGAGCTTGCGGGCGAATCAGTCGCATTTTCCGAGGTTTCCGGACTAACTGTGAATTACGCGACAACCACATATAAAGAAAGCCCCGTTGAAAGCGGAATGACTGGGCCGCGAGTCATGCACATGCCCGCGCAGAGCGAAGCCGTCAGCATCACTCTGAAAAAAGGCATGGTTCGAGGCAAAAGCATTCCGGTGCTTTACAAATGGATCAGCGGCACGCAAATAAACCTGATCGAAAAAAAAGACGTCTACGTCCGACTCATGGATGAAAGCGGAACGCCAGTCGTGAGCTGGAAGGTCGTTAACGCCTTTCCGACAAAGCTGGAAGCGCCCGGTTTCGACACGAATTCCAACGACGCAGCCATTGAAAGCATGGAGCTTATGGCGGATGCTGTGTACATCGAGGAAAACTAATGGCGCAAACGATTAGCGACATTAAGTCCGCGTATCCGCTACCAGCGTACAATTATCGCGTGACTGTCCTCTCCGGCGGCGATTCGCCCGTTGTTAGTTTTGCCGAAATTTCAGGTCTGCAATTGAATTATGAACCCGTGACTTATAAACACGGCCTGAGTTTTCTAATGGGCGCTAAGATAATTCCGGGCATGAAGCAGCCGATCAAGCTTACGTTGAAACGCGGGGTGGTGAAAAGCCGCGATTTTCTGCATAGCTGGCTGCACAAAACCTACACCGAGCCGTTTTACACCGCCAAGAAAAGGGATATCGTCATCGATCTTTGCGACGAAAACGGAGATTCAGTGGTGAGATGGACGGTGCAAGGCGCAATGCCGACGCAACTGGACGCGCCTGCTTTCAACGCGGACGGAAATGAAGTTGCGATAGAATCGATGGAGTTGGTCGCCCATGGTTTGAAGGTTGACTACGATCCGTAACGTCGCGCTCTTTTTTGACCGCTAGTCAACAGCTTGCTGCTACTCGTTTTTTTGGCAGGACATTACTTTTGTGCATCGTCATAATACCCCAAAATCGTATTCCAGGAGAATTTAAAAATGGAGCTTCCCGGGCCGCTGCCGGTTGTGGGGAACCCGCCCCTCGGGTTTCGGTTTAGCGTCACGTTTCTAACCGGCGGCGTTGTGCCAAACCCGATTGATATTTTGTTTAAAAAGGTTTCTGGACTCTCAACCACGGTTGAAACGGACAGCGTCGAAGAGGGCGGTCAGAGCATTTACACACAAAAGCTCCCAAAGAAAATCCAGCATGACAATTTAGTTTTGGAGCGTGGCGTCGTCGTCGGATCGCCGTTGGTCGTCGAGTTTAACGCGGCGATGTCGCTGTTCAAATTTTCGCCTTCGAGCGTTTTGGTTGTGCTTCTTGATAACACTAACCTGCCTGCCGCGAGCTGGATGTTCCTGAAGGCTTTTCCTGTAAAATGGAGCGTGTCGGATCTTGACGCCGCTTCCAATGAAGTCGTTATCGAAACGATGGAATTAAGCTATCAACGTATGACAATTCTTAGGGTTTAGCTATGCCGGTAGAAATCAAAGAGCTGGTAATCCGCGCTTCAACAACGTTGGACGGCGAAAACAACGGGAAATCGCAGCAAATTCAAAGCGCGCCCGCGGACAATGAAGCCATCGTTCAAGAATGCGTGAAGCAAGTTTTGAGGATTCTCAAGAAAAAGAAGGAGCGTTAGATGGGGCTGCTTGACAGCATGAAATTGCAGAAGCTGACGATCAAGGCTTACAAGAAACGAACGCGTTCCGCAACGGACTTGATCGGCTCCTTTGAAGCAATGTTTAATCCCGCTTCGTTTTCTCAAAAATATGAAATCGAATACGGCAAAAACCAGGGATATAACAGCACCAACAAAGAGGTCAACTACGCTCGCAGCAAGCCCCGCGACTTAAATCTCAAGCTCATTCTCGACGGCACGGGCGTAACGGAAATGGGCGTTGCGAAAATCGGCGGCGTTAAGACGGTCTCTGAGCGCGTTAAAGCGTTCATCGATCTGACTTTCCGCATGAACGGAGATATTCATGAGCCCAATTTCCTGGTGGTCGAGTGGGGCGGCAAAGAAGACGGCGGCCTGATTTTTTCCTGCAGATTGGCGCGCGTCAACGTGACCTACACCAGTTTCAATCGGGACGGATCGCCGTTGCGCGCGGAGTTGGACGTCAACCTGATTTCGGACAAAGACGCAAAGAAACGCATGGCCGAAGACGGGAAAAATTCGCCGGATTTGACGCACCACCGCCTCGTCAAAAGTGGCGACACGCTCCCTCTGCTGACCAAAGAAGTTTACGGCACGTCGCAATATTATTTGCGCGTTGCGCAATTCAACAAGCTCGATAATTTTAGAAATCTTACGCCCGGCCAGGAATTATACTTCCCGCCGTTGGAACAATGAGCGTCGTTACAGCCACTATTTTGAGCGCCGGGAAAAAGATGGACCCGGTTTTTGAGCTGGTTTCCGTCGATGTGAGCCATGAAGTGAATCGAATTCCTCACGCACAAATTGTTTTCTTGGACGGTGATGCGGCGCAACAAAAATTCACCATCAGCGATGACGCGTTTTTTGAGCCGGGCAAGGAAATTGAAATCAAGGTGCGCTACGAAGACGCGCCGGAGAAAGAGACGACCGTGTTCAAAGGCTTGGTCGTAGGTCTGGGAGTTCAAGCGGGCGATTTTGGTTCGCTGCTCACGGTTGAACTCAAGGCCGCGGCGGTTAAATTGGCGCACGGCAGGAAAAGCGAAATTTTTCGTAAAAAAACTGATGATCAAATTATCAGCGACGTCATCGGCAACGCCGGTTTGAAAAAAGGCAAAATCGAAACAACAAAAACGAAGCACCCGGAGTTGGTGCAATATTATTGCTCAGACTGGGATTTCATACTTTCACGCGCCGACGCGCAAGGTTTGCTGATCATCGTTGAAGACGATCAGGTTTCGCTAGCCAAAATCGCCGTCACGGGTTCACCAAAATTTACCTTCGAATTCGGCCTGAGCGAAATCTATGATTTTGAAATTGAAGCTGACGCGGAGGGGCAATTACAGACGGTGGAAAGCGTGGCCTGGGACGTGAAAACGCAGAAAGTAACCAAAGCAGCCAAAGGCGCGGAGTTCAATTTATCGCAAGGCAATCTCAAGGGCGGCGCTATTGCAAAAAACCTTGGCGTCTCCCCGGTTACGCTTACAGGCTCCGGCCCGCTTGACCCCAAGGAATTGCAAGCCTGGTCGGACGGAGCGATGACGAGAAGTCGCATGTCTCTTTTGCGAGGACGCATTGCCGTGCCCGGCGTCGGAAAAATAAAGCTTCTGGACGTCATCGAAATTGCCGGAGTCGGCAAGCGTTTCAACGGCAAAACATTGGTCACCGGCGTCCGACACCAAGTTGACCAGAACGGCTGGAAAACGGACGTTCAGTTTGGCTTAGCCGCCGCGCCTTTTGCCGAGCGCCGGGATATTGTTGATGTTCCGGCGGCAGGCTTGCTTCCGGCGGTCAACGGTCTGCAAATCGGCGTGGTCGATAAGTTTGAAGAAGACCCTGACAAAGAGTTTCGGGTCAAAGTCATTCTTCCGGCGATTGACGAAAAGCAAGGCGCGGTCTGGGCTCGTTTGGGGGCTCCGGACGCCGGGAAGGGACGCGGCTATTTCTTCCGCCCTGAGCCGGGCGATGAAGTGATCCTCGGCTTTATCAATGACGATCCGCGCTATGCCGTGATTCTTGGCGCACTCTACGGCTCGAAAAATACGCCGCCGGATGCTGTTTCGAAGCTCACGCAAGACAACGTGGACAAAGCGATTGTCTCCAAAACCGGCTCCGCCATCCGGTTTCTTGATGATAAAAAATCGGCGATCTTTATTGAAACGCCGGAAGCGAACAAGATTATTTTTGATGACGACGCTCAATCGATTGAAATTGCTGATCAGCACGGCAACGAGGTCAAAATGAGCAAGGACGGCGTGGTCATTAAAAGCGCTAAAGATTTAACCATCGACGCTCGAGGCAACGTCGAAATCAAAGGTTCAAAGGTTGACATAAAATGAAAGAGTCGTTTTTAGGAACCGGGTGGTCTTTTCCGCCGACGTTTACCAAGGGCGGCGCAGGCGTGGCCATGGTTTCAGACGTCGAGGATATTCAGCAGAGCTTGCAAATTTTGCTTTCCACCCGCCTCGGCGAACGGGTGATGCAAGATGAATTCGGCTGCGATTTGCAGCACTTACTTTTCGAAGAGATTGACCAGGGTTTGGTCAACACCATCACCGCAATGGTCACCGACGCGATCCTTTACCATGAGCCGCGCATTAAATTGAATGAACTTGACGTTTCACAAGACGCCGATGAACCGGGCTTGCTGCTGATTAGTATCGATTATACTGTTCGCAGTAAGAACTCACGCTTTAATATGGTGTACCCGTTTTACATCAACGAAGCAGTTGCACCGTGAGCAACATTGAAAAATGCCTGATTTTATTTTGATTGAAGGCGACAAAGCGAATTTTCTGCCTAATTTCGGCGCTGCGGTCGTGGTGGTCAAACCCGGCGATTTGAAGGGCAGCGGGCCGGGAACGCTGAACGGCAAAAAACTTTGCGTTGACGGCGATGAAAAAGACGTCTCCGTGCCCGGCTGCACATACATGACGCCGCAGTATTCCATTCCCGGAACGGGAACGCTCAAAATCAACGCACTCGCCGGAAATCAGAAAGCGAAAAAAACGAATACCGGCGGCAAAGCCGTGCTTTTGAAAGGCGGGCAATTTACGGCGAAATTCGAAGTACAAAGTCCGGCAAAACAGCCTCCGCCGGGGCCGGGCTCGCCCATACCTGATCCGTCGCCGCAGTACTCGGGCAATGGGATGTTCATGACGACAAACACAAAATTTCAAGGGAGTTAGAGGTACATTTTGTTCAACAAATTTATTTTTGGAACTCTCAAGTTTACCATACTGAAAGCTTCGTTCTTAAACGTCTTTGCTTTTATCGTGATCGCCTCGTCCTCGAACGCGTTGCAAGGACAAGCGAACTCTCAAAAAAAAGCGCTCGCGCGATTGGGCGATTTGAGCTCGTCGTTTCAAACGCTGACGGAGACGGTCGGCCCTTCCGTCGTTCAGATTTTTTCTACAAGCTTTGAGCCTGGTCGCGGGATTGTCGCCACGACTTCGAATTTGATCGAAAAAGAACGCGGCAGCGGGTCAGGCGTCATTCTCTCTCCCGACGGTTACATCATCACAAACGCCCATGTTGTCGAAGGAGCGCGCCGCATACAGGTGATGCTTCCCATAACGGCGGCGGTGCGCGGTGAGCGCCGATCGATTCTCAAACCAACCGGAGATCTAACAGGCGCACAAATCGTTGGGCTCGACCGCGAAACCGACCTCGCCGTGCTCAAAGTGGAACGAACAAACCTGAGCTATCTGGATTTGGGCGATTCAGACGAATTACGCCAGGGACAAGTTGTGCTGGCGTTCGGCAGTCCGTTAGGCTTGGAAAATTCCGTTTCCATGGGCGTGGTCAGCGCCGTCGCTCGGCAATTGCAAGCCGACGCGCCGATGGTTTATATCCAGACAGACGCTACGATCAATCCCGGCAACAGCGGCGGCCCGCTGGTCAACTCCAGGGGCGAAGTTATTGGAATTAATACGATGATCTTTTCACAATCCGGCGGCAGCGACGGGATTGGCTTTGCGGTTCCGAGTAACATTGTCCGCAACATCTTCACGCAAATTCGCGCAACCGGTCGGGTTCGTCGCGGACATATCGGCGTTAACGCGCAGACCATCACGTCAGTCCTTGCGCATGGCCTCGGTCTGGCGAAAGATTGGGGCGTTGTGCTGGGCGACGTTTATCCGGGAAGCCCGGCGAGCATCAGCGGTTTGAAAAACGGCGACATAGTTTTGAGCTTAGACGGCAAGGTGATGGAGAACGCTCGGCAGTTCAACGTAAATCTCTACCGCAAGGCCGTCGATGAAACAGCTCTGGTTGAAATTCTCAGAAGCGGCGAAACGAAAAAAATAACCGTGCGCGTTGCGGAAAGAGACGACGATCCCGGGCGCTTCAACGCTTTCATTGACCCGGACAGAAATCTCATTCCGCTCCTGGGCGTGCTCGCGCTCGATCTCAATCGCGAAATTTTGACCATGCTCCCTCGCTTGAGAATTCCGGGCGGCGTATTGGTCGCCGCTCGATCGGCGGACGCGCTTTCCTTACAAAACGGTCTGCTGCCCGGCGACGTCATTCACGCGTTGAATAATAAAAATGTGCTCAATATTTCTACCTTGAAATCCATGCTCGCCGAAGCCAAATCCGGCGACTCTATTGTTTTACAGATTGAGCGCCTCGGACGATTGAGTTACGTCGGTTTTGAGATGGAGTAACTTCTACTATAACGTTAAGTCCGCCTCAGAACGGTTGTGCAAGACACACTGAAGTGTGAACTACAAACGACAGGGCGTACTTCTACCCTGAACGTCAAAAAAGCCCTGTCGTTTGTAGTTCAGCTTTCAAGCTGTTTTTCAAGTGTCATGCGTGTGAAATGTGCTGGTTTTTTGAGGCTAACTTAACGTTGTATTACAAGGCAGAACGGAAGTAACTGGTGTAAGCCCGGCAGGGTTAGAATTATTCAGAACAAGCACTAACCCGACATTCCGCACACAAGAATTGGAAATGGAAATAATTTCTTCATCTCATTAACACCGTCCTTCAGGGCGGTGACAAGAGCGTCCTTCCACCCTTCTCCCCCGCCGCGCAAGCTCGGCGTGGGAAAAGAAAAGTGTGATTTTACCAAAACCCCGGCTTAAAAGCCGGGGCTAATGAGAGGCAAAATCTCATCAGGCGCAAAAGAAGTCTTGCAGCCGCACTAAAATTGTCGAAAAAGCGCTTTTTCAACAAATGATTTCAAATGCGACGATTGACGTGCGGAATGTCGGCTAACCTTTAAAACCTTGTAAATAAACCCAAGTGAAGACGTTTTTACAACGCGACGGCGTCAGCCAATTCGCAAGGCGTTTAACGGCGCTCGATCCTGAATACGCTCCCATCGACGAGCGTACGTTCAAGGATTTGCTCGCTTTCGCCCGCGAACTGGCCAAAGAATTGAATTATTTTGGCGTAGAAAACGGTCAGATTTCGGTGCAAAGCGACTGGAGCGCTTTTCTCAACGAAGACGCCGATCTCGATGAAATCGTCGCGTACATGCAGAATCCGGAGAAGTTTTCAGCAGAGCAAGCGGCGCCTTGGTCACGGCCGCATTTTGCACTTTTCCTCTCGTTCCTGCATCTGTTGCGTCACGCTCAAGATCAACTGAACGGTCTCACCAAAAAACACCTCGATTTCTACTACCGGCAAGTGCTGGGCATGACCAAAAAGCAAGCACTGCCCGATCAAGTGAACGTGCTGATCGACCTGGCCCCGAACGTCGAGCAATTCGAACTGCTTGAAGGCACGCTGCTAAATGCAGGCGTTGACAGCAGCGGGCGGGACTTGCTCTACAAAACCGACCGCACTTTTGTCGCCAACCAGGCGCAGGTGGCGAAGCTCAGCTCAATCTTCGCGGAAAAGGAAGTGACCGGAATCCGTGAAGCTCGCGAACTTTATGACGGCCCGAAAGAAGAAGCTTTTGTCGAAATGCTCAAGATCGCTCTCGGCGCGCCATTGCCGGGAGAATTATTGCCGAGCTATCGCGAAGATGATGAAAAGCCGGTCGACTACGCGCAACTGTTGTTGCTTAACGATCTCGCCAACTTTGTTCCGGAAGACCTTTACCTCAGCTTTCCAGATTTTCGCGAGATGATGCGTCTCAAAAAACAACGCGACGAAGCGCATGACGAATGGACGGCGATCAATCAGTTTTTGGAAAAAGCCGGACAAACGAGAGAGCCGGAATTTGTTTTAGAGCCTGCAGATCCGCGAGATTTTGACGCCAACCTGTTGAAAGCGCTGGGCAACCCGAGCGAGGAGGAATTCAGCAGCCTGTTCGACGGTATTCCAGAGATCAAGACGATTTACGACGCTTACAATTTGCGCAATCGTTCCGATATTCGTCCCGCCTTGAAGGAGCGCATCCAGGAACGTCTGTTTTTAGGGATCGATGATTTCACTGAAATGATGCACTTCAAAGTGCGCATCGACAATGAATGGTCGGAAGTCAATCGCATCTTGACGGAAGCGGCGAGAACGCAGCGCAAAAACCCGCAGTTTTCGCTAAAAATCACCGAACCTTCGGCGTTCGACGACAACTTGAAAAAGGCGGTGGGCGCGGATATTTTCACCAAATTGGAAGCGCGCAGCAAGACGAAAACGCTGCGAGATTACTGCGATGAAGTCGCATACTTGGAAGGCTACTTTTTTATGCCCGTCGAGCACTTTGTCTTCATCATGTCAGTCGTCGGAAGAGAGCAGCCTTTATCGCAAGAGTGGGATCACGTCTACAAAATACTGGCTGAGGCGCACAAGCAAAAAGTCTTCTCGAATCGGCGCGAGATGTTGCGGCAAAAGAATCGGGACGAGGGCTTTGAGAACATGCTGGCTTTCGCGGTCGGAGATGACGGACGACAAGCGGAACTGCCGCCGTTGCAGCTTTTGCTCGAACACATCAAAAACGCCGCTAACGCGCGCTTTCTTGAGGACATTGAAGCCAAAGTCAAAAAAATCGCCGATGGCGAGACCGAAATCGAAATATCGGACGATGAATGGGAAAAAACTTACCGCATCGTCGAGCTTGCACAGCGCAGTTTAGAAAATCTTGAGGAGCCAACGGCGCAAAAAGAAGAATGGCGCAACCTTTACGCATTTGCAGATGCAACGGCCGCCGCCGTCTCTCTCGAAATTGAAAATGACGACCAAAATGCGCGGTGGAAAACGTTTGGGCACGGCCAACCCGTCGTGGCAGCAGAGACTCCCCCGCCCCCGGAATTCGGCTTTGGCCTCTGCTCCCCGATCCTGACGCTCAATGAAGGCAAACGGACGATTACTTTGACTTTAGGCTTTGAAAGTGAGCAGTTTGACGCTGAAAAAATCGAGGCTCTCTGGCAGGATGAAACGCCGGGACCTTTTCGAATTGAAATTTCAACGGCGGAGGGCTGGGCAGCGGCGAGTCAAGTCGAATTTGCAATCGGCGACTATTCAGCCTTGAGCAGCACTGACGAGCTTGAAGAACCGCTGCAGGCATTGCAATTCAAACTCACTTTCCCGGAAGACGTTCCCCCGTTGACCCCGCCGGACGATCAAGCTCAAATCGCGTCAGACCATCCCGTGCTCAGAATTATGTTGCGCCAAATTTGGCAGCCGCACGGGGATTCAGGCGTTAGCGGGCGCTATATAACGCAATATCGCGCATTCAAGGATTTGGTGCTCAAAAGGGCGCGGATCAAAGTCGAAGCCTCGGGAATCCTGCCGTCTCAGGCGCAAAACGATGAGTCGTCATTGGATGCGAGTAAGCCGTTTGAACCGTTTGGTGTAAGTCCTGCTGTTGGGTCGCGCTTGCTTTTGGGGCACCCGGAACTGGCGGCGAAAAAGCTCGACGCCCTGAATTTTACTTTAGAATGGATGAACGCCCCGGAAAGTTTTGTCGATCATTATGTAAATTATAGCGCCGTTCCCGAAGGGACTCAATTTACAAGCCGGATCAGCCTCATCGAAAAACGTCTCGACCGCGAAATCCGCGAAAAAGAGCCTTTGTTCGCAGCCAAGAATCCGAACGAGCTCCACACAATCTCCTTGCAGGATATTGCAGCAAAAACCAAAAGTCACAGAGCCGCAGAGCCTTCCATTGAAGCAGGTGATCTGCTGCAGTGGAGCCGTTACTTGCAATTTGAGTTGAATACGCCTGATTTTCAGCATGACGCCTATCCGGCAATCGTGGCGCAAAAATCCGTCGAATTTGCGGCCAAGATTGCAAACAAGGAAACTGTCGATCCTAAAGATTACCAAGTCGCTCCGCCGTACACGCCCAAACTGAAGAAATTGACTTTTTCCTATACGTCGTCTCTTGAGATCGTTATGGAAGACCGCCAGCCAGGCGAAGGGCTGGACAGAATGTACCACATCCACCCTTTCGGTTATTGTGAACTTCGGCCTGAGGACGAGACGGGAAAAAGTCATTTTATGCCGCAGTTCAATTTCGAAGGCGAACTTTACATTGGCGTCAGAAATGTTCAGGCGCCCCAGAATTTATCGCTTTTGTTTCAAATGGCGGAGGGCAGCGCCGATCCGGATATTGAGCCGGAACCGGTGCAATGGAGCCGCCTCGACGGCGACCACTGGGTAAGCATGGAAAACGGCGTACTGGAAGACGCCACAAGAGGCTTGATCAACTCCGGCGTGATTTTATTCGACCTAAAGCCCGCACAACCGAGCACACTTTTTCCAAACGATCTTTACTGGCTGAGAGCAGCGATTCCGCGCAAATCAAGCAGCGTTTGCGACGCTGTGGCCATCCATGCACAAGCCGTCTCAGCAACTTTTGTCGACCATGACAATGCACCGGATCATTTAGATTCGCCATTGCCGGCAGAGAGCATTTCCGACCTTGCCGATCCTTTGCCTGAGATCGGCGGCGTACGCCAACCTTACACTTCTTTCGGCGGCAAACCGGCGGAATCGGACGCTTTTTTTTACACGCGTATTAGCGAACGTTTGCGCCATAAGCGCCGCGCCCTTTCGATTTGGGATTACGAGCACATGATCCTGGATCAATTTCCTGAGATTTACAAAGCCAAGTGCCTTCCGGCCAGCCCCGAGCGTCCCGGAAACGTGGAAGTGATCGTGATTCCTGAAATTCGGAACAAACTCCCTTTCAATCCATTCGAGCCCAAAGCGCCGACGAACATGTTGGCGGATATTGAAACTTATTTGTCGAAAAACGTGCCGGGATTTGTGTCTGTGAATGTGAAAAACGCCCGCTACATTCCGGTCAAAATTCGCGTCGGCGTGCGCTTTCTGCCAAGAAAGAACGAGGGTTTTTACAAGCAGCGATTGAACGACTCGCTGAACCGTTTCCTTTCGCCCTGGGCTTACGACGAAGGCGCGGACGTCGTTATCGGCGGCAGAGTCTACGCTAATGTCATCATAAATTTCATCGAAGAACAGTCGTACGTTGATTATGTCGCGCAAATAAAACTGTTTCACAGCGAAGACGGCGGGGCGACTTTTAAGCTCGCTCTGCCTCAAGAAGATTCGTCGGGCTACTGGCTCGAAACCGCTCGTCCGGACGAAGTGCTGGCGGCGGCGCGCAGTCATGAAATCGATATTATTTCCGAGAGCGGTTATGAAGACGAGAATTTCACCGGCGTGAATCATATGAAAATTGAGCTCGATTTCATCGTCGGCGAAGATCGGGAGCAGACCGTTGTTGCAGCGTGAAAATGATACAAACCTTAAATCGCTCGCATTTTTAAAGAGGGTAAGCAATGGATGTGAAAACGAGAAGTCGGGATGAGCTGAAGGGATATTTTGTTAAAAACAGTATTCCAACCGAAGGCAATTTCGCCGATCTGATCGACGGCATGATCAATCAAAAAGACGACGGTCTAATCAAGCAATCGGGCGCGCCGCTAAGCCTGGAAGCCGTTGGCGATGACGCCAGTACAAAGAACGCGATCAACTTTTATCGAAAGCTCGTCGATGAGAATCCCGATTGGACGATCAACCTCAACCCGCGCAGCGACGCCGCCAAGCCGGAGACGGCGAAACTTGGCTTTAACATTAGCGACGGCGACGGCAACAGCAGACTTTTCATCGATCGCGCCAGCGGCAATCTTGGCGTTGGTACAATCGAAGCTCCAGCGAAACTGACCGTCAACGGCGATCTCAAAGCTTTATCGAACGCTTCCGGCGAGCGCAGTTTGGCGATGGAAGCGCCGGCGGACGGCAAACATCGCGAAGATCCGGAAAATGAAGACGATTTCAAAACCGGACTTGTTTACCGAGCGATGCAAAACCCCGCGTCTGGCGCGCCAATCTTTCAAATCAGAAGCTCAGGCCAGGCCGTACGCCTTTTCGCTGATCATGACGGTTGGACGGGCAGTCGTCACAATTCGGCGTGGTTCGGCGGCACGAAGGACAATCATTTCGCAGCGCGTCTTGGGATAGGCACATCGGAGCCAAAAGAAAAGTTGGAGGTGTTCGGAAATATTCTCGCCAACGGCCATGTAAAAGCCACCGGCAGTGTTTATACGGCGAATCGCCCGCTGGCTTATGAAAATTATGAGATTTATCTAAGAGGTTCGGCATACGAATCGACAGAAGGCAACAACACTTGGCTGAAAATCGGCAATGTATCCATGGACATGCGGACCAACCGCAGCCTTAACACTGTTGTGTTGAACCCTGACGGCACTTACAAAAACAAAGCGAATCATGACGTATACGGCAATGCAGATCGATGGAACAATTGGGCGGACTGGATCAATGCAAACGCCGCTGACGGCGATGTTGTAGCCGTCGGGACTTTTGACGCCATCAATAATCCGCCCTCTGGCGGATCTGCTGAGGCGTTTTTAAAAACCATCGGGGCCGGGCAAGCATTTCAGGCGGCGCGGACGGGGGTACGCTCGCCATATGCCTTGTTGTTTATTAAAGGCCGCTTGGGCGTCATCGAATCGGCGCAGCCTTACAAGGGGCCAAACGCTCACATAAAGACGACGTACTATGATCTACAGAAAAGCGGCGGTTGGACGCAGGAATGGGGACGGCAAGGCGCCTATAAAGTCGGCACAGTCCCAGGCAATGCCGCGTGGCATCGAATATTGACGAAGTTGAACGGCCATCACGCCTATGAACTCATTGCAGACATCGGTCAGTCCGGACGGCATGGCCTCACCCATGCGATTGCAGTTACAACATATGGAGCCTTTGGCGGGCATAGCCGCGGAGGAATCACCAAGACGCGCGGAGACTACAACAACGGAAGAATAGACGTTCGATGGACAGGCTCAACCTATGATTTCAATCTGGAAATTAGAACGGAAGTGGCGTACAGCTCAGGCGTCAACATCACATACCGCCTTATTAAGCTTTGGTAGAAACGCAGAAATCAAAACCACTCAATGTTGGTTAGCTTCTGAGCAAGTTCGCCCCAAAGAGCGTTGTGTAGGGGCGCATTGAAATACGCCTCTACCAGACTCCTTCTCGGAGTGGGGCTGTCCAAAAACATGGTTTCTGAACGCAAGGCGTGCACCACATGCAGGGGTTCAAAATTTTGAACCCCTACGACATGTTGTGTAGCGCATCAAAAATATTATGTTTTGAGACAACCCCCAGGGACAGCAGACACGCTCAAATGCTGAAGCGTTTGACTCTGGAGTTACTCGATTAAAATCTCAGGCGTACTGGTTAGCCGGATCGCTGCAAAAACGTAAACGCGTAATTTTATGCCTTCATCACCCACAATTCCAACATCGCCGCCTGAACATCCGGCCATGGATTATGATTTCCTTCGGAAGGAAGGAATTCGCCACCTGGAGCGGTTAGCAGGAAGGCTGTGGACGGATTTTAACGCCCACGATCCGGGCGTGACCATTCTCGAACAAATATGCTACGCCATCACCGATTTGGCTTACCGCGCCAATCACGAAATATCCGATCTGCTCGCTAAAAAGGGTGAAGAATCATTTGCCGATTTGTACGGCCCGGCTCAAATCATGACCACGAGCCCGGTGACGGAAACCGATCTGCGCAAACTCGTCATCGATATTCCCGGCGTAAAAAACGCTTGGGTCGAGCGGATTGAAAACGATTGGGAAAAAGTCGACGACAGTCCGATTCCGATTTATTTCAATCCAGACCAAAACACGCTCAATCTTGAGGGCGAGTCGCTTGCGGCGGAACCGGTCTATTTAAAAGGTCTGTACCGTGTGATTTTCGAACTCTCCGACTTGCTCTACCTCGATGGAACGGAAAAGGACAAAGAAGCCGTGCGCACCAAAGTTGTGCAGCGCCTGCACGAAAATCGCGCGCTTTGCCAGGATTTCTCCGAGATCGTTCGTCTCGATTCGCAAGGCGTCCAGGTACATGCGCGCATCGAAATCGCAGCGGTTGATAACGCCGAGGATATACTGTTAGAAATCTATCAACGCATCGCTGACCACATCTCGCCGCCGATACGTTTTCTGACAATCCACGAAATGCTGGACTCGGGTAAGCGCATGGATGAAATATTTGACGGCCCCTTGCTCGAGCACGGGTTTATCAATGATGACGCACTCGCTGTTTCGCAACGAAAAACCGTTCTTCACACCTCGGATTTTATTCGCGAAATCATGGATGTCGATGGAGTCATGGCGGTACGGGACGTTCAAATTTCTACGGGAGCCGGAAAAGCGGCGTGGTCTCTTAAGCTTGACCCAAAACGCACTCCGCGACTGGATTTGGAAGGATCGTCCCTGAGCCTTGAAAGAAACAGACTGCCCGTGAGCGTGGACAAAACTCAGGTCGAGCGCGACTGGAACGCGGTGCTTCGAAAAAGAATTGACTTCAAGCCTCCAGCGGAAGATCTGGAAATTAAACCGCCTGTCGGCCAGGATCGCAATCTCGACGCTTACTATTCAATTCAACACCAACTCCCGGCGACTTATGGCGTCGGGCATAACGGTCTCTCTGCTTCCGCTTCACCGGAACGCAAGGCTCAGGCGCAACAACTCAAAGCCTACCTCCTTTTCTTTGATCAAATATTGGCGCAATATTTTTCTCAACTATCGCACGTGCGCAGCTTGTTTTCTTTTTCCGAAAGCGCTCGACAAACGTATTTTGCCCAAGCCATCGACGACCCGACGCTTGCCCTGGACGACGTTTATCGGCAAGACTTCGACGCGTACGCACTCAGATTACAGGAAATAACTGAAAATCCGTATGAATCTGGTCAAAAGCCGGATTCTCTCCGTCGGAACAAATTCCTGAATCACATGCTCGCCAGGTTCGCTGAACAATTCACCGACTATTCTCTGGTCATTTTCAACGTTTTGTCGAAGAGCGGCGCTTCCGCACCCGAAAAGTTAATGCGGGACAAACAACGGTTTTTGCAAGATTATCCGAAAATCAGCAGCGCACGCGGCGGAGCGTTTAATTATCTTTCGGAAGAAGGCCTGGATAACCGTTCCGGCCTGAAAGAACGAATCAGCCGCAAGCTAGGCGTCGGCGTCTCTGAGGGAAATTCGCAAACAAATGAAAGCGAAGAGTTTTATCTTGTTGAACATATTTTATTGCGTCCCATGGCGCAAGACATACAGCAGAAAGTTCCGTTTCTGGCAAAACCGCAATACCAGGATCCGTGGTCATTTCAAGTGAGCTTCGTCTTTCCGGACTGGCCGGTGCGCTACGCCGACGCCGGATTCCGCACATTCATCGAACGCGTCGTCCGCGAAGAAACGCCCGCGCACCTTGTCGCTCACATTCACTGGCTGGATCAAGCAGAAATGACGACCTTCAAAGTCGACTATCAACAATGGCTCAAACATCGACGCGAGTTTTGGTTGAGCGCGATGTAGCAAGACCGCCGCGAACGTCATCGCACGGATCGCATTCGAAGCAATCGTCGAGCTTTGAGCTTAAATTGATTAACATAGACGAAACCTTCGAAACACCTTGGATTATCGTCAGCTCAAAAACATTCGATCACGTTTTTTAACCAAGTACGTCAAATAATGAGCGCTACGACGCATCTTCAAACCCGCGATTCGCGAGATAGAATGATAGACTCTTTGAAGCTCGGGGAGTCCTATCCGCTGCGCGATTTGCCTGTGCCGAACGAAAAGCTAAAAGTGCCGCATGAAACGCCCGCGACAATTTCCATTCAGCATAGCCAGCAAAACGTTTTGTACCAACTCTACCAATCCGGCGCTGTTGTTGAACGAATAATTGACGGCCAAAAAACGCCGGTGCAGGCGGCGGGCGACGGCGGAGCGATTCAGCTTGAGACCGACAAAATTATCGAAGACGTTACTTTCGATATTCTTGCTGTGAAACAAGCCACTTCCCGCCAAGCATGGCTGCATCAAACGGCGACAGTCAAGGTCGGCTTAAATACAGCGCTGCCTGCGCGAATCCGGTTATTTGGTCTCGATCTCGCATTTGAAACGAAACTGACGGAAGGCGTTGTCCAAGGCGACTTGAGGCAGGAATTTCTCAATCGCGAAGTTTTTGTTGCCGAACATGCGCGCATTTTCAGCGAAAACCAGCGTTGGCGGATTGTACAAGAAAACGGTCTAAGCTACGTCATTCGCCTGGAATCCGATCGACTTGGCGTTTACGCCTTCCTGGACCAGACCGCCGAGAGTCCAGGTGACGAAGCGCCGCGTTTGATCAATTACGGCGCGAAGGTGGAAGTGCAAATTGACAATAGCCAGGAAGGCGTGGTTTATCAACTTGTCTCAATCGAAAACGGCCAGGAAAGCGTTCTTTCCGAGTCTGACATGATTGGAGACTTGCACAATATTACGTTGGTCTCAAAGCGAATTTTTGAAGATGTCGACGTTTATATTCGTGCGACTAAAAACTTCGGTTCAGGGGATCGGGCGGAGCAAAAAGAACTGCTCGACGCAATTTTGCCGCTCAAGGTGCGCGCCAACTCCAAGACATTGGTCGCCGTCGATCACGAACCGATTTTCGATTTCGACGCCTCGGGCACGATCAAAATTCCCGATTCGCAAAGCAGCGTGAATTACCAGGTTTTTATGCGCGAGATTTCCGACCGCGAGTTTGTCCACGGTTCCGCGCCTGAAGAATCTGTCATCAAAACGCCGGTCGAAAACCAGCCGGACGTGCAGGTGGAAAAGCCCGCAAGGACGGACGTTTGGTCAAAAAACGATTTTACTGCCGCTGGAGAGCCCAAGCAAGGCAACGACGGCGACTTGCGGCTGTCTTTGCCAGATTTGCAAGCGGATCACTTGGTCATCGTAAAGGCAAGCAAAGACCACGATTCCGGCGGCGCGGTTATTTCTTCCGCCTTGCAATTAGAGCAAGCGGTCGTTGTGCTTGTCCGGCCAAATCCAATGCCGAGCCTGAGACTTGAGACCGAAATTGTCGATGGCAAAACCGGCGGGCAATTGCATATTTTTGACGGCGATCCCGGAATTTTCTATCAATTTAGCGCCGCTCCTGAAAACAAGAAAATTGAGCCGCCGGTCTATTTTCACAAACGCGACGAAATCAATCCTGCTCATAACAAAGGCTTGTCGCAGCTCAAAATCGGCGTGGATTTTGTCGTGCCGCGCACAGCCTCGCCGGCGGAAACAAATGAAAGTCCGACCCAGACAGCCCCCGAACCGCCCGTTCTCGAAACAGAAAAGTTGGCCGCCAATACGGAATTGCACATTAAGGCGATGAAAGCGCAGACGCTCGTCGAGAACGACTTGAGCAAAACTGCAATCATCGCCGAACTACCTGAAATCGCTCTCCAGGACGATGAAATCGAGACCGGCGCGACAACGAAGATTCTGGTGAAGTCCAGCGTAATTGGAGAAAAATATGAGCCGTTTCTCAACGGGCAATCATTTAAACGCGCCCGCAACGGCAACGGCGCTGATCTTTCCTTCAACACCGATCCAATAACCGAAGATACGGAATTCGAAGTGCGCGTCACACAAATCGCCCCGCCCGGCTTCCCGGTGATGCGTATTGTTAAGGTTATTGCAAAAATTCGTTTGGAAGACCAGACGTAACGCACTTTTTAAATAATGACGATGAACTCGCAAAGACATGTCATAAAGCGCCAGGTGATTGAATTGAGCATTCCCGGAAATGCTCAGGCGCACGAATTGCAAAACGAAGTGAGCCGCATCTATCGGCGGAAAATAATTCCGCTTATTGACCAGTTTTGTAGCGAGTTGAGCGCCCCGGATCGATTGCATCGAATTGATTCGCTCGAGATTGATCTCGGCGCTGTTGATGCAAATCGTCTTGAATCTGATTTATTGCTCAGCCTGAACGACGCCCTGCCCAAGGCGCTGCAAGCCCAAATTGCCGCCCAAGAAAAGCCGGACAATGCTTCTCAAACTCCTCAGGCAAAATTGCAATCTCAACTGGAGTTGCTCTATTTCTTTCTCCGCACCGGGGCCCTTCCCTGGTGGGCCGACGCTTCGGAACCGCGATTGTTGGAAAATTGTCTGGATTTTTTAATCCTTAATTCGCCGAGACGACTGACAGAAGCTTTGCGATCTATGGCGCGGGAAGGCAATGTTTTTCAAAGATTCGCTAACCATTTTTCTGACGATTCAATCTCACGCGTCGTCCAGCTCATGGCCCCGGCGCTCAAACCGCCGAAAGGCGTCAACGCGGCGGAGTTATTGAGGATACTGCAAGAATCGAAAATCGGAATCGCTCGGGACAAATTCTGGCCAACCCTGCTTCGCGTCGCCGGTCTCGAAGGCCGGTCAGAAGTTTCCACGAAGGCGCTCACGCAGTCGGCGCTGACGCATGTCGCCGCCGTTAGCGGCGCAACTTATCACTCCCTAGTCACTTCCGCCGCTGATACGCTTAAAAGCTTGAAAATGGAGATCGGAGAATCCCTTCAGAACGTTTTATTTGATCTCGCCCAATCCGCTGGCTCCGATGATAAAAAATCAGGGCAAGAACCTGTCGTTCAAACTTCATCTAAAACTTTCAGAGAACGGCTCTTGGCAGACTCATCGGAAATCCTTTCCGAATTTTGGGCGATTTTGATGGAAACGGTTCAGAATTTTCCAAACCAGATTCGAAATCCAATCCTGAATTTACTCAAAGAGTCCGAAACACCGCACAAAAAAACGGAGCGAATTTTAGCGTTGCTGGCAGAGTCGCTGCCAGCCGTTTCACTGCCGTCGGAAAAGCGCCGCCAAATGATCGCCGCATTGCAGGAACTAATTGCAGCCAAAATTCGCCCGGAAGAATCCCGTGCGGTTATCCAGGCGATTGAGCCAGATTCGGATCATCAAGGCGGAGAAGTCGACCCGCTCGATGATTTGGAGTTCAGCGACGGCGATGAATTATATGTTTCGAACGCCGGATTGGTCATTCTTGCGCCGTTCTTGAGCCGCTTTTTTAGTCGCGTGGATTATCTTGAAAAAGGGCAATTTAAAGACGAGAAATCACAACAGCGCGCCGCCGGACTCCTGCAACTCCTCGCGTCTGGAGAATCTGAATTTCCAGAGTACTTGCTGCCGCTCAACAAAGCGCTTTGCGGGATTCATTTAACAGACCTCGTCCTTTTTGAGTCGATCCTGACAGATTTGGAAGCAAAGGAATGTGAAAAATTTCTTGAAGCGATTATTGCACAAGCGCCTATTTTGAAGGAAATGTCGATTGACGGACTGCGCGGAACTTTTCTCTTACGAGAAGGCGTTTTGCGCACGCGTGACGGCGCCTGGCTCCTGCAAGTTGAAAGAAAAACGCACGACATCGTTCTGGATCGTTTTCCCTGGAGTTGGGAGTGGATTAAATTGCCGTGGATGGAAAAAACACTCCGCGTGGAATGGTGATGGAAAACAGAATTCAACAAAATGCGCGCGATCTGGAACAAGAACTGGCATGGCTGGCGCGTGTTCTCGACGCTCGTTTCAAGCTTTACTTTGGCCAGGAATGCGAACACCAACACATTTCCGAAATTTCGCCGCCTGATCTGAAAGACTCGAAATCACAGTATGCGCAATTCACACGGCATTACAAATTCGGGTTTGCTGAGCGCCTGGCAGTAATTCTCAGCCTGACGCCCCACATTCGCCCGCAATTATTGGACGTTTTTTTCGTTAAGAACAAAACCTTCGATCGCAAATTCACGGAATTTGGCGGCGTACGCTCTAACTCGGAGGGTGATTTTCACCCAACCGGCGAAACGCTGCTTTTTGTTTTGGCCGCCAACGATCTCGAAGCCCGTTTTGAATTGCAAGCGTTGTTTGATCCGGAGCATTTTTTCACCAAGCATAACATTCTCAGGCTTGAACCTTCTCCCACTGATTTTTCACCGCTGAAGTCGCCGTTGAAAATCTCTGAAGAATACCTAAGCTTGTTCACCATTGGACATTCGCACCGCCCGACTTTCGGCGCCAATTTTCCAGCGCAATTTATTGAGACGAGACGGACTTGGGATGACTTGGTGCTGCATCCCGGCACTTTGGAACAAATTGACGAAATCAGAACGTGGGTTGAGCACAACGAAACGCTGATGCGCGACTGGGAAATGGCGCCCAAGCTGCGCCCCGGCTATCGCAGTCTATTTTACGGCCCGCCCGGAACCGGGAAAACCATGACGGCCTGTCTTTTGGGAAAATCGACCGGACGCGAAGTGTACAAGATCGATTTATCGATGGTCGTCTCGAAATATATTGGCGAGACGGAGAAGAATCTGGCCAAAGTATTCGATCAGGCGCAGCACAAACACTGGATTTTGTTTTTCGACGAAGCGGACGCCTTGTTTGGCAAACGCACACTGACAAAAGACGCGCACGACCGCTACGCCAACCAGGAAGTTTCTTTCCTATTGCAGCGCATCGAAACGTTTGACGGCATCGCGATTCTTTCCTCAAACTTGCGCGAAAACCTTGACGACGCTTTTGCGCGCCGCTTCGAGTCGCTCATTTATTTTCCGATACCTAATCAAGAAGATCGCTTGCGCCTTTGGAAGCAGGGATTCTCGCCCAAAATAGAACTCGAATCATCGCTTGATCTCGAAAAGATCGCGCAAGATTACGAACTTTCCGGCGGATCGATTATGAACGTGGTCAGCTATGCTTCGTTGCAAGCGCTCAAAAACGGGGCTTCCGCGGTGGCGGCCAAAGATGTTTTACGCGGGATTCGTCGGGAGTTCGCCAAGGAAGGCAGAGAAATATAAACCTTGCTCATTTGGCAAGATCGTTTTAAAAAACTGGCATGAAAAAACGACGGTAAAGGCTTATGAATCGTACATCAAAAGAACAAAAATCTAGATGTCTGGCAACGGATGCGATACGCTCAAACAAATCCGCAAGCCACAATGCCGCTGCAATCGCTCCGCCAAAATACAACCTGGAATTTGCAGACGCATCTGTTCAAAACGGTTTATCGGCGGTTCAAATGCAAGGTCAAGAAACGAAGGGCATCAGCGGTTTTGAGTGCGTTACTGTTGAGCATGCATTTGTTCAGGGCAAATCTGCGGCACAGACGAAGGACGATTCCGAGAACATTCATAAAATCGCGGCGAAGGGCGTTCAGGGTACGGGCGGAAAGCTGCCGCATTTGAATCAAATCCAGAAGTCTTTTGGGCGTTTTAACGTGAGTCAAGTTCAAGCCTACACTGGTCGGCAGAGCCGGGAATCGGCAAGCGCAATGGGCGCTCAGGCTTATGCGTCGGGCAACAAAGTGGCGTTTAGAAGCGCTAACCCTAATTTGGCGACAGCGGCGCATGAAGCCGCACATGTTGTACAACAACGTCGAGGTGTACATTTGAAGTACGGCGTCGGCAAAGTCGGAGACGTCTATGAACAACATGCAGATAGTGTGGCTGATTTGGTGGTTCGAGGTCACAGTGCAGAACCGTTGCTAGCGCGTGCACCGAATCAGCCGGTTTCTCCACAAGGCGATCGGGCTGTTCAAAAAACGCCGATACAATTTTTGACAGGTACGCCGGTTTATATTCCAAAATCCCAAACTGCACAACTCGCTGGAATTCCTGATAAGGGCAGCGGTATTTATCCGAACAAGGTCTTTCATTACAACCAAGCCAATCAAGTCACAGACAATATGGTTTCATCAACTCTGTCGCTTCCCGATGTCCCGGGGTACGCCACAAAGCCAGGACACCAAGCGGCGCGTCAAAGGGACCTCAAAGAATACATTCTTCAAATTGACCATATCGTTCCAAAATCAAAAGGAGGCGGCAATACAAACAAGAATGGGCAGATATTGAACGCCAAGGAAAACAGAGACAAGTCATCTAACTATCCTCCAGATGATATATCAGGCGCGAGTGGCGTCAAAATATTTGTTCCAAAGCATAACCTGGTCCTGGATACAAACGCCCCTAAACAAGCGGTTTCGCTCCCCAATGGACTTAAATTGCCTACGCCAGTAAAGCTAAAATTATGGCAAGCAGATGACTATGGGTTAAATTATTGGAGAAATGTTCCCGCCCACACGAACTATCCATATAAGTTTAAATTGACAGTAGAGCAGACAATTAAGCTTGGCGATACTTGGCAGATAACCAAAGACATGCTACCATCCGGTCTTCCCAAGAACCTTATGATTTCTGCTGAACAGGCAGAAGCTTTAGGCTTCGAAAAAAAGTCCGGGAAACTTATCGCGAACACATTTATTCCTGTTGATCAAACAATCACTTTTACGGCGAATCAGGTTAAATTTATAATTGATAACAACTTAAGCGCCAAGGGAGAACTTTCTTTTTATCCTCGAAGCGTCGACAGCTCTACGGCGCCAAATGTTGACCTGACAATCACCAAGGAGCAAATTAAAAAATTTGATCCTGACAGTACGGTAACCTTGGCTCAAAATACACAACTTAATAAAAACCTGTGGGTAGATCGTGATATTGCCTTTAATCTGGGGCTTGCTCCTGAAATGAAATACCCAATATTAGGATAGTAGTGTGTTAGCCAGGAAACTTGAAACTGATGTTGCAACATCAGTTTCAAGTGAAAGATTAAAAATCACAACTCAAGCAAAAATCCAATGAAAGACAAACTTCAAGAACGCCTGAAAGAACTCAAAGCGGAATTCGAAGCTGGACAAAAAATGATGGCGGATTTGCGGGAAAAGCAGAGAAACCTCCAGGAAACGTTGCTGCGAATCAGTGGAGCGATTCAGGTTCTTGAAGAAGAGCTGTCCGCTGACAAGGACGGGACGGAGACAAAGCCTCTCCAGGCGACCAAAAACCAGCAAAGCTCCGCCGAGCTTCCGTAGAAAATCCCGGCGCGACCAACATTGATGCTCGATAAGGTTCTTGCGTTGACAATTAGCTTCTCAGCCCTTCCTTGTCATAGCTTTGGACGATTTTCCAACCGCTTTGAATTTCCCTGCGTCAGAAAAGAGCGCATGAGCGCAAGAATCGCACTCCCCCACCCTTCCGACAAATATACAACCTGGGATTTGAAACCTTTTTCAGACTTTTTCCTAAAAGCGTAGGATACTCAATCGCTCTTCTTCGTTCTCAAGAATCAATCAGGTACCCCCATCAAAAGCGCCATCACAAAAACAGCCGTCCCGGCGTTTCTATTTTATTTCGCTTCATTTAACTTTGGCCAGAGTTTGGAACCACTTTACGAACACTTGTCCATCGTAAACGGTCTCCCGGACGATAATATTCTACACATTATTCAAGACCCCGCAGCTTCATTTGGCTTGGCTCTTACAGCGGCGGGCTAAGCAGATGCAGGGAATAGCCTCTAACTCAGGCGCTATTGCATGTGATATCATGACGCCTAAAAAGGACGGTTATGAAGTCTGCCGTACTTTGAAACAGGACAAAAAGACCTCCCATATTCCAATCATTTTGTTGACGGCGAGAGCACCCATCAAGCGGAATTTTAACAAGACCAGACGGTAATTTCAGCGTAAAGTGCGGGCGTTGACCGACCAAACGCCTTCGCAATTCATCCGAGCCATGCGTCTGGAGCACGCCAAAAAATTAATCGAAAGCAACGCCGGTTCTATTACTGAAATCGCGTTTCAGACCGGTTTCAATAATCTCTCCTATTTCGCCAGATCGTTCAAAGAGCGCTTCGGCGCCCCGCCCTCCGCATTGGAAAAACAATCCATATAGTCTGAATTCTTCATAACAAGAAAATCCGCCAACCTTTATTCACCTGCCTAAATTGTGCGTTCATAAGTTCAATTCGGCGATTCGCAGATTTACAAAAAACTTCTCCGCCATGCGGCGTTTCTTATAACTGATGTTACGCGCTTACCAATAATGCATGCTGTAGATTGGTTTTCAATCGAATCGAATATTGCAATTGAAAATGAAGCTGTCTGCCCCCAAAAACGTTTCTCAAGGTCATTCCTGCGCAGGCAGGAATCCAGGGGCAGTGCACCATTTTCTGGATTCCTACCGGAGTTTATCCTCGCGCAGGCGGGGACAGGAATGACTCGTAGAGCAAAGCTTTTAGTCAAATGCCATAGCATTGGTCAGCCGTGTAAGATCAGTTATCAACGTTTCCAAATCAAATCCCAATTGAAAAGAAGGAGAGAGTTATGAGAAATCGTATTGTTTTTTTTCTGACGTTTGTCGTCGCCACTGGATGCTTCGCGCAGAAGAGCAAGGACATGTTAGAATTAAAAGCCAAAGTCATGGACGTAGGTTTGCGCTCGGACAGCCTTGGGCTCGTTGCCGTGCAAAATGAGTTGGAGCCTTTCATCAAAAACAAGAAATTCGCGGCCCTGGCGCACTACTACACCGCTTTTGCAAAATGGCAATTGAGCTTTCTCGTCACCGATCGCGACGCATTGCTCAAACTTGGCAACGACGGGCTGGCGCACTTGGAAAAAGCCAAAACGCTCAAAAAAAACTTCGCTGACGCTTACGCATTGTCCTACTTTTGCCACTCGCCCCTATTTCGCGTTTACAAGCAAGAACAAGACTGGGCGCGCATTGGAGAGCTGGCGCCAAAATCGGATGCAATGTATCAAAAAGCGCTCGAGTTAGAACCCAAAAATCCGCGCGCAATGCTGGCAAACGCGATGGATCTGTTTTTTACACCGGAAAATAGGGGCGGCAGTCAACCAAAAGCCATTGCGCTTTACAAACAAGCCCTCGCTATTCTCGAAAAGCAACCGAGCAATGAAAGTATACAGCCGGATTGGGGGCTTGCCATTGGGTACGGTTGGTTAGGACAAGCTTATCTCAACTTGCAGCCTGCGGAGCTGGAAAAAGCCAAAGCCGCCTGCGAAAAATCATTGGCGGTTGCGCCCGAACTTGCGTTCGTGAAATATATGCTCTTGCCCCGCGTCGAAGCGCAATTGAAACAATAATGGAAACGGTTCCGGGCTGTTCAGAGAAACGCCGCTTCCGCCCTGATTTTTCTGCAGCCAGATCAACAACGAAAAGGAAAAATTATGCTAAACGTTTCCATGCGAAAACGCTTACTACTTGCCGTCGTTCTGGCGTTCGGCGCACCGGTTTCAGCGCACAGCCAGTCAAACACGCAGGGCGCAGTTCCGTCGGGTTACGACAAAACAACCGTAACGCCGCATTTTGTCATTGCTTGGAACCAGGATGAGACGGCTCCTTTGGATATGGCGGCGTTTCAGGCTTTGGCGGAAACGTTGTTTGTTCGCATGAGTCAATTTTTGGGAAAAGAACGAACGCCAGCCAAAAAACTCGTTCTTATTCTGGACGGCGACGCGAGACTCCCGAATTGGCGCTACAAAACGCCGCACGTCGATGGTTCCGGACGCATTGTCGTCTATCATTATCCCGGGCGCGGCTATATCGGCGAGCTCGCGCACGAAATGGCGCACGCCTTTAGAGCGTCGTTTCGCAGAGCTTGGGACGGATTTATTGAAGAAGGCTTTGCCGAATTCGTGGCGACAATCGTGCATCCGGAAGTTGAAGGATTTCCGCGTTACGGCTATCCGCTGACGGTTGTCGCAGGGCATTGGCTGGCCAGTGAAGCAGACATTCCTTTGGAAAAATTAAGAAATCAGCACGGCACATTGAACTTGCGCTGTAAATTTCAATCTTATCCTCTGCGCGCAGCGTTTTTTCACTATTTGAATGAAAGATTCGGCAAAGCGGCGGTATTTCGGCTCGTCTATTCATACGCCAACGGGCGTGATCAAATATTTCAAAAAACGTTCGGCGAAAATTTCGATCAATTGGCCGCGAAATGGCGAGAAGACCTTTTGACAAAATTCCACAGCTTCCCGGAAGCGGAAAAGCTGGCAAAAACATACCGCAAAGAAACACCGATCCAATACTGGCCGCCATGTAATGAATAGCGATACTTTTCATTTCGTCACGTCGGAACCGATTGAATAAATATGGCCGGCATAAGAAGCCAAAAGCGCGACTTTACGATTATCTCATGTTTCAGCCTGTACAGTTTTCTGTCACAATGGATCATGTATCGCAGCCAATTCGACGTTGAATTGACTGCTGCGCTGAAAACGGCGATCCACCAAACGTTGACCCCGATTCCGCTCCTTGTCCTTGCGCTCTTCTTCGTTCGAAAACTGCCGTTCGTTAACAAAAACAGAGTTCGTTTTTTTGCCGTTCACATTATTCTCGCCGGCTTGTACAGCGTGTTTACCGAAATCATTTATTTTAGCGTCATGGCGGCGCTGAACGGGACGGCGCAAGCAGAGCAAGCGCTTCACTACGCGCTCCAGAACTGGCTGATCGCTTCGATGTTTGATAATTTTACCGAGTATGCGCTCATCGTCAGCGTCGGCTATCTTTTTATTTATATTGATCGTTTAAAATCGCAATCCGAAATTGAAAAATCGCTGCGAAAAGAGCTAAAAATCGCGCAATTGGACGCATTGAAAAGTCAGCTCAATCCGCATTTTTTATTCAATTCGTTGCACAACATTCACGCGCTGATTAAAGCGGATCCCAAGAACGCCCGCAAAATCGTTCTTCTGTTGTCGGAGTATTTGCGCAAAGTACTGCAACTGCAGAATCATCATTTCATCACCATCGAAGAAGAGCTGGAGCAAGCCGAGCGTTATTTGAAAATCGAAAAAATTCGTTTTGGCGAACGGTTGGACGCCACCGTTAAGAACGAGATTGAGCGGGAATGCTACATCCCGACACTATTGCTGCAACCGATTATTGAAAACGCCGTCAAGCACGGCGTTTCGCAAAGCAAGAATCTCTGTCGTGTTGAAATTCGTTTGAGAGAAACAAGCGGACGCGTGGAGATTTCTGTCTACAATGACACAATCGCCGCTTCCCCGCCAACTGGACACGCTATTGGTTTGAAAAATCTTGAGAAGCGGCTAAAAACCAATTTTCACAAAAATTATAATCTCGAGATTGATAACCAAAACGGCTTTCGCATCAAAGTCGCGTTTCCTGTTATCGAAGCGTTGGAATGAAAATTCAAGCGTCGCGATCAGAACGACGTGAAAGTAAACCAAAAGAGCAACGCCCTTGTTTTGCTCAGAAGCTGTTTTAAAAGTCCCGCGGGGACGGTCGAAAGTAGCCCGGAAGTTCACTTCCGGGGAAGATAACGTTTTGTTTTTTGTCGAGTCCCGTCAGGGACGGTTGAAATTCTATCGCGTTTCCAGCCTCAATCGTCCCTGGCGGGACTTGAAATCATAGGAGGCCATTAGTTCCAGGCGATAAATCGCCTGGCTATTATCAAGCATCCCTCTACGGGACTTTTAAAACAGCCTCTTAGCGCCGGACATGAAAAAGAAGAAACCCCAAGTCCTAAACAACGACAGCCATCATGATAGCTCTTCTCGTCGACGACGAACCCAATGCACGCACTCTGCTTAAAGAATATATCGCCGACCTTGGCTATGATTTCGAGGTTCTTGAGGCGGAAAACGCTTATTCCGCGCGTGAAATTTTAGACGCTCATCCGGTTGACATTCTTTTTCTCGATATTGGCCTCCCGGAAAAAAGCGGCATGGAGATGATCCTGGAAAAGCGTACGTCCGCACACGTTATTTTCACAACAGCGTATCAAGAATTCGCCGTGCAAGCTTTCGAAATTCACGCCGTCGATTACTTGCTAAAGCCTTTCGGAAAAGAACGTTTTAAAGACGCAGTCGAGCGCGTTTTGCAGCACGAAAAGCAGGATTTGCAAACCATCGTTCGGCAGACATTGCAGCAAATCCAAAGCACGGGAAAATATCTCGAACGAATCTCCGTGCGCAGCGGCGGCGCCCTTGCGATCATCAAAGTTGATGATATTGCCGCCATCGAAGCGTCGCTGGATTATTGCAATATCGTGAAAAACGACGGACGAACATTTTTAGACGCCCACAAAATGCACTATTTCGAGAAGTTCCTCAATCCGGCGCAATTCGTACGCATCCATCGTTCGACAATTATAAATCTGGATTATATCGCATCAGCCAAAAGGGACGGTTCCGAAAGGTTGACTGTGAAAATGCAAAACGGCAAGCGCTATACGGCCAGCCGAGCCGGTTGGAAAAAACTCAAGAATATTGGCGCGGAATAAATTCCGGGCAATCATGAACCAGACGGGTACAGGTGTTGTGGCAAAGCGTATCCGCCCTACTGCCTTCAGCGACGTTTTTCGCTATGCGCCAGGTTGGCGCCGTCGTTTTCAACCATTTTCAGAATTTGAAGCAATTCTCCCAAATCGGACACGACCATATCCGGCTGAATTTGTGAAGCTTCCAACTCGCTTGCCGAAGTTGCTCCGGAAAGCACAAGAATGCTAAAAACCCCGTTCGAAACGCCGGCCTGAATATCCGTCGACAATCTGTCGCCGATAATCGCCATTTGGGAAGGCTCGACCCCGGCCAGATTTATCATGTAATCGACCATTTCCGTATGAGGCTTACCGATATATTTCGGCTTCACGCCTGTGGCGGCAGTGATGGCCTCGCTTATCGCGCCGCAATCGATCAATAACTCGTCGTTTGGCATCGGACAGTTCAAATCCGGGTGAGTGGCGATAAAAGATACGCCGGATCGGATATGACGACAAGCGGCGTTCAAGCTTTCATAAGTCATTGTTTTATCAAACCCCAAAACGACATAAGCAGGGGCTGCTGAAGTCGTCTCAAAGCCGTTCTTCTCAAAATCAGCATGCAATTTTGGCGTGCCAAGCAAAAAAATGTTTCGCTCCGGCCCGCATTGTTTGAGATAACGGATCGTTGCGTCGCCGGAGGTAAAAACCTGTCCTGGCTCAAGGGGGACGCCCATTTTTCGGAGTTTTTCGAAATAATCCGCTCCGCTGACCGAACTGTTGTTTGTGGCGAAAATATACGTGCGCCGGTGGCTGCGCAGCCAGTTCAAGAATGGAATTGTGGCGGGAAAGAGCTCATCTCCGAGATAGATCGTTCCGTCCATGTCCAGGACAAAACAGCGGGTTTTTGCAAGCGTTTCTAAAACTTCAGGTGAAATATCGCGCATTTTATCGGCGGCTCGTGTTTGTTCATTCCCTTCAAGAATTAAGCCTGTGATCTCAGGCGATCCATACGCCAATCTATTACAAGCGAAGCTATGAGGGGAACACTAAACGACCAGAGCACAGCCAAAATCTAGCTTAAGCATGCACGCGCATAAGCAACCTTCACACACTCGGACACTATCGGCTGCGGGTTGGAGAAATGGGGGGAGAAAAAGGAGGTCTCTTCTCGCAGCGTTGCCTTGAATTCTGAACGCCTCTTTTGTAGAGACGCGATGCATCGCGTCTCTACCATCGGCCTTATTTCATAAGAAGCAACTTTTTCTGCGCGGTGAATTGTTGACCGACTTTAATCGTGTAGAGATAAAGTCCGCTGGCAACGCGAGCGCCGGAATCGTCGCGCGCGTCCCAAGTCACGCGGTGTGCGCCGGGAGCGTAATCGCCGGAAGCCAACGTGCGCACGAGCTGCCCCGCGCTGTTGTAAATGCTCAGTGAAACAGTGCCCGCATCGATCAGATCAAACTGAATCGTCGTGGTTGGGTTGAACGGATTGGGGTAGTTTTGATGCAGGGCGAAGGCTTGCGGTAAAGTCTGATCACTGGTGACTGAAGCCTGATCACTGGACACTGTCTTCGGCGCATCGCAGCGATCCAATGCATCACAATAATCTTCCCAAGCCTTGCAATAATCCTTGATCGCGTCGCCGAAGTAGGGGCCGTCGGGGTCATTGTATTCTTCGTCGCCGTCGGAGAGATCATTGTCGCCGTCTTCCATGTCGTCGGCCATTTTGCCGGTCGGGTTGGAATCGCAATCAAACGCTTCGTCCCGCTTTTCCGTGGCGATCAAACGAGCGAGATCGGCGAGGGTGGACGCAATCGCATCGGTGTCGGCGTGTTCCTCGCGCGCTTCTTCCAGGGCTTCAGCCGCATCGCGCATGGCGTCAAGCATGTCTTTGATTTCGCCTTCTTCGGCAAAGTCACAGGCTTCGCCAAGCGCTTCTTTGGCGTCGCCAAGAGGATCAATGGCGTCTTCGGGGGTTTGGGAATCGTCGATCAGTGCCTGAACGGCGTCGGATTGTTCACCAAGAATGTCCTTGTTGGATTTGACTGTGATGACGACTTCGTCCATATCGGTTCCGCCGTTACCATCGTCTACTGTTAATTCAAGCGTGTGCGTGCCGACACTGAGAGAAACGGTGGGGTTGACGCCGGTTGCAATCGTGGTTGCGCCTTCTTTCCAGGTATAGGTGAGCGGATCGCTGTCCGGATCGCTGGAGCCGGAACCGTCGAGTGTGACGTCAGCGGAGCCGCTCGGCCCCCAAACAACCTGATCCGGCCCGGCGTCTGCAGTCGGCGGTTGGTTGCACCCGCTCGACGAGCCCATCGCCCAAAGTACGCCGTCGATGAAAAGCTGCTGGACGTTGGCGTCGAATAGTGTAGTTAGACCAGCGTAGTTTCCAGCATGGTGAAAGCCAACAATACGACCAGCGCCAAATTCCCGCACGGCAACGGCGTCATTTCCTTGTTGATCCGTCATCAAAACCGTCGCCGGGTTTGTGGAAAATGGATGTATGTAACCTGTGTTGTAGGATGAATTAAAACTAAAACTCGACGGCACGTTCGCGAGAATCGGGTGTCCGGCCTGTGCAGCAGTCTCTGTCACCGTTATTGTGCCTCCTGAGCCGGATACGCGATCAAACAAAATCAGATCGCGCATCGCGGTCATCTGGCCGCGACCTACTTGATAAGCATTCCATTCGCTGCTGAGAAATCCGCCGCCGGCTTGAACGTAGGCCGCCAAAGCGTTCTGGCCTGCAACCGGCATTTCGTCCTCGAAGGTCGTTCCGTTGAGATGAATCACAGCGTCGAAAGCACAAGGCGCCGGGTTGGTTCCGTCATAGCTGTCTTCCCGGGTCGCACTCAGGGTGACGGTCATGCCGGCGCTCTCCAGGGCGGACTTCAAAGCCTGTGTACCGTCGGTGATGATGTCCCAAATGATGAGAACGCTGGTTGCGGATTGCAGCGCTTGTCCGCCGGAGCGGCTTTTGGCGAGCTGCACGGCGTTGCTGCCGGATTGCGCGCTTTGGGTTTTGGCAAGTTCGGCGGCAAGCTGTCTCTCAGCCGCGGTCATTTCCCTGGGATGGACGTCATTGTCCTGGGCCGCCGCCTGAATCCGGGGCGCCGGAGCGGCTGGGTTGGTTTTGCCGGATTGGGCCAAGCCTGTCGCCAGGCCAAAAGCGAGCGTGAAGCTCAGGAAAGTCATGAGCGTTTTCACAGGTTTACAAATAGACATGTTATACTCCTTCAATTAGGTCGAGACGGTTTTATGAATTTTAAAAATCAGCAAAAATTGCGGTCATCGGCCAAGCCAAACTCAAGGCGGGATCAATTGCTCTTTTCCGTTCATGATTCTTTATGGTGAATGGTGAATCGTAAATTCACGATATTTGCCGTTTATTCACGATTCACGATTTACGCTTGCCGCCTACTTCATCAGCAAGAGCTTCTTCTGCGCGGTGAACTGCTGGCCGACTTTGATCGTGTAGAGATAAAGTCCGCTGGCCACGCGAGCGCCGG
>CAXHAT010000050.1:0-43160 GCA_964014485.1 uncultured Deferribacteres bacterium
CCTCATCCACCTTAACTTCTCGTAAAAACTGTCTTGACATTGGGGTCCACTTCAGAAAGCTTATTGTTCTACGGTGTTGCTAACATTTCAAGGCTTTGTCAATAGTGGATGGGTTTTCCAATCTCCACCGTTGCATCGTGCTAAATCCAATATTGAACAAGGAGCGCGCGAGATATATAAAATTGATTTGATTTCAGGAGAAGTTTGGGATAATGATTTGCTAAAACGACTTGAGGTTATTATTGATTTTATAAAAGAAGCGATAAATGTTCTTGACAAGAAGGGTGTGCCGTTGAAATTGAGAATGAAAGTTGATAGTAATCATGGGCCGAGTATTTATTATGATTATATAGCAGAATTGATGTTCAATGTCATAAGTAGTTATCAATAAATTTTTCAAACAAATTTCATTTTTTCTTCATCAATTCCCATTAAGAAGGAGAATTCAGCAAAAGACAGTTTTTCCAGCCATTCGACGACAGCTTTGGATAAAGTTTCCAGTGAATCATAGAATTGGTTTTTCGTCATTTGTCCTCTCATGAATCTCCAGAGCCGTTCGATCAGGTTCACATGCGGACTATATGTTGGCTGAAACACAGGTTCCATCGTTCCTTTATGCTTTTCCCAAAAATCGTTTAGCCGAGGGGTTGTATGGACTGAAGCGCTGTCCATGACGATAAAATAAAACGCCTTCGGATCGAGTTCAACGAGATGCTCGATATGCGCTTGAACTTCCTGATGTCTCTTGCGCTCATGGATCGTATAAACGCCTTCTCCGCTTGGGTAAATGAGGCTGCCGAACAAAGCGTTCCAGGGATTTTCCAATCCGGGAGAAGTGATTTTCTTTTGTTGTCCGGCAACGACGTAACTGCTTCCAACATCCGGACACCAATGTAAGTCCGTCGCGTCAAAGAAGACCAGGCGAGCCGGCTTGGCGGGAAGAGAAAAATCAGCGTTTGTGGCGTCATGACTGGTTAATCGTCCTTCAAAGGCTTTTTTTTAACGTCTCGATCCGGGCGCGTTTGACTGTGTATAAGGGGTCGGGTGAAGTCACCGTGAGCTTGCCCCGATTCAAGCGCAGTCCATGTCTTTTCAACTGCATTGAGATCGCGGATTGCCCGACCTGAACATCGTGATAGGCCGAAAAGTGTTTGACCAACAGAACCTGCGTCCAATTGCGGGCCCCGCTGTCTAATTTTTCAAATTGACAAGGACTCTGATGCAGCAGTTCTTCCCATTCGTTTTTAGTGAACTTTATTTTGGCCGGAGAGCCCGGACTATATTGCCGCCGAAGGGCGTCCAGACCGCCTGAGTTGAACCGATGAATGTAATTGCGGACGGTGACGCGAGAAAGTTTAAAATAGTCCGCCAATTTCGGAACCGACTTGCCCTCACCGGATTGAACGATCACCATAAGACGGCGGTACCACTTCGCATCTTTGGTCAATTTAAATTCAGCGTCGAGGAGTTTGCGCGTCTCGGCATCAACTTGAGCGAAAATCATGATTGCCTTCCTAAATATCTATTATTCAGGAAGATAAGTCAAAATTCGATACAAGCGCAAGAAATTTATTGATAACTACTTAGTGTCCATCCGGAAACGCTCTATTTTCGTTTCTTCGGCCTGTCCTGGATTAACCGGCCTTATGCTTTATCATCCTATTTTGTTGTGCTTAGTTCTTATTTCACGTCATTTTTGGCGTCAAAAGGCGCCTTTGGCTGTTTCATTGGCTTCGTAACTTGAAACAGAGCGTACGTCTGCCTTGCTCGTCGTGCTTGTTGCTTTTTCAGTTCATGTTTTTAACGACAAAACGTGCGATCACACGCAAGTTGAAAACGATGACGTTCCACAAGACGAATTTTTGGAAGGCTTGCCAGCCCTTCCATGTGCAAGTTCCTGCGTTGAGTCCACGTTTAAAATTCGAGATAGCCGCTTCAACGCCGGCGCGCCATTTTTTGAGCATGGTCTCCATTTTCTTGCTGGAGGCGACGTTTTTAAGCGCGCCCCTGACTTTATTGAAAACGACGTTTTTGACGCCCTTTGCCAGGGCGTAGTCTCTGTTTTTCAGGCTGGCAAAACCGCCGTCCGAAGCGATGGAATCAGGGACAAGACTCAGGTTTTCTCTCAGGTTGTCGACGGTTTTAGTGTAAAGATCAACGTCGGAAGGATTGCCGCGCTCGATGATGCAGTCAAAAATAAAGTGACTGTCGCCAACGGTCAAATTGACTTTGTGGCCAAAGATCGCTTTTTGACCGCCTTTGCAAATACAGTCGGTGTGGTCTTCAAAAATTGAAAAGAGCTTTTCGGCGACCGGCACTTGTTCTCCGTCTATTTCGCGTCGGCGGGCGACGTCGCCGACTTGCTGCATTTTGGGCAGGAGCGCTTCGAGTTTTTGCAAGAGCCTTTGGCGCTTCCTTTCTTCAGTCTCGTCGCTCATGACGCAGCCTGAAAGCGCGGCGGCGGCTTCAACGACCTGATTTTCGCAGGCCTTGTGCGCTTTGAGCAGTCTCTTGAACAGCGGCGGGCGTTTCTGCTTGGCGTTTTTGCCGTTGGTGTTAACAATCTTGAAAAACAGTTTCTTCCCGGCTTTGCGATAGCTGCGAAAGCGGATTTCATTGAACAGGGCTTTGGCTTGCTTCAACAGAAGACACGAGACGCGCACCCCATCCCACAACAGCGAAGCGTTGGTCGGATAGTGGATGTTGGTTTTGACGACTGTGGAGTCGGGACGCACTTTTTGGCCTGAATCGACGCCCAGTTCAAGAGCGCAAAGCGCAAGCGCCCGATCAAAGGCCGTGAGCGCTTCAAGCGTGACTTTCGAGATGTTTTCCTGCAGCGTTTGCGGAGAAAATTGCTTTCTGATCCCCATTTTCATAAAGGTGCGGCCGAGTTTTGAATCGGCTGCGGCCCGGCTCAATTCGGCGTAAGTCAGGCGGTTGTGCTGCTTGTAGATCGTGCAGCGAACCACTTGCTCAAGCGTCATGCCGTCGCGGCCGACAACGCCGGTCGTTTCCGCTTTGGCGTTGGCAAAGCAAGGCTGAAACAAAAGGATCAAACTTTCTCGATTTTCCAAAATGTGGTGCATAATAAAAAGCGCCGGATCTAGGTCCCAATTGGCGTCGTCAAAATCGAAAGTTAACTGCTTTTTGAAAAGTTTCATCTTTTGCCCTTTAAGTTCCTGTTCTTTATTTGGTTAACAACTTTAAAGAGGCTCTTCCGGTAAATGCGTACTTATTACTCTCAGGCTCGTACACAATCTGCTCCATTACCGTTTTCTATGCTCCAGGCTCGGCTCTATTTCAGCTCTTTGTCTTTCTTTTCCTTAGCGATCAGCATGTGGAGCGAGGAGCAAAGTCAAGACCGCAGCGATCCGCCAGGGAGCAAGCCGAAGGGGAGTCTTTACTTTGTCCGCAGCGGAACATATTTTTGAGCCAGCCAGAAAAGAAAAGACGAATTGCAGTCAAAGCAGCATTTCATAGAAAAGTACGCGTTAGTCGGATGAACCTTTAAAGATAGAGCTTGAAGGGCAATTATTACAGCTTTTTCTGACGTTTGGAGAATATTTAATATATTGTTTATCATAGAGTTGAGAAAGCTACGGATGGACACTAGATAGTTTTGACAGAAAAACCGAAACAATCACTCACTATGATGTTTTGGGTGGAATCAGCGGGAACGTAAAATCGGTTCGCGACATCTATCGGGACTCAATGGGCGACTTATGGGCTGCGGTCGGCCCCAACGGCCTTAGCCGCTTTAACGACAAGACGGATGCATTCGAACGCGTAACATCGGATGTATCTTCCTCCAATGTGATGTTCGAAGACCAGTTTGGCAACTTCTGGATCGCTGCCTTAGCAGGTGGACTTTTTCTCCTGGATCGCATCAGCGGGGAATACTTCAGGTATCAATACGATCCCGATGACAAGAACGGTCTTGGCCAGAAGTTCGCAATCACCCTCTATATAGACAAGCGGGGACAACTGTGGGTGGGAGGCGAGAATGGGATCAGCGGGATGGTCGCAACACCAACTGAGCGGCTGAGCGGTTTTGTTGCGCGCAAACACGCTGCAACCGCCGGCTTCGTGAATTACTCCGCGCAGAGTTTGCGTTTTATTATGCACATGCTCGAAGACAGCCAATATCGCTTTTGGGTGGCCACATCAGGTAACGGCTTGCACTTATTCGATCGCGAGCAGGGCGTGAGCAAAGCTACTTACACCACAAAAGACGGTTTGGCCCATAACAATGTCCGTGCCATCATTGAAGACGACGCGGGGCTGCTGTGGCTGAGCACAGACGAGGGCCTTTCACGCTTCGATCCGGAGACCGAGACCTTTGTAAATTTCTATACCGCCGACGGCCTTCCCAGCAACATTTTCCATGAGCACGCTCACTTCAAGAGTAAGAGTGGAGAAATATTCTTCGGCGGTGCGGAAGGCCTGATTTCCTTTTTTCCGGAAGATATCAAACCAAACGACTCCGCTCCGAAGGTGGTCTTGACCGGACTCCAGGTGTCGGGAAAGACTTTGCGGCCCGGTGAAGGAAGTCCATTACATACCTCCATTTCGTTTGCTGAAAGCATCACCCTGCCGCATGATCAAAACAACCTGACACTCAGCTACATTGGCTTGCACTTTGTCAACACGGAGCAGAACCGTTACCAGTACTGGCTCGAAAACTACGACGAGGAATGGATCGATGCTGGCTCGCAACGTTCAGCGCGCTATCCTCGCCTATCGCCCGGTGAATATGTTTTCCGGGTGAAGGCGGCCAACAGCAACGGCGTCTGGAATGAAGAAGGCGCGTCGCTCAAAATCACCATCACGCCGCCGTGGTGGCGAACTTGGTGGGCGTATGGATTCTACGGCCTGCTCTTTATCACAGGCATTGTTACGGTCGACCGCGTGCAGCGCCGTCGGTTGATCCGTAAAGAACGCGAGCAGTCGGAACTTCGCGAAACGGAACTGCGCGCCGAAGCGGCGGAATTGCAGGCGAAAGCATTGGAGGCGGAGAACGCCCGCAAAACGCAGGAGTTGGAGGCCGCGCGGAAATTACAGCTTTCGATGCTGCCCCAAACCGTTCCTCAACTGCCGCATCTTGAAATCGCCGTTTATATGCAGCCAGCCTCCGAAGTCGGCGGCGACTACTACGATTTCAATCTCGCCAACGACGGCGCGCTGACCGCAGCCATTGGCGACGCCACCGGCCACGGTTTGCAGGCGGGCACGATGGTCGCAACCGCGAAGGGCTTGTTCAATTCCCTGGCGCATGAACCGGATTTGGTGCAAATTCTGCGAAAATCCTCCGCCGCCATCAAGGCGATGGGCTTCCCGCGACTCTACATGGCGATGACGCTCGCCCGCTTCGACGGCAAGCAACTGCGGATCGCCGCCGCGGGAATGCCTTACGCGCTCCTTTATCACGCCCGATCCGAACAGGTGGAAGAAATCGTGCTCAAAGGCATGCCGCTGGGCAGCTTCCCGGATTTTCCGTATCAGCAAAAACACGTCGATCTTGAACCGGGCGATGCCGTTCTGCTGCTCTCGGACGGCCTGGAGGAAATGTTCAACGAAGAGGGGGAGATTTTGGGCGAGGAGCATGTAAAAACTTTGGTCGCGGAGGCGGGGAGAAAACCCGTGGAGGAAATCATTTCCCATCTGAAACAAGCGGGAGATGCCTGGGCGGGCGCACGTCCTCGCGCGGACGACGTGACGATGGTTGTAATGAAAATGAAGTGACGGCGGGGCATGAATAAATTCAACAGTTTGTGATGACTCAGGCCAAAAGCCGATGGACCGGCATACTCCAAAGATGCGCTTCCGTGTCCAATTCTTCCACCTGATTTCCGCGCGTGATTACCATGCCGCAAAGCCACGCAGCGCCTAACTGTCGGGCCAAATCGCGCAATGGACGCAGGTCTTTTCCGGCGGCGTTTGCGCGGGATTTGATTTCACATCCGATAAAACCGTGGGGCGTTTCCAGGAGCAGATCGACCTCCATGCCGGAGCGTGTGCGGTAAAACCAGAGCCGTACGTCCTCGGCCATTGAATGCACCCACTTGTAAATTTCCGCCACGACAAAATTTTCGAACAATTCGCCGCCCGCTTCTCCCCAAAGACCTTGCAATTGGCGCACAATGCCGATGTCGAGCCAGTAAAGTTTTGGCGTTTTCACGACGGCGCTGCGAACCGTTCTGACGAAGTCGCGATTTTCGGGCGCGTCCAGATTGATATAGTGCAAGCCTGCGTACTTTTTTTGCGCCAAAGTCGTTTTCCCCGTCTGGCGCGCGCCGGTTAAAATAACAAGCCTGCGTTGATCGTTCCGCGGCAATCGAGCGAAAAGCCAACGGAATTTCTGTAAATTTGGATGTGTCATGAACAAATTTACAGCATAATCGTGCCGGGTGCAACCATATTCTCAGAAAATAACCGCTGAAAAACAATCTCCCCAGTTTTTTCAAAAGTTGATAATTTGTTCAATCAATTTGTGCTTTGTATCTCGGCGAGAATCGCTGCAAACGGCAATCAGCCAGATCATAAAATGCAGCGTTCGTTTCCTCGGGCTCATTTCGACTTAACGGTTAGCGTGACGCTTGCTTCTTCGCTTTCCTGGTAACCGTAACGCACGGCGCGCGTGCGTAAGTTCGTTCGTCCCGGAGAGAGGCGAATCGGCCCGGCGTACAAGCGCCAGTGCGGGTTTTCGCCGGAATCGGTAGAGTACGCGATGGATGCGCCTTGCGTGGGCGTAGACAGCGAAATTGTTGCAGGCGCGAAAATCGTGTCGCTCCCTGCGGAGGCTGTTGCGTTGCGGTTTCCGTCAGCGTTGACGATGATCATGGGCTTGGCGGTTTGCGGCTGCTTGCCGTTCGGCCACATTTGCGCCACCATTTCGGCTTCGGGAATGTCGCCCATATCCCCGGTTTCCTCACGCCAGTTTTCCAAAACACGCCGCATTTTTTCCAGCGTTTGTACAAAGTTCGGATCATCCGCAAGATTGTTGATTTCGTGCGGATCGGCTTCAAGATCGTACAATTCTTCCGGCGGACGTTGGTTACGGAGCCACAATTTTTGCGCGCCTTCCAGTTTGTCTTCAGCATGTAAGCGGAGCAATTCCTGCATGGTTGCGCAGCGATTGCGGTAGGGAATCCAGAGTACGTACGGCTTGTGCGGGTAGAAATTGCGGATGTATTTGAATTTCTTGTCCCGTACGGCACGTACCATGTCGTAGGCTTCGTCGTGGCGGTCGCGGGCGGCGAAGATATAGTCGCGCGGTGAAGCTTTTTGCTTGCCCAGAAACGCGCGGCCTTGCATGTGTTGCGGTACGGGAACGTCTGCGATGGAAAGTACGGTTGGCGCGAGATCAACAAAGTTGATCAAGTCGTCGTTCTCGCTGTTTTTTTCGATTTGACCCGGCCAGCGCACGATGAGCGGCACGTGCAGTCCGGAATCGTAGAGCCAGCGTTTTGCGCGCGGCAGCCCGTCGCCGTGATCGCTCCAAAAAAACACGACGGTGTTTTCCGCCAAACCGTCATTTTCAAGCTGCTGCAAAATCTCGCCGACGCGAGCGTCCATGCGAGCAATATTGTCATGCAAACGTCCCAACTCAGCGCGAACGGCGGGCGTGTCGGGATAATAGGGCGGCACTTCCACTGTCGCAGGATCGGTCACGGCTTCACGCCCCAGATTCGGCCAATTTTGCGATTCGTGCGTCATGGTGAGATTGATCACCGAAAAGAAAGGCTGATTTTTATCCGGACGATTGCGCCAATGGGCCTGACGGCTGCTTTCATCCCAAGCGGTTAATGGCTCGCGCGGATTGCGAATTGAAGCGAATTGGTAATCTGTTTTGACGTTGTTGGTCGTGTAGTAACCGGCGGCGCGCAGGTATTCGGTAAACGCCTTGACGTAAGGCGGAGGCACGGCGGAGTAGGGAGTCGGCAAGCCCTCCGCGGCGTGCGATGTGCGCATGTGGTGCGTACCGATTGAAGTTTGATACATGCCTGTAATGATGGCGGAACGGCTTGGAGCGCACACTCCGGCAGTCGTAAACGCCCGCGTGTACTTGACGCCGTCTCGCGCCAATTGATCGATGTTTGGCGTGCGCGCAACCTTGTCGCCGTATGCGCCGATGTGCGGGCTGACGTCCTCGACGGAAATCCATAAAATGTTTGGGCGTTCGGTTTTGCCGTCGGGCTGCGCAACAGATGGCGTACTCAAAAAAATCAGGAGAAAAGTGGCGACAATTGAGGGCGTGAGCGGATTGTTCTTTTTCGGCATTTCAACTCCCGGGGCGGTTCGTTCAGAAATGAAGATTAGGAAATATTTAGCATAACAATTCAGACTTGGCAATCACATTCTCTCTGAATTGCCGAGTTCATGATAACCGGAAAGTCACAACCAACGCCGAACTTTGTTTTTGTATCGCAAGTACGATTCGCCGAACTTTTCTTCCAGATACGCTTCTTCATGTTGGATTACGGCGTGCTTCAGCAGCAACGCCAGGACGAAAGTTCCGGCAAAAATAATGAGACTGTTTTTGCGCAATCCAACTCCCAGTGTGATGAGACACATTCCCAGGTAGATTGGATTTCGAGAATAGGCAAATAAACCGCTCGTGACAATTCGCGTCACCGGCCCTCGCGGGTCAATGCTCGTGTTCGCGCGGCTGAGGGAAAATTGGGCGGTAAACACCATCACAACCCCGGCAACGGCGACCGCGCCGCCTATATATTCGAATGCAGCGAGGCCGCCTAATCCAATTGGCTGGATTTTGTGTGTGGCGGCTGCGGCAATCAGACAAAAAAGAAAAATCAGAGCGGGATGAAATTTCGTTGATGCTCCTTTTACGTCGCTGCGTTCCGGCATTCAGTTCCAAGAAGATTTTATGCGTTAAACGGATTAAGCCTTCCATTCACACCAAGCTTTGACGACCGCTTCAATAGCAGCCGTTTTTTCAGCAACATCGGCGGCGTTTGCAAATTTCATCGTTCGCACCAAATTGGCGTCTCCTTGCAGTAAAGGATGGTCACCGGGAATCTCGGAGCCGCGATGAAACATCAGGCTGACAAACTTTTTGGCGGCCGGATTGATGCTTGCGAGATTGCCCTTAAAAACAAAAGTCGGCGTTTTCCATTTGATGCACTCCGCCATGCGCGAATCGGCGTTGAGAATGGCCTCACGCAACGCTTGCATGGTTTCCTTTTGCGGATGTTTCAAGTCTTTAAACCAATTGTCCACTTCTTCTTTGCCGGTCATAGTTTTTCTCCTGAGTCACCTCGACATGACACTTTTTTGTAAACTGCATTTTCGAGCCATCGAAAAGCCTCGTTTTGTCATTCTGTAAGAATCTTTGTTATCGCCCAGTACAGATCATGCTCAAACGTTCAAGGGTTCGGATCAAAAAAAATGCTTCCAACATGACAATTCCGGCCTTTTTCGCCAGTTTTAGAAGCCTATACAAAAAATGTCAGGTAGTGAACCTGAGTCATCTTAATCACTGACGATGATCAATAATCGTATTCGGCGGTCTCGTAAAGGTGATGCTCAAATATTCAGTTTTTTCAAAATCTCATCGACCACTGCTGCAGGCGATTTGTCTGCGGTGTAAATGACGGATTTTGCGAGTTCGAAAAATGTATTGTCCTTAAAATAAAGCGCGTTTAGATCATCCCGGCCTTTGTTCAATTTTTGACGTTTGCGCAGGAATTTCAAGGATTGATCGATTTCAGGATAAGGCATAAGCAAGAAGATGTTTTTGAATGGCGAAAGCGCATTGTTGACGCGCTGCTGGTTCGCTCCGGCTGGCAAAACTGGATGCCCGCCGCCCAATTCGAGCACACCCTCCTGATGATCAGAAAGAAATTGGATGACCGCTTCTTCGAAAAAACTGCGGCGATATTCGTAGTAGGGAAATAAGCCTTCAGAATCGGCGAGACGCATGGCATGCGCATGATTATAGCCAAGCGGTCGCGTGTAATCTTGCTCAAGATCGTCCAGCGAAGTAAATGAACAGCCCAATTTTTTTGCGAGCAACTTTCCGGTCGTCGTTTTGCCGATGCTGACCGGGCCCATGAGAATGATAGTTTCTTTGCCGGACGGATTCATTTCACAATAGCTTGGTAGAGACGCGATGCATCGCGTCTCTACGACTGTTTTTTGGGCGGATTAAATGATTTATCCGGATGCGGCGGGGCGGGGGGGATTTCGACCGGCTTTTTCTTGATTAATTTCTGTAAGTGCGAAATTGCAGCGTCGAGTTGCGCGTCTTGACCTTTAAAAGTCGCGTGCGGCGCATTGTCAACTTCAATGTCCGGATCAACGCCGTGCCCTTCCACCAGCCATTCGCCTTCAGGGCCGTAAACGCCGATTTCCGCCGCTGTCGCCATGCCGTTGTCGGCCAACCAGCCGCGCGCCGCCAGCCAGATTTCTCCGCCCCAGGAACGCTTGCCGATAATTTTCCCGAGGCCAAGACGCCGGAAACCGTCGGCGAACGCTTCGCCGTCCGAAGCGGTTTTTTCATCGATCAACACGACCATGTGACCGTGAAAAGCGTACTGCATGCTCCAATATGGCTTGCCGACGCGGGGCTGCCAGTAGAACCAGGGCTTGCGCAAAAGCTTTTCCAAAATCCAACTGTCAATGTTGCCGCCGCGATTGTGCCGCACGTCAATGATCAAGCCGTGACGATTGAAGACCGGGTAATATCGGCGCACCCACTCCGAATAATTTTCTCCGCGCATCGCGCGTAAATGAACATATCCAAGCGCGCCTTTGCTTTTCTCTTCGACATATTGCAAGCGCGACTGCTCCCAATCGTCGTAGCGCAAATCGTAGAGCCGCCAGCCGCTCATTGGCTGAACGACGATCTCGCGCGCATCGCCGCCTTTCTCCGGCTTTACGCGCAGCAACGCCTGATTTCTTTCCTGATTTTTGAGCAACGGGGGCAAGTGCTTCACTTCCGAAAGCTTGACGCCGTTGACGCTCTCAATAATATCGCCCTCGCGAACACCCGTTTCCGGACGCTGCAACGGGGAAATTCGCGTCAAATAATCCATGTCGCCGCGATAGATTTTGTCAATGCGGAAACCGCCCGCTTTTTTGTCCCGTTTTAAAAGTGCGCCAAGCGATGCGGGCGTGACATAGTCATCGCCGGAGCGGAGATCGCCTGCGCGCACAAAAGTATGCAGCGCTGAAACCTCACCCAGCATTTGACCAAGCAAATCGTTCAACTCGTCACGGTCCGTCACCCGATCCAGCAGGGGAGAGTGTTGGTCGAGCAGCTTTTGCCAATCGACGCCGTGCATGTTCGGCGCGTAAAAATAATCGCGCTGCATGCGCCAGGCTTCAACAAACATTTGCCGCCACTCTTCGCGCGGATCGATTGTGAAGGACCAATTGTAAAGATCGACGCGATTCTTGAACACTTTGTCTGAAGATTCAGCGCCGGAATCGCAGACATAGATCAAACGCCCCTTGCGCACGAGCATTTTTTTAAGGTCGTGCGACAGTTCAAAACTGCGAACGTCTTCCGCGAGCGTTTTAGGCTCAATATCTTTATTCTTTACCTCAAGACTCATGAGTTTTTTCTTGCCGCGGTCGGAAACGTCATGCTCGATCCAAAGCAGGTGCTTGTTACTCAAGGCCAGGCTGGAATAGTCTCCGGCGACGACGGGAATTTCATAAAGCCTTCCGCCGACATCGTCCCAATTGACCGGTTCAGACGGTTTTTCTTCTTGTTTATCTTCCTTGTTCTCCGCCTTGCCATTTTCATTTTTGTCGCCGTTGTTTTCCTTGACTTCTTCCTTTTTTGCCAAGTGCAGCTCATCGTCTGGAAGAAAGGGGAAACGGTCGCCCTCGTAAAGTGAGAGCGCATAGATTTTGCTGGTTTTTTCGAAATACGGCTCCGGCTGCCTCGGCCCCCAAGGGCTCGAAACGACCGATGAAAAATGGCGGTCGGAAAGAAAGCACAACCAGCGCCCGCCCGGGCCCCAGCACGGCGAATAACTGTCAACCCGGTCACTCGTCACAAAGAAAATTTTGTCGTTTTCAAGGTCGAAAACACCGATGCGGGCGTTCAGGTTTTCCTCCGTTTTCACAAACGCGAGCCACTGGCTGTTGGGCGACCAGGCTAAGCCGTAAAAACCATACCGCTGATCGGAGGTTGCGATAACGCGGCTCTCGTTTTTTTCAATCTCGTGCAGCCAGAGCCTGAGATTTTTGTCGGTGAAGGCGAAATGTTTGCCGTCCGGAGAAATGACGCCGGCATGACGAAAAACGTCAGCGTCTTTGGTCAATTGTTCGGCTTTGCCGACCCCGTTGGCCGGGAAACGCCAAAACTCGATTTCGCCGCTCTCGTCCGACTGCGCAAGCACGGACTTGCCGTCCGGCAGGAACCTGGCGTTACGATAGCGCACGCCCCTTTGCGGCACAACGTCCACCGTGCGTCCGTGGCCTGAAGAAGACGGCGTTACGAAAATGCGGCCGCGCGCCGTCAGAACAACGCGGTCGCCGTCCGGGGAAATATGCGCTGAAGTCAGGTAGCGCAACGGATCGTTGACCCATTTTTCGCGTCGTTGGTCAAAATCAGAAACGAGCGTAATTTCCACGCAGCGACTTTCTCCGCTTTTGAGGTCGAGCAAGTACAGGTCAGCCCCGAGCTGATAAACGACGCGCCCTTTGTGCATCGACGGGGATTTCACGTCCCAGCCTTCGTGGAAAGTGTGCTGTTTTAAATCCTTGCCGCTTTCGTCCATCGACCAGAGATTCATGCTTCCGCCTCGGTCGCTGGCAAAAAAAATCCGATGTTCGAACCACATCGGATTTCTGCTTGTTCCTGGATAATCTTGCGTTAACGGGAGGGCTTCGTCATCCCCGTCGGAGAAGCGCCAAATTTGCTCAACCGAGCCGCCTTTGTAACGTTTGGTGTGACTGCCCTGAAACGGCAGGCGGGTAAAAAAAAACGTCTTGCCGGTTGGGTCAAAAACGCCGTCGCTGGCCTGGTTGAGCGGAAGCAAAACGGCGTCGTCGGTTTCCGTATCCAGGATTGCCAGTTGCGTGTTCGGCAGCGTCGAATAGTAACGCGTGCTATAAATGATTTTGCCCTCGGGCGTCCAGCCGCGCACCAGCGCTTGCTCGCCTTCGTAGGTTCTGCGCGTCGGCAAGCCGCCTGCCGCGGGCATGGTATAGACTTCGGTCGGGCCTTCATACTCGCCGGAAAACGCGATGGTTTTGCCGTCTGGCGAAACGGCGGCGTACGATTCAAGCCCATGATGGCTTGTTAAGCGAACGGCCTGGCCGCCTTCAACGCCGGCGCGCCACAAATCCCCCTCAGCAGTAAAAATAATGAAGTCTTCGTGGATGATTGGAAATCGATAGTAGCCTTGGGTCGGAGAGTGTCCGTTTGCGCCGCCCGCTGGTGTCATTTGCGCCTCCCTACGCAGATTCAGAAGTCGTTGAAGTGACGAGATGTTCGCTCAAAATAAACGCGCCAATATAAGCGGAAACACAGCTCTCACCTAATAATTTCTGCCGATTTTGCTTGCCGTCGAGTTTGGGCGCGCTACGTTGGCTACTTCTTGTTTCTTCTCTCTGTCTGTCCCAAATTCCTAGTCTCGCTAACTTTTCCGAATGATCATTATTTGTGGAGCACTCTTAATGCGCACTGGTCGAAAATTGTTGCTCATACTCGCTGTTCTTTCGGCCGTGTCTTGCGTCGGCGGCGAAGAGAGAAAACTGATCGGATATTATCCTTATTGGATGCGCGGGACGCTGCCGGTCGAGAATATTCAGTTTGAGCATTTGACGCACGTTATCCATGCATTCGCCTGGCCGGATGAAGACGGCAATATTGCAGAACCGGAGAATTTCCCTTTTCCAGAACTTATTGACGCTGCGCACGCCGCTGGACGCAAGGTATTGCTTGGTTTGGGCGGCTATGGGCAATCGGATGCTTTTCCTGGCGTGGTCGCTTCGCCGGAGAAACGCGCCATTTTTATTGAAAACCTCGAAGCGCTTTTGCTCGCCGAAGAATATGACGGCGTTGACCTCGATTGGGAATTTCCGCGCAATGCGACGGATCGCGCCAACTTGACGCTTTTCGTTGAAGAACTGCGCGCTGCGTTTGACGCCATCGATCCAGATTGGTTGATTACCATGGCGGTCAATCCCGGCAATTGGGTTGGACAGTGGTTTGATTTCCCGGCGCTGGTTGAGCACATCAATTGGTTTGGCGAAATGGCCTACGATTTTCACGGCGGCTGGACGGATCACGCTGGGCATAACGCGCCGCTGTACCAGCCCGCAAATGATTTTGACGGATCGGCGCAAACGGGTCTTTCTTATCTCCACAAAACACGAAAAATCCCGAAATCGAAAATCGTGTTGGGCGTGCCGTTCTACGGACGAGAATTTAACGCCGGAGGACTGTACCAAAAGAGCACCGGCGGCGACAAAGCTTACCGGTACAGCGAAATTCTTGGCTTAATAGAAAACGGCTGGCAAATGCACTGGGATGATTTTTCGAAAGTACCCTGGCTGCTCAATCCGACTGGCGATAAACTGGTGACCTACGACGATCCCATGTCGGTGCAATTAAAATCAGAATTTGCAATCGCTGAAGAGCTTGCGGGCGTGATGATTTGGTCGCTTGGGCAGGATGTTTTGGCTCGCGGCGAGCAACCATTGCTGCAGCGCATCGGTGAAACGCTGCAGAATGCAACCACTGTGAATGAAGCGAATGCACCGCTTCCAGACGAATTTTCGCTTTTGCAAAACCATCCCAATCCGTTCAATCCTTCCACGACCATCGCTTTTCGTTTGCCAAAGAACGAAAAAATTACGCTAAAGATTTTTGACGCCGTCGGACGAGAAGTTGCGGTGCTTGCTCAAAAGAGGCTTTTTGCACGCGGGGAACATTCCCTTGAATTTGACGCCAAAGATTTAGCTTCCGGCGTGTACATTTACGTGCTCGAAGCTGATGGACTCAAGCATACAAAGAAGATGGTTTTGTTGCGATAATATGGGAAGTTTTTAACCCTGACAGGGCTCAAAGCCCTGTCAGGGTTAGCTTGTTATTCCAGCGAAATGTTTAACAGATGATTATTGGATTTATTTTCGGGAGAGGGTCATGAAATCGAAACTCGTTTTTCTCTTACTCATTGCTTCTACTGCTTTTTGTTATGCGCAAAAAAAGCCCAAAATCAACGCCAACAAAAAAGCCGTCATTGCTTCGGTAGACGAAAAATACGCACAACTCACAGCTTTGAGCGACAAGATTTGGGCGCATGCCGAGCTGGCGTTTCGCGAAACAAAATCCGCCGCTGACTTAATTGCCTACGCCGAGAAAAACGGCCTGCGCGTCACCAAAAACGTTGCCGGAATTCCAACGGCGTTTACTGCCGAATTTGGAGAAGGAAAACCGGTGATTGGAATCCTTGGTGAATTCGACGCTTTGCCGGGGCTTTCACAAAAAGCGCAGCCGACAAAAGAGCCGGTCGTCGCCGAAGCGCCGGGACAAGGATGCGGGCACAATATGTTTGGCGTGGCTTCTTTAGGTGCGGCGATTGCGATCAAGGAATTGATAGAAGCCGGTAAATTGAAAGGCACGGTTCGATTTTACGGTACGCCATCCGAAGAGCGCTTTTTCGGGAAATTGTGGATGATTCGCGAGGGCGCCTTTGAAGACGTGGACATTTGCATGGATTGGCATCCCGGCGACGAAACCAAGGCCGCTGTGCAAAGCAGCCTCTCGCTGGTCGATTTTATTGTCGAATTTTATGGCGCGACATCGCACGCTTCCGGCGATCCCTGGCGCGGACGCAGCGCTTCGGACGCTCTGGAATTGTACAGTTCCGGGATCAATTACTATCGCGAGCATGTCAAGCCGACGGTACGGATGCACTATCAAATTCAGGATGCAGGTAAAGCTGTGAATATCGTGCCGGATTACGCACGCATCTGGGTGCGCATTCGCGACACCAAGCGCGAAGGCATGACCAAGGTCTGGAAGCACGTTGAGCGCATGGCGGAAGGCGCGGCGATCATGGCGAACGTCGAACACAAAGTTACGTTGGTTTCCGGCTTGCATGAAATCCTGGTGAATCGAACAGGCGGCGCAAGATTGCAAAAGAATTTAGAATACCTGGGCGACATTGAATACACGGAAGAAGAACAAACGTTTGCCAAAAACTTGCAGAAAACTTTGGGCAAGGAGCAAGTTGGGATTGCGAGTAAAATTGAGCCTATGGAAGAAACTTTGGAGCACCCCGGCGGCGGCTCAACCGATGCAGGCGACGTAAGTTGGGTCGTGCCGACCATTCGCCTTTCCGCGACGACGGCTCCGAAAGATACGCCCTGGCATTCGTGGGCGGTGGTGGCGTGCGGCGGCATGTCTATCGGCCATAAAGGGATGGGCTACGCCGCGAAAGCGCTGTCAATGACCATGGTGGACTTGTTTGAAGACGCCAAGTTGCGGCAAGCGGTCATCGACGAGTACAAAGAGCGCAAGGGCGATTACGTCTATAAAGGCATTGTCCCCGACGGCCCGCCGCCGTTGGATTATAAGAATTGACTTGTAGAGACGCGATGCATCGCGTCTCTACAAACATAAATCCAGAGAACGTCAAGAACCTTGCTTGACGTTGTAAGCCATCAAAGCCGTGCCGTGCCGCATGTAAAGGACGCCGTTGCGAATGACGGGATGCGACCAATGGGGGCCGCTGCCTTGCGTAATGCGGAATGAACTCACCACTTTAAAATCTTCTGCGCTCGGATCAACCAGCGCGACGTTGCCGCGACGTTCTTCGTAGCAATACAACATGCCGTCGGCGTAAATGATCGAGCCTTTGGTATTCCAGGTCGTTTCGTAGAGCTTTTCGCCCGTTTTCCAATCGATGCTGCACCAGTTGCCTGTGCGGTTGTTGATCCAATTCGCCCCAAAAATTTTGTCGCCGACGCGTACCACGCCGCCGATGTGCGTGTCCAAAGTCGTGTCCGTCCAGGCGACTGCGACGGAAGAAGCGTCGTCGGCAAGCTTGAACATGGCGCCGACATGGTTGTAACCGCTGGTGACGTAAATGTGGCCGTCTTTGTAAAGCGGCGTGTTGCAATTAATAAACGGCGCGGCGGGGTGAAACATTGGTCTTTGCACGTCGCTGTACCGGTAGCTCCACAAAATCGAGCCGTTGTCGGGATCAACGCCGAAAATGTTGTGCGCCAATAAATTAACAATCATCTTTTTGCCGCCGTGTTCAACCAGAATCGGGGAGACGTAGGCTGTCGTGTCATTCAACGACGGACTCTGCCATGCTAGAGCTCCCGTGCCTTTATTGAATGCCACCATCGTCGTTTTCTCACCGCCCGGGGTGAAAATAACATTGTCGTCGACAATGAGAAGGTTCTCCGCTACTCCCCAAATGCCTTGCCTGCCGCCAAACATTTCCGTGGCGTTTACCGACCACAGTTTTTTACCTGATTCAGCAACAAAACAAGCTAACGTGCCTTGGCCGCTGGTGACGTAGACTTTGCCGTCTTTAACAGTTGGCGTGCAGCGTGCCGGCGGATAATCGCCGTCCCAGGCCGGGCCGTAAGCGTGCCGCCACAGGACATTGCCTTGTTTGTCGAGGGCCGTGATATAGTCCGTCGTGTCTTTCGTACCGGTGACGAAAATCGCATCGTCGGTAACGGCCGGGGAAGAATACCCGGCGTCAACTTGGTCGATGCTCCAAAGCAGGGGCGGACCGTCCTCCGGCCATGATTTCAGCAAGTTGGTCTCATTGTAAACGCCGTCGCGATTCGGGCCGCGCCATTGTGAAAAAGAGTCGGTTTTGGGAGGTTCAAGGAAAGCGAGGCATGAAAGAGCGAGAAGGAGAAAAAGCGCCTTTTTCATTGTGCATGTCCTTTGTTTTATTGCGTTTCAAGATTTGAAAGTTAAGGACAAAAGACGCTGTGCAAGTGTTGTAAAAGTAAATATCGAACTCTCTGCTCGACACTCTTCTGTACCAAGGGCTTTACCACAGAATTTCACGAGTTTTCGAAAATCTCTTGAAGATCAGAAGAAAAAACCGTGAAGTTCTGTGTGACACTGTGGCAAAAGAAAAGCGCCAGGCAGTGGAACGTCGCGTCTCGAATCGCAGAGTCTGGCAGAATAAATTCGGATGTAACATAATCGCCTGCGAATGCGTTCATTTTGCCGCCATCGCTAAAGAATCGTTGCAAAGTATCTCACTGAAGTTGAAGAGTCGTTCATGAAAAAATCAAAAGCGTCTAAGATCATGTTCGCCGTAGTCGTTTTGCTGGCCGGATTATACGGTTTGGCCTACATGACCACTTCGTCATCGCTTTTATCCCGCATACTGGTCTGGCGCGACGCTGACGTCGATGATTACTTGAGGTTTCCTGCTCGCACCATTGCAAACGCCCCGCCCCGATTTAATTTTTCCCGCCCTGAGTCACAGGGAGCCTTTTTTGAAAAACTAAACCAACACGCACAACTGCCGAAAAACGCTGTAGGCGCTGATTTGGCGGAGTTTCTCGCCAAAACGCAAACAATGGCTTTTCTGATCCTCCGCAACGACACTCTGCTAACGGAAGAATACTTCAACGGCTACAACGCTGAGTCAATTTGTACATCTTTTTCCATCGCTAAATCAATCACGTCGGTGCTTGTCGGCGTTGCGCTTGAAGAAGGGCGCATTAAAAGTCTGGAAGACCCGGTCACAAATTACATCCCTGAACTGCTGGAGCAAGACGCGCGATTTCAAGAGATCACATTGCACCATCTGGTGACCATGTCCTCGGGCCTGCAATACGTCAAAAGCGACAACCCGTTTGTCAGCGACGATCCCAAGACGTACTACGATCCCGACTTGCGCGCCCGTGCGTTGCAGGCCGTCGTTGAAGGTGCGCCGGGGGAGAAATTTCGCTACAACAATTACAATCCGTTGCTGGTCGGCATGGTGATCGAGCGGGCGACGGGGAAAAGCGTCTCGGAATATCTCTCCGAAAAAATCTGGCAACCCCTTGGCATGAGCGCACCCGCCACCTGGAGCCTGGACAGCGAAGCGAGCGGCTTCGAGAAAATGGAAAGCGGCGTCAACGCCAGAGCCATCGATTTCCTGAAATTCGGACGGCTTTTTCTGCACGAGGGCAATTGGAACGGCCGACAGATCATTCCGGCGGACTGGGTGTACGCCTCAACAAAACCGGATTCGCTGAACGACCCGGCGCGTTTCTATCAATATTTTTGGTGGGTGAACAGAAGCCGTGAACCGGACTACCACTACTACGGCGAAGGCAACAAAGGGCAGTTTATTTACATAGTCCCGAGTTCAAAAATCATTATCGCGCGCTTCGGCGTTGAGTACGGCCACGCCCGCTGGCCCGCCTATCTTGCTTATCTGGCTGATGAAATCTCAAAGTTATGATTTCGTATATTTGCTACTTGATACTTTTTGTGAACTGCATTTTCGAGTCGGCGAAAGCCTCGTTTTGTCATTCTGAAGGAATCTTTCTTAGAGCGTATTTGGAAAGTCCCCGTTTTGTCATTCCGTAGGAATCTTTTTGGGTCGCCAGGTATGAACGTTCCGACAGTGGTTGTGGAAAAGTCTAAAAAAGATGCTTACAGCATGACAATTTAGGACTTTCCAAATATGCTCTTATCGCCCAGTACAGACCATGCCCAAAAGTTCAAGGGTTGGATTAATAAAGATGCTTCCAGCTTGACAGTTCCGGCCTTTTTCGCCAGTTTTAGAAGCCTATACAAAAAGTGTCACGTAGTAAACTTCGCGTTTGCGACGCTTGTCATTTTTTCGCGTAAAGCCGCCGATCTAGAACATAAGAAACGAGCACGGTCACAATTGCGACGGCCGCAAGTCCGCCTGCGCCGTCTCCCGCCATCATGTGCGCCGTGAATGCCAGCGTTACGTCATAGAAAACGCCTGCGTAAGCCCACTCCTTGAGCACGGCGCTCTTTTTGGTCAAGATCGCCGCAACCGCCAGCAATTTCACCGTGGCCGAAGGGTAGATGATCCAGGTTGGAAACCCCAGGTTCCGGTAAAATCCCGCCGCTTGTTCGTAGTTGAAAAAGTACATCCCCGATGAAAACAGCAAGATCGCGCAAAGAACCCCCGTCGCGATCCAGTAAATGATCTTTTGTGCTTTCATAATCTCGCTCCGTAGGTCGGGGCGCTCCTCGAAAAATTTTGTAGGCGCATTTTTAGACGCTTCATCAAACGCGAAACTCCTTAAATCCCCCTTTCAAAGGGGCTGGGGAACATTGTACCAATTTTCTTAATTCTTTATCCTTCTGAATGACAGGCAAGGAACAGAACCGAAATCAAGGAGAATATTATTAACTGATGTTACGCACGCGTCGTTTGGCACAAGCGGTCAGGGTCTGGGGGCAATTTTTGATTCTCATTAGCTCCGCTCTTCAGAGCGGAGATTCTTGAAGACGGTTGTCCCATCTCTTCCGCCGCGCCAGAGCGGCGGAAGAGATGAAAATGAGCGCTTTGTGCGTCACTGGGCTGAAGCCCGGCGCTAATGAGACGATGTTTTAGAGCTCGTTCCCAATCCCGAGATTGGGAACGAGAATTTTGGGCGGTCTCGAAATTAGACCGGCGGCGTGTTACCGTCGTCGTTTGTTTTCCTTGTCGTCGCCTTCCACAACGACAAAGCCGAAGTTCTTGTTGGCGATGGTCAGGCCGACTTTTACCTTGCCCTTGATCCGCAGTTTGTCCCCTTTGAACGGCACCCGATCTTTCGGTTTTACCCAAATTTTTCCTGTCCCGTCGTCAATGCGCACGATGCTCTGGTTGAGGAACGGTACGGCGAATGTCTGCACCACTTCGCCGCGAACGCTCACGACTTTATTGTTGTAGCGGCTTGGATAATCGTGAATATCCTGAATTTTTGTTCTCGAAGAACCGGCGCAAGCGGCGAAAATTAACGCAAGGGTCAGGATCAGCCATGTCGGCGATATTTTGGTAAAACGCATTTTTTTCTCCCTTAAACAACAGAGGGTCAGGTTAAAATCAGAATTATGAACGTTTCAAAAAGTCGCGGCAAAATAAGACAGCGGCGGCGGAATCGCTATGCAAATCTTGCCGAGCGCGGGAAAGCAAAAGTGTGCGCTTGCGCTTTACTCTGACGCTTGCTCGCACGGCAGCGTGATGATAAATTCCGTAAAACCTCCCTCCTCCGATTCCACGCGCAGTTCGCCGCCATGGCCTTTTACAATCGTGTCGTAGCTGATGGACAATCCCAGCCCGGTGCCCTCGCCCGATGGCTTTGTGGTGTAAAACGGCTCGAAAATTTGCTTGCTGACTTCTTCGGGCATACCAGTGCCGTTATCGCGGATCCTGATCTCGGCTTTTTCACCCATCTTTTTCGTCTTGAGCCAAATCGTAGGCTCGTACATTGAACCGTTCTCGGCGGTCGCTTTTTTGTTCGTCGCGTAGCAGCCGTTGCCGATGATATTGAGAAAAACGCGGCTGACGTCTTGCGAGATGAGTGAAATCGGCTCCAGCGTTTCGTCGTATTCTTTCTCAAACGTGATGTTGAAACCGGTTTGGCGCGCCCTCATGCCATGATAGACCAGATTGGCGCTCTCGTCGAGCAAATCGTTCAGATCGGTCGGTTGCCGCTCGCCCTTTCCGGTGCGCGCATGTTCCATCATGCTTCTCACAATACCGTCGGCGCGCTTGCCGTGCTCATTGATTTTTTCGTTGAGCTGTTGCAGGCGCTCGAGATTCGATTGGATGCCGGATAACTCTTTTTCTTCAAAAGCGTCTTGCCGTTTCTCCAAATCTTGTGCTAGTTTTTTGGCGAATTTGCTGGAAAGCTGGGCGAAATTATTGACGAAATTGAGCGGGTTTTTGATTTCGTGGGCGATGCCGGCGGTTAACTGGCCGAGCGAAGCCAGCTTTTCCTGCGTAACGAGCTTTTCTTGCGCGCGCAAAATCTCCTGATTTTTGAGCTCAAGCTCGCGGTTTTTTTCGTCCTGCAACAAGTTGATCGCCTGCAATTTTTCCCGCTCTGCGCGTTCTTGCACAATCGCCTCCTGGAAGCGAATTCGAGAGACGGCGTTGGCTGTTTCGGCGACGAGCATGGCGACCAATTCAATGTCTTCTTCCGAATATTTTGCGCCGGACAATTTTTGTCCAAGCAATAGCGCGCCGTACTCATCATCCGATGTCAACATCGGGAAAAACAACGCCCAGCCGTAGTTCGACAACGGCTGCTCGAGCCTTAAATGCCCGCCGCCGGTTTGAGTTTTAGCGCCGTCAAGAGCTTCGTTTAAAAATGCGGCGATCTCCTTCGACTCAAGCTGCATTTTTTCGGCTTGATAAATCTGAAAACCGTAGAGCATCGAAAACTCACGGTTTTGCTCATTCAGCACAGCCAACTTTTCCAACGGCAACGCTTCACGAACATATTCTGAAAACAATTCCAACGCTTCTTGCTGTGTGCGCGTGGTAACGACTTGTTGTCCAAAATCTTTGGTGACCAAGCGGTAATTGTATTTGATACGGTAGAAAGTCCGGTCGACAAAATGCTGTATTTTTTGTTTGGCGGGATGAAAAAGAATCGCCGCGACGGCAGTGACGAGAATGGTGACCGTACGGTTGGTTTCCGGACTCATGGAAAGCAAAAGGTGCCCGGCCAAGCCAGAGATTAGCGCATAGCCGCAGACGACCAGGCCGGTCAGGATTGCGTAGACCAAGCTCCGGTTTATGACAAGATCGACGTCCAGAATGCGATAGCGGACAATGGCGACGGCCACGCTGACGGGCGCGATTAGCAATGCCAGCGCCGTGACTTCTTCCGGAACGAGCGGGCGCAGTCCAAAAGCTTGCGGCAGCGTCCAAAGAACGATAAACGGCGCGCAGCCGAGAGCAATGCCCCAAAGAATCCATCGCACTTTGTCTTTTTCGCTTCGCGCGCTTGCGGTTATGAGAGAATGCAGCAATGCGGCGAGAGCGCCAAAAAAGAAGAGAATGATATAAATTCGGTGGAAGTTCAATCCCTGATAGTAAAGCTCGAGAAAGCTCGAATCTGATTTTAACAAGACCGGAATCTGTGCGATTTGCAGCCATAGTATAAAAACGACGGCGGGCAGATAAATAAAAAACGTCTGCAATCGCGCCGGGCGCAAGAGCAGTTTTTCCTTGGGGAAAATCGTAGCGAAACGCAGAAAAAATGCCGGGAAGAGCGGGTAGATGAACCAATAAACAAGCGGCGGGATCATGTTCCAAGGCCATGGTCCCGCCGGAAGTCGCGAGGTTGAAATCAGGATCGACAAGGCGAGCGTCAAGGTCAGCCCAAGGAAGATGCGCGCGGATTGATCGTCCGGTTTATTCAAAAACACCCATCCGCCAACGGCGATCATAAAAAGCCCCAGCGTTAGGTTGACAAGCGTTACGAGCCACGTTGCGTGTCGCGCCAAAACCGCCTGAATGCTCAACTCCCGCCCGTCGCGGCGAACCAGCATGGTCACACGATCACCTGCTTGCGCGCCGTCGAGCGCATAATTTATATCGCTTCTTTTTCCAATGGCGACTTCTCCAATCCGAAGCACGACGTCCCCGACCGCAGCTTCGCCCCGACCGGCGGGCAGTTCCGAGACAATAACCTCGCCGGTTTTATCCGACCATTTGAACGGCGTCGCAGCGCGAATCCAACTGTTCCAAACGCCCCAGACGCCGAGAATCACGCTTAAAATAATGACAATGATCCCGCCAAGCTGCGTCAGTTTTCTCATAATCTTCAGTTGAGAATGTTCAGAATTTTTTCCTTCAAACCTGAAAAATCGATTGGTTTGGTGATATAATCGTCGCAGCCCAGGTTGTGCGCTTTGGCGCGCGTCGCTTCGTCACCATAGGCGGTGACCATCATCACGCTAATCTCAGGATATTGATTTTTGAGTTTCCCAAGTAATTCCAGGCCGTCCATGTCAGGCATGTTGATATCGGAAAGGATGAGCGCCAGATCGGTCTTGTTTTGCGCGTTCAACCAGTTCAGCGCCTCATCGCCGGAAAGCGCGAAGTGAAACGCCATCTCGCCGTTTTCGATTTCATCTTCGAAATGTAGCTCAAAAAGCAATTGAACGTCGTGTTCATCGTCGACGATCAATACAGTCATAGTCGCTGGCATAAAACGTTTGTCCTATCGGGGTTCCTTTGTGTACCCGCGCATTGAAATAAAATATTGGATGGTTGGAACTTCAAGCCCAAGAAGCCAACATTCCACTAATCCGGGACGAGTCGCCCGTAATTGTCGATGATTTTTTGTGAGCGTCTTGATTAAATCTTAGGTCAGCGGAGAACATAAGTGGCGGGAACTTAAAATTCAATTCATCTGTTCCGAGCAGCCCGTCATCGGCACAAAACGGACTTTCGCCAGCCGTCTTTGGGAAATTTCCCCAAACATCGATTTTGAGTATTCGATAATATCCTGCTCATAAATCCCGACCGGGGCCAGCATTTTGCCGCCGTAGGCCAATTGCTCAAGCAAATCGTTCGGCACGGAAGCGGGCGCGGCTGTGACGATAATGCGATCAAACGGCGCTGCGTCTCTCCAGCCGAACGTGCCGTCGCCAAGCTTAAAGTAAATGTTTCCATAGCCCAGTTGGCCCAAGAGCCTTTTTGCCTGGACGAAATGGAAAGGCACAATTTCAACGGTGTAGACTGACTTCGCCAACCCGGCCAAAACCGCCGTCTGGTAGCCGGAGCCCGTGCCAATTTCCAGAACGCGGTCATTTTCGCGGACGTCCAGGAGTTGACTCATAAAAGCCACGATGTACGGCTGGGAAATGGTTTGGCTTTCTTCAATGGGCAAGGCGCAATCTTCGTAGCTTTGGGCGCGCATAATCAGTGGGACGAAAAGGTGGCGGGGGATGGTAAGCATCTGCTTAATCACGCGACGGTCGACGATTTTCCGCGTCAGCAATTGGTCTTGCACCATTTTCTTGCGCAGCGCGGCGTATTCGCTTGCCGAATTTTGTTTTTTCATCGTCGCCTCCTGTCAGGCTTTTTAGGCGGCCAGAACTTCGACGTGTTTGAGAACAGAGTTTGAAAGCCCGGTCAAATCATAACCGCCTTCTAAAAACGAAACAACGCGATTTTGCGCGTGAACGTTTGCGAGATCGAGTACGATTTGGGTCAGCACTCCAAAATCGTCATCCTGGAGTCGGAGTTCCGCCAACGGATCTCGCGCGTGTGCGTCAAATCCAGCGGAAATGAGTACAAACTCGGGTTTGAAACGCGAAAAAATTTCTTCGATGTTTTTTTGAAATTCAGGGATAAATACACGACCGTCAGTCTGCGGCGGAAAAATAATGTTCCGATTAAAGCCTTTTCCTTTTCCCGCGCCGGTCTCTTCCGGCCTGCCGGTACCCGGATATAGCGGCCATTGGTGCAAGCTGACGAAGTAAACGGACGGATCGTCATCAAACGCAGCCTGCGTGCCGTTGCCGTGATGCACGTCCCAATCGATGATCAGCACGCGCTCAACGCCGTGATTTTTTTGCAAAGCGCGCGCGGCGACGGCGATGTTGTTGAACAAGCAAAATCCCATGGCGGTATCCGGCTCTGCGTGATGCCCGGGCGGTCGAACGCAACAAAAGGCGTTGCGCAATTCACCCGCCATAACGGCGTCTGTTGCCGCCAGACCAGCCCCTGCGGCGAGCCGCGCGGCGTCATAAGATTTCGTCGAGACGACGGTGTCAGGGTCAAGGCCCATCGGCGCTCTTTCGCACGCTTCGATGATGTTGTCTACGTAACCGCCGGGATGGACGACTTGAATTGCCTCAACCGGCGCCGCTGAGTCAATTGACTTGAGTGCAGCATTTTCGGGTAAATTCTCCCGCAAAACGCGCATCACACTCCTCAGCCGATCCGCGCGTTCCGGATGCCCGGCTCCGGTGTTGTGCTCTAAAAAGAGATCGTCGTAGTAGATTCCTGTCATTCGTTTTTCTCTTGAAATTTACTCTTATCTCAAGGACGGTATCGTCCGGCTGCTATTTCTTCTCTACGAATTGCAACCGCTAGAAGTCGATTCATCGCCAAAGAAATAACCGTTGCTCTACCTTTAGGCGATTTGCCAAAAATATGACCGTCATCCACCTCGAAGTGATTGCTCCACTCGTTTTTTCGAGGGTTATAGAAACTGACCTTTGCTCCGGTTTCAGGATCGATCGCGTCCCGTCGGGCAGCCTTCCGAAGTGAACAAGAGACGCAAGCCAAGGCTAAATTTTCAAGAATCGTCTGACCGCCCGCAGACTTCGGTTTTATATGGTCAATATGAAAGGCCGCCTCCTGATTAGCTTGTGACAATCGGCAATATTCGCAACGGGATTCGGCTCTCACAACAACCCTTTGCCGCATTTGCGCCGGGATATAACTCATGTCAATTTGAACTTGCTTGCGAAGCTTTACGAGCACGCAGCTTTAATAATGAGAGCAAATCGGCTAAATCTACAAGCCCTTCGGCTTCTTGTCTCTCAGACTGAGATAAGTTTTGACCTTGTTCTTGCTTATCTAACAGAAATTGTAATCTTTCATTGACGGCTTCCGGCAATTTAAACTGCTCTAAATCCGCTGGCATATCCAAGTCAACCAGAATGCTTTGCGACATAATTCTACCCTCGATCTACAGTACCGTTCGTATCAGTAATTTTCTTTTCCAGCAGTTTAATCGCAATCGCATAATGCTCCCACTGAAGCCACACTTTGTTATCTCCGAGCTTCCCTCGATTAAACTTTTCAATGAAGCTTGATGTGCTCATATTATTCAATTTTTCAAAATTTGCGGCTTTCGAGCGATAGGCTTCCAGTTTTTTTTGCAAAATTTGTTTGCCGATATCGATGCTCTCCCGCACACTCGTCAAAGCGTCTTTTTCAACAAGAACTTTTGAATAGCCTGACATCATTCACACGCTTTTATGTTTAATTTTTGACGTCGTATTCCAAGCTGACGATTCCCGACGGATAAGTCTTTTGTCCCTTCAATTCCAGCTTGACTTGCGGGGCTGGCGGCGGGAAAAGCGGAACACCGCCGCCGAGCAAAATCGGAATCACAGCGACTTCGACCGCATCGACCAAACCAGCTTCGGCGAGCGATTTAAAAAGCAATCCGCCGCCAAACAGCCAAATGTCCTTGCCTGCCTTTTCTTTAAGTGCGGAAGCGGTCTTCACTGCATCGGCGTTCACAATGGTGACTTTCGGATAACCTTCCTGACGCAGTGAGCGACTGACAACGACAATTTCTTTGCCTTTAAATGAATCATCCTGGTCCGAATTCGCCATTGGCGCGAACGTCCTGCGACCCATCAACAAAGTATCAAATTGCGCAAAAATAGCGTCGAAATCAATGGCCGGATCCATGATAATCCAATCGTATTCGCCGTTCGGGCCGGCGATGTAGCCGTCGAGACTGGCGGCTACGGCGTAGCGGATGCGTCGCATCGATTAACCGCCGGTTTTGAACTCGACGTCCTGCTCGATGACCTTATCTCGGGCAAAGCATCTGACCTGGTACACGCCGTATTTTTCAACGGAAATGGTAAATTTCTCTTCAAACTTGACCAGCATTTGGATCGCCACGATATCCGGATTGAAAGAAGCCAACGGCGTAATTTTAATGGTCTTGCCGCTCACCTTTACGTCGATCTTTTCCAGTTTATAGGCCGGGCTGGGGAGGTTGCCCGTCAGCGTCACTTCAATCTCTTTTTTCCCTTCAATTTTTTCAGGAAGATCGAAATCCGTGAGATAGACTTTTTCTTTGCCTTCCGCCATGCTTGCTTCCGCCACAGCACCTTCCTTTGCCGTCTCCGGCGAGCACGATACGCCGAACATCACAACGATGATTGTTAAAAAATATGACATGGGTTTCTCCTGTATTTCAAACGAATTTTAACGTTTCCATTAGTTTTTATACGATTCTCCATTGTTTCATTCAAGAAGAATTTTCAAACCTGAAACAAACGACCAGGTACACCAATTCCGTCAACTCGCGTTGTCATTGATAAGCGCAAGAAACTCGTCTTCATTTAGCACTTTCACCTCAAGCTCTTCCGCTTTTCGCAACTTCGATCCCGCGCCCGGGCCAGCAATGACGTATGACGTTTTTTTGCTGACCGACCCGGATGCGCGTCCGCCCCGTTCCTGCACCATTTGCGCCGCTTCACTGCGGGTAAATTTTTCCAGTGCGCCCGTAAACACAAACGTCATGTTTTCAAATCGCTGATCCGTCGCTTCAGCTTTTGGCTCGATCTCCTGAATTTTAACCCCGCCTTCCAGAAGCCTATCGACCAGAGTCAGGTTGTTTTCATCGGCGAAGAAACGCTGCACGCTCTGCGCGACTTGCGGCCCGACTTCATTCACGGCGGTCAATTCTTCTTCAGTCGCCGCTTTTAGTGCGTCAATCGTGCCGAAGTTGTCCGCCAGCACTTTTGCCACATGCTCGCCGACGTGCCGCAATCCCAGCGCGAACAAAAATCGTTGCAAGGGCGCGTCGCGCGTTTTGTCGATGGCTTCGATCAGATTCGTCGCCGATTTTTCCGCCATGCGCTCCAAATCCACCACTTGTTGGACGGTTAAAAAGTATAAATCGGCGTAAGTTTTGATTAAGTCGCGTTCCAACATTTGCTCCACGAGCTTATCGCCGAGACCGTCGATATTCATCGCGGCTTTGCTGGCGAAATGCTTGATTGCTTCCTTGACTTGCGCCGGGCAGAACTGATTTTCGCAGCGGGAGACCGCCTCGCCTTCTGGCCGTACAACCGGCGTGTCGCAAACAGGGCATTTTTCCGGCAAAACATACTTTTCCTCCTCGCCCGTGCGCTTCGATTCGATGACTTTCACCACTTCTGGAATCACGTCCCCTGCGCGCTGAATGATCACCCAGTCGCCGATGCGAACGTCCTTTCGGTCGATTTCGTCCTGATTGTGCAAGGTCGCCCGCCGCACCTCGACGCCGCTGATTTTGACCGGTTCGAGAATCGCCACCGGCGTAATCGCACCCGTTCTGCCGACCTGAGAAATAATGTCGTTGATCCGCGTTTGCTCCTGATGCGCAGGAAATTTGAACGCAATCGCCCAGCGCGGGCTGCGCGAACGGATTCCGGCATGACGTTGTAAATTCAAATCGTTCAATTTGACCACTGCGCCATCAATTTCGTAAGCCAGCGTCTCGCGAATGCGCATAAATTCATTGTAGGCTTCAATGACTTCATCCACGCCGGTGCAAGTGCGCGTTCGCGGGTTGATACGCAGACCCCATGATTTGAAAGCTTCGTAGGCGGCGGAAAGCGTCGGGAAATCCTGACCTTCGATCAAGCCGATTCCATGAATAAAAATTTCCAGCGGCCGTTTTGCGGTGATGCGCGGATCGAGCTGGCGCAGCGTTCCGGCGGCGGAGTTGCGCGGATTGACAAAAATCGGTTCTCCGGCTTTTTCGCGCTCAACGTTCAGTTTTTTAAAAGCTTCCGTCGGATAGTAAACTTCCCCGCGAACGTCGAGTCTTGTCGGCGTTGGAACGTCATCGTCCCGCAAGCGCAGCGGGATTGATTTGATGGTTTTCAAATTCGCCGTAACGTCCTCTCCAACCAAACCGTTGCCGCGCGTCGAGCCAACGTTTAAAACGCCGTCGATATAAACCAATTCTACCGCCAGGCCGTCCATTTTGACTTCGACGGTGTATTCGAACGGTTCTTCAATATCCAAAAGTCGATGCAAACGCTCGTCGAATGCGCGCATTTCTTCTTCGTTAAACGCATTGTCGAGACTCAACATTTGCACAGTATGCTCGACCGGTTGCAAGCCTTCCACCGGAGCGTCGCCGACGCGTTGCGTGGGAGAATCGGGCGTGACCAGTTCCGGGAATTGTTCTTCCAAATCCTGCAATTCGCGAAACATGCGATCATAAGAGACGTCTGGAATTTCCGGATCGTCGAGCACGTGGTAGCGATAGCTGTGGTAGTTGAGCTGCTTGCGAAGTTCTTGAATTTTGGGCTCGGCTTCGGTGCGCGTCATGTTTTCCTCTGACAGAATCATTGTGAAATTGTATGCTTTGGTAGAGACGCGATGCATCGCGTCTCTACTACCAGATTATGCGCTTTTTACTGCTGTTCAAGGAAAAACGCACCATCATCAAACGGGGTAAGATTGCATTTGCTTTTCGAAAAAGCAGCGTCTACATTTTGGTTGTAAAATGTAGGGAGAAACCTCATGAAAATCGCAGTCGGCAGCGATGAAAGAACGCACTTAACCGACGTTGTGCTCGATGAGCTGAAAAAGCGCGGTCATGAAGTCACGGCCTACGGCGCGTTGACGGACGGCAAGATCAAAATGTGGCCGAAAGTGGCGGTCGCCGCAGCGAAAGACGTAGCGGACGGCAAATTCGATCAAGGGGTTTTGTTTTGCTGGACAGGCACGGGAATCAGCCTGGCGGCCAATAAAGTCAAAGGCGTTCGCGCCGCGCTCTGCCAGGATGCTGAAACGGCACGGGGCGCAAGAAAATGGAACGACGCTAACGTTTTGGCGATGAGCCTTCGCGCCGTTTCTGAACAAGTCGCCAAGGAAATCCTTGACGCATGGTTTAGCTCAGCGCCAAGCACGGACTCGGACGACGCTGCGTGCCTGGAATGGTTGGAAAAAGCTGAAGCAGAGCTTCTATGATTTATCGCAGCAACATCTATCTCGTCGGCTTCATGGGGAGTGGCAAATCCCGGCAAGGGCAAATTTTAGCGTCCAGAATCGGCAGAACTTTCATTGACACGGATCAAGTGATCATCGCTGAAAAAAGCATGTCGGTCAATCAGATTTTTGAACAACACGGCGAGGCCTTTTTTCGCGATCTTGAGCTCGAAACGGTGCGTGAAATCAGCGAAGTTGAAGAATTGGTTGTTGCGCTCGGCGGGGGAACGCCAACCATTGAGGCTGTCTGGCCGCTGCTCAAAAATACCGGCAAAACCGTCTACATCAAACGTTCACCGGAGCAAATTCTTCGGCAGTTGCATAGATACGACAACAGGCCGTTGCTAAAGCATTTGCGTCGCAGTGAAGCGCCGGAATTCGTTCGAAAAATGCTCGCGGAACGCACGCAATTTTATGACCGCGCCGACATGATTCTCGATTGCCAAGACGGATGGGACAAAGATGAGACGTCGAAGGCGCTGCAAAATCTTCTGGAGAAAAATCTTTGAAAAAAATTCTCGTTCTTCACGGTCCAAATTTGAACTTGCTGGGGCTTCGTGAACCGGAAATTTACGGCCGTCAGACTTTGGACGAACTCAACCATTTTGTTTGGGAAAAAACACAGCCCTACAAGCTTGATCTGCAATTTTCGCAATCCAATCACGAAGGCATAGTCATCGACAAAATCCAGGCTGCGGACGGTGAATTCGACGGAATTGTGATCAATCCCGCCGCGTTCACGCATTACAGCATTGCCATTCGTGACGCCATCGCCGCTCTAGAAATTCCCGTTGTTGAAGTCCACCTTTCCGATATTGCCAAGCGCGAAGAATTCCGCCGAATTTCCATGTTGAAAGACGTTTGCTTTGACCAAATTAGCGGCTTCGGCGCGGAAAGTTACGTTTACGGCATTGAAGCGCTGGTTGGCGCAGGCGTGCTGAAAAATTTGCAAAAACAATCGCCGGACACGGCTAAAAAAGTCAACACACAAGTTGTCGACGCGCTGCACGACGCTTTTCCCAAGTACGACTGGACGGGAATTTACATGGTTGACGGTGACGAACTTTACGTCGATTATTTTCGCGGCGCGCCTACGCCGCATGAGCGCATTCCCATCGGCCACGGCATTTGCGGCGCCGCCGTCGCCGACGAAGAAACGATTGTCGTCGCGGACGTTAACGCCGATCCGCGCTACCTGGCTTGCAGCATCGAGACGAAATCGGAAATCGTCGTTCCGATCTACGTCGGCGAAAAAATCGTCGGGGAAATTGACATTGACAGCCATCAGGTCGAAGCCTTTCGCCAGCATGATCGGCGCTGCCTGGAAAAAATCGCCGCCTGGATGGGACAAGCTTTTAAAGGAGTTGCTTTCTGAGCGGGAACTTGGCGCCGGAAGCGCAATGGCTTGTCGGACTCTATCTTTTAACCACCCTTTTCATCGGCCTTCGCGCGGGTAAGCGAGCGAAGAAATCTTTGAGCGATTATCTCGTCGCCGGGCGCAGATTGACCATGCCCGCTTTTGTCGCTTCACTGGTTTCAACATGGTACGGCGGCATTCTCGGCGTGGGAGAATTCACCTGGCGTTACGGCGTTTCAAATTGGCTGGTTTTTGGCGTTCCGTACTATCTTTTCGCCGTTATTTTCGCGCTTTTTCTGGCCAAAAAAGCGCGCCGTTCCGAGCATTTCACTATTCCCGACCAGCTTGAAGCGGCATACGGCAAGCGCACCGCCGTCGCTGGCGCGGGGTTTCTTTTTTTGCTCACCCTGCCTGCGCCCTACCTGCTGATGATCGGCGTATTGCTCGCCTTGTTTTTTCCAATCCCATTGTCCCTTGCCGTCGTTTTTGCGGCCATATTTTCCTTTGTATACATTTATCGCGACGGCTTGAACGCCGTTGTGCGCACAGACGTTTTGCAATTCGCGCTCATGTTCGCCGGATTTCTGCTGGTCGTCGGCTATGCAGTTTTTCAGCACGGCGGTTATGGATTTCTAGTAGAAAACCTGCCCGAGTCACACCTGACCTGGCACGGCGGCAATTCGGTGCAGTACATTCTCGTTTGGTACTTCATCGCGGCGAGTACATTGGTCGACCCCAATTTTTATCAACGTTGTTTTGCGGCGAAAACGGAAAACGTCGCCCGGCGCGGCATTTTGATTTCGGTTGTCCTTTGGTTTTTGTTCGACTTTTTGACAACGACGACCGGGCTGTACGCGCGGGTTCTTTTGCCTGATCTTGCCAATCCGGTTGAAGCGTTTCCCGGATTAGCCGAGGTTGTTCTTCCTCCTTTGGCGCACGGCTTTTTTCTCGTTGCTTTGCTTGCGACAATCATGTCCACGCTCGACAGTTTTTCCTTTGTCTCGGCCGTAACGCTGGGGCGAGATATTTTGGGAAAAATGAAATTCGGCCGCGCTTTTCTTGAATACAAAAAGCGCTTGACTCCATCATCACCTCACGCTTTGTCATTCCCGCGCAGGCGGGAATCCAGGGATCGTGCTCATACGATGGATTCCCGCCTGCGCGGGAATGACGGATCGGATGGCGTGGCGAAGGATTTAGACCAACGAAGAATTATTGTCGGGCTGGCGGTTTCTTTGACGCTCTCCATTATCCTGGCCTTGACCGTCGATTCGGTCATCGATCTCTGGTACCAATTCGGCAGCGTTGCAACGCCGGCATTGCTCGTTCCTTTGGCTTCAAGCTTTTCCAGGCGCTGGCGCCTGAGAAGGAAGACGGCGTTTTGGAGTATTCTCTTCTCCGGTTTAACAGCATTGATTTGGTTGATCGCCGGGCTTTTGACAGTCACGCCGTTTGGAAACATTGAACCTATTTTTCCCGGTTTGGCCGTTTCAATACTCATTTTCATTTTTGATCTTAGCCGGCGGAAATCGCCTGAATAGACAGCAAAAAGATTTGCTTCCGATTGCAGATTTACATAAAATGCCGCCCGTTTTTCTGGAGAAACCGGTGACGGAGCTCTCTACCTGACACTTTTTTGTAAACAGCATTTTCGAACCGTTGCAAGGTCCCGGTTTTGTCATTCTGAAGGAATCTTTGTTATCGTCCAGTGTAGATCATGCTCAAAAGTTCAAGGGTCGGATTAAAAAAGATGCTTTCAGCATGACAATTCCGACTTTGTTCGCCAGTTTAGAAGCCTAGACAAAAAGTGTCAGGTAGTGAATGACGGAGCCAGTCCAAAAGACTTTCACATTATTTTTCAAACGAATTCGATTATGGCAAAAGGCAACTTCAACTGGGTGAGCATGATCGTGCGGTTTCTCGGCGCGATGGCACTTGTTTTACTAACGTTCAATCCTGACGGGAAATTCTCATACTATCACTGGTTTCGCATCTCGCTTGAAACGCAAAATATCGAAGCGATCATGGTTTTTTCCGGTGTGATTCTCATGATCGGCTGGGCGGTTTTTCTGCGTGCGACAAAGCTCTCGCTCGGATTTTGGGGGCTGATTCTCGCCGCAGCGTTTTTCGGCACGCTATTGTGGCTGATTATTGATGTCGGTCTTATCCCCAAAGACAGCCGCCGCACGATGACCTACGCCATTCTTATTGCGATTGCCGGTATTCTGGCGGTCGGCATGTCGTGGTCGCACGTGCGAAAACGCATGTCCGGCCAAGCTGACGTGGATGAGATTAACTGATATTTGATGTGACGCGCCAGCTATGAAGTCAAAGAAACTCCTGTTAAAGTCATTCCCGCGCAGGCGGGAATCCAGGGGCTGCGCACGATTGACTGGATTCCCGCCTGCGCGGGAATGACGTAAAAGCGACGTTTCTCTGGTGCTGCTTGAGAAATTTTCAAGAGTGCGCAACATCAACTGATATGAAAAATTTTGAACAACGACTGGCTTTCATTAACAAAAACCAGGAGGAAACATGGGGTTAGACGGTTTAGCACTCGGCGTTGTCTGGTACGTCGTTTTTGTTTTTTCACTGACGTGCCACGAGGCGGCGCACGCATTCACGGCGCACAGACTTGGCGATGACACGGCTTACTTGGGCGGGCAAGTGACGCTCAACCCGATTCCGCACATGCAGCGTTCGCCGGTTGGGACAATCGTCGTTCCGATCCTTACCTTTTTCTTTACCAATTTTCAGTGGATGATGGGCTGGGCCAGTGCGCCGTTCGACCCAATGTGGCAGCAACGCTACCCAAAACGCGCCGCATGGATGGCTTTGGCGGGGCCTCTGGCTAATTTGGCGATTGTGCTTATTACAGCGGCCATCATGAAAATCGGTATGGCGGCTGACGTTTTTGAACCGCCGATCCGCAGCAGTTTTGCCACGATTGTCGTCGCGACTGAAAGCGGCTCCCCCGCGATTGCGACTTTCCTGAGCATCATGTTCGCGCTCAATCTTTTACTTTTCGTTTTTAACCTCATCCCGGTTCCGCCGCTCGACGGATTCTCCGTCGCCGGGCTGTTTATGCGCGAAGAGACCATGCTAAGATTTATCAATATGTCGCACAACCCGACATTTTCGTTACTCGGAATTCTTGTCGCCTGGAACGCGATCAAGTTTGTTTTTCCGCCCGCCTTTTTCTTTTCATTACGCCTGCTCTACGCCGGTCACGCCTTCTAAAAACGTTCTTTTCGCGAATTTGAAACGAACGAAGTTGTAATTGTCCCATGACGGGATTGGCTGCGTTTCGCCCGTTGCTTTAACTTTGCAAAAATTTCACAGACTGCTTTGTAAGCTCAAAACCTTACTTCCAAAGACTTGGGTTTTGGTCAATCCTTTCCAATTTCAAATTTCGTTTTCAGCCGGAACGCTGTTTGCCAAAAACGATCTCCGGAAACGCCAACCACAATTTTCGTAATTCTTTTCGGAATTGCTTTCGAATCTGACGATTTCAGAGAAGTTTTTCGAACGCGGCGTTTCAAAAGTGCAATTCCCCATCAATCAATCAGGACGAACAACAGGAGGCGCAAGGATGCGATCCCCATTTTCTACGCAATCCGTCACGAGACTTTTATTCCTTATCTTACTTGCCGCCGGCGTTGCTTCAGCGCAGCCCGGCAGTCAGACCCCGACCAATTTGAAAATCGCTTTTATCGGCGATCAAGGTGCGAGCAAGGATTCGAAACGCGTGCTCGATCTCATCGTTTCTGAAGGCGCGGACGCTGTCGTTCATAGCGGCGATCTCGATTATGACGACGATCCGCAAGGCTGGGAAGAGATGATCAACGACAAGCTCGGACCAAACTTTCCGTACTTTGTTTCAATCGGCAACCACGATGAAAAAGCCTGGGACGGCGGCGACGGCTACCAAGCCAGACTCGAAGCGCGTCTCAATAGAATCGGTCTGCCGTGGGACGGCGATCTTGGCGTCAATTCATCAGTAAAATTTCGCGGTCTCCAAATCATCCTCGTCGGCCCGGGCGTGATGGGAAAAAATCACGCGGAATACGTCCGCGACGTCCTCGCACAGGACAAGTCGGTCTGGAGCATCGCCAGTTGGCACAAAAACATGAAAGACATGCAAGTCGGCGGCAAGGATGACGACGCAGGTTGGGACGTGTATCGCGAATCCCGATTGGGCGGCGCGATCATCGCCACCGGACACGAGCATTCTTACAGCAGGACGCATTTGTTGAGCAATATCGAAGATCAAAGCGTCATCGACACTTCCGACACTTTGCGCGTTTCAATGGGCGAAACGTTTGTTTTCGTCAATGGGCTTGGCGGCAAGAGCATCCGCGAGCAAAAAAGATCCGGCGCCTGGTGGGCGAGTATTTACACTGAAGACCAAGACGCGAAGTCCGGCGTGCTTTTCGGCGTCTTTAACAAAGACGGTAACGAACGTCTGGCGGATTTTTATTTCAAAAACATCGACGGCGAAATCATCGACCAATTCCAGGTCGTTTCCGAAGTTGAAGACGCCGTCACCAGCGTTGGCGAATCGGGAGAGATCGTTCCTTCTGATTTCGCGCTTGAGCAGAATTATCCCAACCCCTTCAACCCGGAAACCGCCATCCGTTTCCGCGTGCCAAAAACGATGGAGGTGAAATTGTACGTCACAGACTTGCTGGGCCGCAGGGTCAGGACGTTGGTGGACGGTACGTCTCCCGCCGGACGCCGCACGGTCGTTTGGGACGGCAAAAACGCTCTTGGCAAAGCGCTGTCTTCCGGGCAATACCTTTACACATTGGAAGCGGGCGGACTTGTTTTGACGCGCAAATTGACCTTGCTGAAGTAATCGAGCAATTCGTAGGAGGGCCGCCCAAAAACATGGTCTCTGGATGAAAGGCATACCATATGTAGGGGTTCAAAATCTTGAACCCCTACGAAATATTGTGCGCCGCCTTGAAAATATTATATTTTGAGACAGCCCTTTACAGCCCCTCGTTTCAATTAAAACCCGTTTATGCGATTGTTCGATTTGGCGAGTAAGTATTGAGGTCAAATATGAAGGATTGAACGCCGACCGGACTTTTCGTTTTATGTAAAACCCGGCTCGGATTACTTGGCCGAAGGGTTTTATGAAAAACAAAAAACGATCTCGCTTCATGTACATTCTTGGGGGATTTGTTCTGCTCGGCAGTCTCGGCGGATTTGCCGTCATCACGCAAAAACAAGCCGTTAAAAATTTTGTCAAACAGCACGATTTTCTCTACAAGCCGTTAAAAAAAGTGCAGGGCTATATCCAAAGCGGCGGCGGTGAGCAGGCGGCCCCCAAGCCGAAGTTCAGCGCCAAACGCGATTGGCGGCTGGTGTTTGACGCCGGTCAAAGCCTGGGAAAATTTGACCGTTTCTGGGGGAATCTCGGAGCGGAGTCTTACCTGCAAGGCTTCATTTTTTCCCCAAGCTATGAATTCTTTCAAATGGTGAAAGAGACGAACCGCCGAAATCCGGGTACATTTCGCTATTTTCGCGCGCACAATCTCTACAGCAACGGCAAGCCGCCCTATGGCGAAGGCTGCAATATTTATCACGAAGACGAACAAGGCAACCTGGCGCTCAATTGGGCCATCGCCGACACGGTTTTCGACACGATCTTGGATTGCGGCATGAAACCCATCGTCGAGTTTGGCTTCATGCCCGACAAGCTCGCATCTCTCCCCGACTATCGTCAACGCTGGGGGAAGGGCAATATTTCTGCGCCGCGCGATGAGCGGAAGTGGGCGGAATTGGTCTATCGCACCGTGCTGCATTTTAAGGAACGCTACGGCGAAGAAGAAATTAAGCAGTGGTATTTCGAAGTGTGGAACGAGCCGGATTTGAGCCTGTTTTGGCAGCAGAATCCAAAACATCCGCACATGGGAGACATGGAGGCGTACTACCGCCTGTATCGCATTACCGCCGCGGCGGCGAAGAAAGCGTGTCCATCAATTCGCGTGGGCGGGCCGGTGACGGCGGGCGGTGACGTCAAAGAATTTCTCGAAGCGATGCTTTTGGACGACGAAGCGAACGGCGCCAAGCCGCCGGTTGATTTCATCTCGACGCACGCCTACGGTTTGGTTGGCGGCAGCGCAAATGATACGCGCAAAGACGGCCTCGTCGGCAAGATAAAATGGAAAGCGCGCTTTGCCGCTGAACATGACGACGCGCGTGTTCGCGGAGCAATGGAAAACCTGCCTTTCCTCATTACCGAAACCGGCATGAGCGGCCGGAAAGTCTTTTTTAACAACAACCGTTTTGCCGCCGCCTGGGCTGCAAAATTGATTGCCGGGGGATTTTTTATCGAGTCGGCGTTGGGCGGGGCGTACAAACCGGCGGAATTTGTTTACTGGTCCGGCGAGCAAGTGACGCGGTATTTTGAAGAGCAAGGCGGCTTGGCGAGCTACCTAAAATTGAACGAAGAACGCGTTATTTTTAAACGTCCGATTTATCACGCCTTCGAAGCGCTTGGTTATCTGGGCGACGAGCGCATCGCGTTGAAAAGCGGCAGTCAATTCGGTGAATTCCTTCACGGCGTCGGCACAAAAAACGGCGCGGAGTCCGTCACTTTGGCGCTCTACCATCTCGACGAATACAAAAGCCTCGAAACGCCGATTGACTCGGTCAACATCGATTTGTCCGTCGAATCGCTGCCGTTTGAAAACTATGAAGTCGAAGCCTTTCTCGTGGACGAGACGCATTCAAATCCTTACGGTTACTGGCACAACATGCAGCGTCCAAAACGCATTTCGCAAGAGCAGTACGAGACATTGCAAGCGCACAACAAATTGGAACTTTTGAAGCCGCGCTGGCAAGAAGCTTCAGCGGATCGCGCCTTCCGTTTTCAATACAAAATGCAAAACAACAGCTTGCTGGTAATTCGTCTGACGGCGAAAATGAATAGCCGTTAATGCTTCATTCATGTTATGAATCGCCCAAACCCCGAAACATTGGTTGTGGCCATTCTCGTGGAGACGGGAATCCAGAAAATGGTGTCCAATCCCTGGATTCGCGCCTCCGCGGAAATGCCGTAAAAGCAATGCTTGAACCATACGCTGCATGACTTGCGAGTGTGTTACATGAGTTACTTTTCGGCGTGAATGTGGGCGATGGCGAGGTAGGGATCGCTCGTCATCCCCGCGAGCCAGTTTTCAACTTCCTGAACTGCCGCCTGATCCCAAACTTCCGGGCAGGTAAAATGCAGCGTTCGCGCCGTAATCGAGACCGCGCGGGAAAAGGACTCCCGTCCTATCGTCGCCGGAGAAAGCAAATTGACGGAAACGTTGATTTCTCGAAATCCCGCCTTTGAAAACATTTTCGCGGCTGATTTCGGTACGTTTGGCAAACTGCCCCATTTTGCGTACACCGCGAGCATTCGTTCCCGAAACATTCGCCAGACCTTGTCTTCTTCGCCGCAATCGTAATAATCGTAAATCGGCTCAAGGCAGAGAAAAACACCGCCCGGCTTCAGCGCTTTTAGAACGCCATCTAAAAAATCGTCCGGTTGATCGACGTGCTGCAACGTGAAGCGCGCTAAAACTGCGTCATGAACCCGAGTATAACCGGAATCAAAATTGGCGCATTTCAGCGCGACGTTGGGCATGTATTTTTTTTGAAAACGCCGCTTTGCGAATGCGATCAACTCTTCGTTTTGCTCGAGGCCAAGATAGCGAATTTCCGGCGTTGCTTCGGCGAGTTTCATCAAAAAAGAGCCGTCGCCAATACCGACGTCCAGCACGTCTCTTGCGCCTTCGCGAACAAGCTTGTCTTGCAGCAGCGGAACGTCCACGGCGCCGTAAATCTCCGTTTGCATTTCCAACGAATGCGCGATGATTTCCATCCGATTCGCAGCAGTTTTTTCTGTAAAAAGCGTTCCCATAATTTCTCCGTCGGGTTTAAAATTCCGGCTTTTGCGCGCTAAAATCCAATTCCCAAATTTCTCCGAATTCAGCTTCGCCAATGCGGCTCTCCGAATTCTCTTCCACCAGCACAAAGCCGGCGTTAGCGTAGAGCCGACGGGCGGGAAGCAAATTGCTCTGCGTCCAAAGCCTGATTTTTTTGTAGCCCGCCCGCCGCGAAAAGGTGACGCACTGCTCGACCAGTCGTTTCCCCACGCCCAACCCGCGCGCTTTCGGCTCCACGAGCATGAGCCTGAGCTGCGCCACATTTTCGCCTGCATCGACAATCATCACCGAGCCGATGCGCTCGCCGTCCAGCTCCGCCACCCAGAAACGCTCGCGCTTGGGATTGTGGTCGTTGGCGAATGCCGCCGCAATTTTCGCCACCAGCGCTTCGAACGATTCGTCGTAACCCTGCTCTTCGGCGTAGAGCACGCCGTGCCGATAAATCAGCCAGCCAATATCGCCGGTTTCGTGCTGGCGCAGCAAAAACGGACGCTTCGATCTGGACGATTCCGCCAGAACGTCTTCTATGGTCTGCATGGCGTGCAGGAGCCGTTTTCTGTTCTCGGCGGAAAGCCGGTGCAAAATCGATTCGGCTTCTTTTTTGGAGCGCGCATTGAGCTCGGCAAACGCTTTTCGGCCTTCATCAGTCAATGACAGCTCGCGTTTCCGGGAATCGTTTTCGGCGCGCGTCTTGGTCAAAAGGCCGTCTTTCTCAAAAGCGGTTAGAACGCGGCTGAGATAGCCCGGGTCAAGGTTGAGTTCCTGGAGCAGTTCCTTCGCGGTCGTCTTTTTGTGCTGCGCCAATTCATACAAGACGCGCGCTTGCGTCAACGGGAATCGCGTTTTGAGCAAGCCCTTGCCCAGCAGACCGATTTGCTTGGTATAAAATCGATTGAAACGCCGATACGCTTCGACGCTTTGAGGTAGTGATGGAATCGTCATAAAACGCCCTCGCTGAAATTTATGTGCGAAGATCATGTTTTAATTTGACAAAGTCAAATAATTTTTATTTAAACAATCTCAAGAGCGGAGTGCAAGGCTTGCCTTGCTTTTCAAGACAGGCTTTGACTGAGCCCCGCGTTTCGCAACGCTCTTGACCGTGTTTTCAGTAGTTGAGAGGCAAAGCAAGCTTTGCACTCCAATGCCTTTTCCGGAGTGCAAGGCTTGCCTTGCTTTTCATGACAGGCTTTGACCGGATCCCCTACGCTTCGCAATGCTCGTGACCGTGTTTTCGGCGTTTGAGAGACAAAGCAAGCTTTGCACTCCTGAGATTATTTTCGTATCGTTATTCTCAAAATTCGCATCATTTAACTCGGGGAATGTTATGAACTGGCTTTCCAATCTGCCGCTCTGGCAAATCATCCTGCTCGCCGCGCTTGCCGTGGGCCTCGCCATCTTGGCCGTCTGGCTGCTCCGCCGCAAATTCGATTTTGCCGGGATCACCCTCGGCGCACCGTTCGTCTCAGCGAAATTCGACGTGAAAAAAGACGATGCGGAAGACGAACCGCCCGCCGGAATCGCGCAAGACATGACCGCGACCAACGACGGCGAAATTGACGACGCCGCGCAGGACGCCGAGGGCGAAAACATCCGCCAGAACATGAAAGCCGACGGCGGCAAAATCAAGGGGGCGCGGCAAAATGCCCGATCAAACGATTGAAACCCGACCGCCGATCAGCGACGTTTACCGCGAACGCCTGAGCTACTTTGTCGGGCGGAAAAGTCAGCGCGCGGCCTTCGACGCCATGTGGACGCAAAACGAGGCCTGGCTCATGGCCTATATTGGCGCCAGCGGCCACGGCAAGTCTTTCCTGCTCAATTATCTCGCGGAATTTCACTGCAAGCCGCAGAAGATTCCCTTTGTGCTCATCGATCTGCACTCCCCGATTTTGCACGGCGACCCCTTCGCGCTGGCCGCCCGACTTGGCGCGGAATTGCGCCCGTTTTTGAAGGACAAGAACTGGCGCGCCTTTGAAAAACAGCGCAGAGCCGTGCAAAGCGATCTTGCCAACCGGCGCGCACAAATTACACAAAATATTCACGCTGAGGGGAGCGGGCGAATTGAAAATGTGGCGCAGAACGCCCGTGTTATGCTCGAAATTGAAGACGTCGCCTACCACCGCCTCGCCGACGTACTGCTGGAATGCGCCGCCGACCTGCCCGACGAGCGCATGGTTTTCTTTTTTGACACCTACGAAATGATGCAGCGCTCCGGCAACGCCGCCCTCTCCGGCTGGCTCTGGGATCGCGTTTTTGAAAACCTCTGGCTTGATAAACCGGAAATACGCGTCGTGCTCGCCTCGCAAGACGCGCTGGAATCCGACGCGCTCAAAACGATCACTCCCGCCGCCGTGCCGGGATTTTTGCCCGAGGAAACCCGCGCCCTGCTGCAAAAGCACCGGGTTGAAGAACAAAAACTCACCGACGCCATCCAGCGTTTTACCGGCGGCCACCCTTTGTTGGTGGAAATGGCCGGGCAAGAGGCGCAGGCGGGACGCTTGCAAGCTCACGAAATTGAAAAGGCGATTTTGGCAAAAAAGGAAGCGGACGAATGGCTGTTTGCGCACGTGATGGAGCGCCTGCCGAAGGCCTTGCAGCAGGCCGCGCAATGGGCCGCCCTTCTGCGCGGGTTTAACCACGACAGCCTGAGCCGATTGCTCGAACCCTTTGAAATTAAGCTCGACGAACCGCAGTTCCGCCGCCTTGAACGCATGAGTTTTGTCCTGCGCGACGCCGGGCGCTTCCGCTGCCACGACCTGATCCGCCACATGCAGCACCGCCGCCAGAGTGAACGCCGCCCGGAAACCCTGCGCGACTTTTACCAACGCGCCAAAGCCTACGCCGAGGAACGCACCCGCGGCGAAAACGGCCAACTTGACGCCATGTACTACAATTTTGTGCTGGAGGAAGACCAGGCTCACGGCGTTTGGCAAGAGGCGGTGGACGACGCGCAGGGCAACTGGCGGCGGGAACGGTGGGGGCAATTGATTGGCGTTGGCAAAGACGCGGGGCCCTTGCTGCGGCGGGCGACGCACGCCGATATTCAACACCGGCGAGGAAAATACCTCTATTATCAAAACCGTTGGAATGCGTCGCTGGAAGCGCACAATGCGGCCCTCGCGCTTTTTCGCGCCGTCGGTGATCGCCTCGGCGAAGCCAACACGC
>CAXHAT010000051.1:0-42718 GCA_964014485.1 uncultured Deferribacteres bacterium
ACACCAAGAAGCTCGTCGGCAGCGTCAGATGTGTATAAGAGACAGGTTCTGAACGTCATTCCCGCGGAGGCGGGAATCCAGGAAATCGCGCAAACCTCTGGATTCCCGCCTCCGCGGGAATGACATGGAGAGTATGTTTCGGGACGGATCGCGTAACATCAGTTATTTAAGTCTACTGACAACTCACTTCAAGGGAGAGGCTGAATCGGTGGAAAGAGTACCCAAAAAGTTGTCCGGCGGCGGATTCTCAGCGATGAACATCGCCACGACCATCATTTTCGTGTTGGTCGCCTACGGTGTGCTGAAGCTGGGGCTCCAATTCTGGGACGCGATTAACCCGACCGCGGACGCCCCGGTCACGACGGACGCATTCGGCGGCGACGTCGTTACGCCGGAGCAGGCAGGCGAGGTCGAATACCGTCAATTCCCGTGGATCGGCAGTCGGGTGTTTATGTGGATCGTGGCCGAATTACACCTGATGTTCGCCGCGTTTGTGCTGGCCGTGCCAATGTTCGCCATCATCATCGAATTTATCGGCTATAAAACCGGCGATAAGAAGTTCGACAAGCTGGCCTACGAATTCACCAAGCTTTTGTCCGTTTCCTTCTCTCTCACCGCTACGCTCGGCGCGGTTCTCACCTTTGGTCTCATCATCTTTTATCCGCGATTGACCGGCTATCTCGCCAGTGTTTTTAGCTGGACGTTCTTGCCCTACGTCCTGCTCTTTTTCGCGGAGGCCGGTTTTCTCTACGCCTATTATTACGGCTGGGGCAAGTTCTCGCCAAAAGTGCATTTGTTCCTCGGCGTCATGCTCAACGTCGTCGGTACGGCGATCATGTTTATCGCCAACGCCTGGCTGACGTTTATGAACTCGCCGAACGGCATTACCGAGACCGGCGCTTTGGTCAGCACCTGGGATGCGATCAACAACTTTTTGTGGATGCCGATCAATATTCACCGGATTATCGCCAACGCGGCCTTCGGCGGCTCGATTGCGGCGGCTTACGGCGCGTTCAAGTTTCTCGGCGCCAAGACCGACGAGGAGCGCGCGCACTACGACTGGATGGGTTACATCGGCAACTTCGTCGCCATCAGCGCCTTTTTGCCGCTGCCTTTTGCAGGTTATTATTTAGGGCGCGAAATTTACGCCTATGACCAGAGCCTCGGGATTACGTTGATGGGCGGGACGTTCTCATGGCTGTTCATCGTGCAAGCGGTGCTGATCGGAAATCTGTTTTTGGGGGCGAATTATTATCTCTGGCTGGGCATGGAGCGAATACCGGGAGCTGAACGCTACCGGCGATTTATTAAGTACTTGCTGGCCAGCGTCGCTGTGTGTTTTATCGTTTGGGCGACGCCGCACTCGCTGCAAGCCACGGCGGAGGAAGCGCGATCGATGGGCGGGTCGCATCACCCGGTTCTTGGCGTGCTAGGGGTCATGGCCGCTAAAAACACGGCGGTAAACATTTTAATTTTAACAACATACATCAGCTTCCTGCTCTACCGGCGCGGCAACAAGACGCCGACCGTTGCCTGGGCCAAAACCGGCAACCGGGTGCAGTTTGGCATTTTCGCCGCCGTCATTCTTTACGTCGTCTATCTCGGCGTGCGCGGCTATTTCGTCCCGACAACGGTGCGCATCGGCGAATCGGTTTATCAAGTGCTTGCGGTACTCTTCGCGATGGTCGCAGTAACAGTGATCGACGTTTATCTTTTCAAAAACGCCAAAATACAAGGGAAGATAAAATGGGGAAAAATGCCGGCGAGGGCGCAATACACGCTGTTTTTCCTCGCCATCACATTTACCTGGCTCATGGGCTTGATGGGCTACGTTCGCGCCGGGATGCGTCAGCACTGGCACGTCTACCGCGTAATGAAAGACACCTCGCCCGACGCTTACACACCGACGCTGGGCTTCGCTGCTGACGTCGTTTCTGTGACCGTGATCATCTTTTTCTGCTTCATCGCCTTCGTCTTCTGGCTCGCCGGACTCACGACGAAGAAGGATTGGCAGCCCAAACCCGTGGAGGCCGGATCATGAAAAATATGCTTTCCGTTTTCGGCTTCACAATACTCGTGACGCTGTTTTATCGTTATGTCGGCAATGAAATTCCGCCGCAAAAACTCACCCTGCCGCCGCAGGATATCGAAATCAGCCCGGATTTGACTACCGATGAAATGGTGACCATCGGCGAGCAGGTTTTTAACGAAAAAGGCACGTGCATGACCTGCCACGCTTTCGCCGACCGCGCCCCCGTCTTAGACGGCATTGGCGCACGAGCCGGGACGCAGGTCGAGGGCATGAGCGACATTGAATACCTCGCTGAATCGATCTATGAGCCGAACACCTACATCGTCGAAAACTTCCTTCCCGGCATGACCCCGGCAAACCTGATTGGCTTAACCGATCCCGAAGTGCTGACCATCATCGCTTACTTGCAATCCAAAGGCGGCACGCCGACGATAACGATGGACACGGAATTGAAATGGCAGGGTCAATCAGGACCGACCATCGTGGTCGACGAATCCATGTCCGCCGAGGAAGTGGCGGCGCGCGAATTCTTTGCCAATTCGGGCTGTGCGACCTGCCATGCGCTCGATACGCCGGACAGAATGCTTGGGCCGACCCTTTACGACGTTGGCGCGCGCATGACGCCGGAAGAAATTGAAGCAAACATCATGGAGCCGGACGCCGTCGTGACGGAAGGTTTCGAAGCGTTTGCCGGACAAATGAAAACCACGCTCACGACGCTTGGTTTTTATGACAAGCTGACTCCCGAAAACATGAAGCTTTTGGTTGATTTTCTGTCCACGAGGAAAGGAGATCAAGAATGAATCTACTCGTCGTTTTAGCCATTGTCGGCGCGATGATCGCGCTGCGTTTTTTGAAGCCGAACGCACTGGCCTGGATGGGCATTTGGTGGGTGGCGTGTTACATCTTCCTGAGCTATGGCATTGAGGCGCTGCCCGGATCTCTGGTCTTTATGTTCATGGGCATCGTCACCATCGTTTTGCTCACGCAGCTTTCGGCGAATTCCGAAGATATGGAAAACGCCAAAAACACGGTGGTCAATTTTATCAGTAATGATAAATACAAAGTGCCGCTCATTGTCGTCGTTTTGCTGATCCCCATGCTTTCGGCGTGGAAAGTTTATTCGGACATGAACAAACCTGTTACGGCCCCCGGTTCCGGTCGAACGATCCACCCGCCGCCGCCGCAGCAGATTACATTTCTCGGCAAGCCCATTGATCTGGTCAACGTGGAAAATCCTTATCGCGCGTTTGAGACGACCAACGCCGACAGCTTCGCCGCACACCTCGCCAACGGCCGTCGCGTTTATTTTCAAAATTGCGTGTACTGTCACGGCGACGACATGAAAGGCAAAGGCAATTTCGCCCATGCGCTCGATCCGCTCCCGGCGAACTTCGCCGACCCGACGACCATTGCCATGCTGCAGGAATCCTATCTTGTCTGGCGCATTGCCAAAGGCGGGCCGGGACTTCCGGATGAAGCGACGCCGTGGCTTTCCGCGATGCCCGCCTGGGAAAAATTTCTGACTGAGGAGGAAATCTGGGACGTGATTTTGTTTCTCTATGAATACACCAATCAGGTACCGAGAGCGCGGGAGGAGATGCACTAATGAAAAAGCAAGCTATACTCATCGCCTCAATTTTCGCCGGTTTTTCTCTGGCCCAAGCACAGCAGCCCGACCTGGGCACGGAAGAGCAGCGCCAGGCCGGTAAAATTCTCTACGACGAAAAATGCGCGCAATGTCACGGGATCAACGGCGACGGCAAGGGCGTGGCCGGGGACTACTTCAAGCCCAAACCGCGCGACTTTACCCGCGGCACCTATAAAATTCGCACAACCAAAACCGGCGAACTGCCGACGGATCAGGATTTGAAAGACATTATCCGCAAAGGCATGCCTTACACCGGGATGCCGCCCTGGCCGGATTTGTCCGATCAGCAAATCACCAATCTGATGTATTACATCAAGACATTCTCGGACGCTTTCGCGGATCCTGAGTACATTCCGCAAGAATCGGATTTGACCAACGCGCCTGCGTATAGCGAAGAATCGGCGCTGGCGGGACGGGCGGTTTTTGAAGCGAACGAGTGTATCGCGTGTCACGGCAACTTTGGACGGAGTGACGGCGCTACGGCAACCGGCATCTCCGACGACTGGGGCGACCACATTCGTCCGGCGGACATGACCAAGCGCTGGACTTTTCGCGGCGGCAGCACACGGGAAGACATTTATCGCACTTTCCTGACCGGCATGAACGGAACGCCGATGCCATCGTACGACGGTTTGATCACGCCGGAAGATCAGTGGCGCCTCGTTGATTATGTTTACTCGCTTTCACGCGACGAGCCGGATTACGGAACGCTCGTCACCTCAAAACCGTATGTCGGCGACATCGATCTTGCTTTGGGCGATTCGTTGTTCTCAGGCGTGGAAATGACGTATTTTTCGATTTTCGGACAGGTCATTGAGCCCGGCCGCGAATTCTATCCCGGCGCCAGCGGCATTGAAGTCACCGCCGTGCATAACGAGAACGACATTGCGATTCGCTTGAAGTGGAACGATATGAGTGCGGAGCAGGGCGGTCAAAACAATCCTGCATTGGAAGTTCCGCGTTTTGAGCCGAGCACGGGCGCTGAAGCTGAATCCGATGATCCGTTCGCCGAAGACGCTGATCCTTTTGCGGAAGAAGTCGAAGAAGATCCCTTTGCCGATGAGGCCGATCCGTTCGCTGAGGAAGAAGATCCTTTCGCGGAAGACGATCCCTTCGCCGACCCGACGCAAGACCCCAATTCTTTCTCGGACGCCGTTGCGATTCAGTTTCCGCGCACCTCGTCCGGAGCCATCCCTTACCTCATTTTTGGCGACCGCCGCACGCCGGCTGATCTCTGGTTCAGCGATCTCGCGACCGGCGAAGCGCAAACATGGATCGGCAAAGGCAGCGAAAATGTGGAGCTTGATTCCGTCGACACGGCGCTGTCCGTCTGGACAAACTATGATCAAGGTCAGTGGACGGCGATTTTCAAGCGCAGCCGCCAAAACGGGGAAGATCGCATGACATTTGACGAAGGGAAATTCATCCCGATAGCTTTTTCAACCTGGGACGGTTTCAACGAAGAGCGCGGCAACAAGCGCGGCATGTCGTCCTGGTATTACATCTACCTTGAGCCATTGCAAAAGCAATCCGCCATGCTGCCAATGATGAAGCTTGGCTTCTTCGTGCTCGTGGTCGAATTGCTAATCGTCTTCGCCGTGCGCATGAAAAACGGTAAAAAATCAGTTTAATGAGTCTTGCATTTTCCCTGCTTGTTGATGGGCGGCAAGCAGGGAAATTGCGGAGCGTCTTCGGGGTTTTCTTGCTTTATGTTCATAAATTCTCCCCCCCTTAATAATCTATTTCCCCTTGAAAGCCGTTGATCATTTTTGTAGCTTGATCGCAATAAAATTACAACAAAGAGATCGCAAGATGGCCCAATTCACTTCAAAACTTGACAAAAAGGGGCGCGTTGTCATTGCTCCCGAATTGCTGAACGCTCTCCGAATAGTTCCGGGAACGACCTTAATGTTGGAAGTCAAAGACGACAATATCGTTTTACAGCCAATCCCTCAAGAACCGAAACTGGTTGAAAAAGACGGCGTGCTTGTCGTTCGCCCGCTTTCCGCGGGAGATATCCTCGACGAAGTCGTCAAAGATCGAAAAGAGCGTATATCAAATATTATCAAAGATTTTTAATGAAGGCGCTGTTCGATACAAACGTTGCCGTCGCAGCTTTAGTTGAAGTGCATCCACACCACAAAAGAGCGTTTCCGTGGTTGAAAAAAATTTTTGACAGTTCTATTTCCGGTATTTTCTGCGCCCACTCGCTCGCCGAACTTTACTCTTCGTTAACCAGCCTGCCTGTTTTCCCTAAAATATCGCCTACGCAGGAGGAAAGATTAATTACTCAAAATATTCTTCCCCATTTTGAAATTGTAGAACTGAGCAAGGAAGATTATTTGACAGTACTTCGGACTGAAGCAGAAAACAGTATCCAAGGCGGAGCTGTCTACGACGCCTTGATCGGGCAAGCCGCTTTAAAAGCGGGCGTTGATAAATTGTTGACCTTTAATGACAAGCATTTTCGAAGAGCGTATCCGGCAATCGCTGATTTGATCGAAATTCCGAAATAGGCAGGCGGGTTTCCTCCATTCGTGTTGGACATGTTACAATAAACTAAAGCGCCTTCAAAAACACGATGAACAATATTCCGCGATTTGGTAAAAGAGACGAAGGACAAACCTACCGTGAACGCCCCGGCGCTTACGGCGTTGGATTCGATGAGCGAGGTCGGATTGGCGTGGTTTTCAACGGTTCCGGCAACGGCTTTTTACCCGGCGGCGGCATCGATCCACAGAAATCCCCGGAGCAGGCGCTGCGCCGTGAAGTGATTGAAGAATGCGGATTCGAAATTTCGCTACAAGGTAAAATCGGAGAAGCGCTTGAATATTTCCAGTCGATCTTTTCAGATAAATTTTTCAAAACGCACGGGCATTATTATGAAATTCGCTTCGAAAAATTTGTCGGCGGCGTCATAGAAGACGATCACCAACTCGTTTGGTTGAATCCGGCGGAGGCTGTCCAAAAGCTACATCGAGACGCGCAGGCATGGATCGTCAAACAAGCGTTCCAAAATCCGCACAACAGTTGATATTTTAAAGGGAGTTTGATGAAAACCATCCGCACATTGGTTGTTGACGACGAACCTTTCGCGCGCAAAAAACTTCACACTCTGCTCCAGGACGAGCCTGATTTTGAAATTGTCGGCGATGCGGGCAACGGCAAGGAAGCAATTGAATTAATTCGAGCGCAGAAGCCCGACCTCATGTTTCTTGATATTCAAATGCCGGAAATGGACGGTTTTCAAACGCTCGAAACCCTCGGCGAAGATGAACGGCCGGCCATTGTTTTTGTCACCGCATTTGATCAATTCGCTTTACGAGCCTTCGAACTCCACGCGCTCGATTACTTGCTCAAACCTTTCGATCATGAACGCCTTCAAAAAACGCTCAATCGCGTGCGCAGCCAGTTTCGCGACGAAAGCTCTGAAGAAATCAACGCCAAGCTCAACTTGCTTTTGTCCCACCTCAAGGAAAAACCTAAGTATTTGCAACGCTTGATGATTAAGGCGAGCGGCAATATTTATTTTCTCAAAACCGATGAAATTGATTGGATTGAAGCGGCGGGAAATTATGTAACGCTTTACACCGGCAAGAAGACGCACTTGCTGCGCGAGACAATGACCAGCCTGACCGAAAAACTCGACCCGGAGCAATTCGTGCGCATCCATCGCTCACAGATCGTCAACATTGATCGCATCCAAAAATTGCAGACCGACCTGCACGGCGACTACGTCATTAAAATGCATACGGGGAAAGAACTCACCCTAACGCGCACCTACCGCGACAGCCTGCTCAAACATTTTGAGAGCGAAAAATCATAGCCAGCGCGCAACGGACTCAATTTTCAACTCACGGTTGATCCCCGGCTTGATTAAGCTTCCAGCTATAACTCAGGTTTTCAATCCTCACATTTTTGTTTAGAAAAATGTGCTTTTGTTCGGGCAGGTAGTGTGCGAGAAAATCGCGGACAGATCCGGATTCTTTAACAAAATCTTCCTCATACCAATCGAATATCTTCGTGACGCGCACAATATCTTTTTCAACTTTTACATATTTCTCATCGGAAAGCGCATTCTTCGTAACCGCTTCCAATAGCAGTTCGAGTGAGTCGGCGCGAAAAGCGAATGGTGCAAGCGGCGGGCAGCCAATTGAGGCGCAATTGAGTGCGAAATGAATGCGCGCATCTTCAAACTGCGGGCGAATGATTTTGTTTTCGATTTGATCCAGAGTCAGCTCTCTTCCCGCAACAGAAACGATCCTCTTCTTCCACGGCGTTTTGATAAAATTACCCAAATCCTTGATGCTTTTGACCGGGTAGTTCTGCAGGATTAGGCGGACAGTCGCGGCGTTATAGAGATTAATCCAGTAGGCTAATCCATCGTCTCGTGACCAACACTCGGGGTTTTGCGTTTCGAGAAACGCCACGTATTTTTGTAGTTTGTCCATGTCAGCATCATTGTTCCGCCAAGCCGAATATTTCACTCCGGCGCCGGTTACATATTTTTTCAGCAAGGCGTCAAACGCGTTGTGTATTTCCTCCAGTGCATCTTGATGGTTTTCACAGTTCATTGAAAAACCAAGGTTTGCTTGCATCGCTAGCAATATCACGGTCATAAGTTGAATAAAATTTCGCATCTATCGATCCGATTACTAATGAATTTGAATGGTTATTCGCCGCGAGCAAATTGACTCGGTAACAATTCTCGCGAACAAGTCGCTAAAGTTATAAAACCGTTCGTTGCCGGGTGACGAACCTGGCCGATTATCCGGACATTTTGTAAACGCCCCCAAATTTCAAGAGGCGACTTGTGCACAGCAAGAATAAGCGGGGATCGCGCCAAATTGTCTGTCGTTGCAGGCGGCGTAGTCCGGAAAAAAATACCGTCTCCGGGGATAACTATTTGCGGGTTCGATTTCTTCCAGGAAAAAGCTAATTGCGCCGCCAAGCCATAGTCGTCGGAAATGATGAGGCGCGGAAGGCCCCCGTCAATTTTGTGCCATGCACTAAGCGCCCGTTCGGAAAAGTCGTCGATGGCTTGGAATTCACGTAAACGACTTTGCCATGAATTTACTTCCGAGTAACGCGCTTCTCGAGCACCAGACTTGATCTCGTATGTGCGCGACAGCCCTGAAAAAACTTGTGCCAGATTATCGGAAACGCTTGGGAAGCGCAGCGAAGCGATCACAATGAACGCGGGGATCAGAGTGAGCGCCAATCCGCTGGCAAGGTAAATGCTTTTTATCCGCAACTTTGAAACGGGCCAAAGCAGAATGAATCCAGGCAAAATCCAGTTTTCCTTAATTTGCCCGCGAAAGACGGCGGCTCCGCAAAAAACAATGATAAAAGCGAGCCCCAGCCAAAAGGCGACGTTGCCCTCTTCCATTTGTTTTTTAAAACCTGCGCCTGTAGAAAATTGCTCCCGAGCGCCTTGCAATGCACCAAAAAGTAAAAGCGGCCCGCCAAAAAACAACGTCGGCGTAATGCTCCAGATGATTGTTTCTCCAAGAGAAGCTTCGGCGTTTATCTTGCCATATTCCGAGACGGCTTGCACCATCTCCAGATGCATCGATAAAAGGGCGGGCAAGGCGATCCCGCACGCGGTCACAAAATAGAGCATTTTTTGCCGGGGGCTGAAAGACGCGCTTGCAAAAAAGATCAGCGCAACGCCCAACACGATCAGGCCGGAGGGTTTTGCAAGAACGCAAAGTCCCGCCGCGACGGCGCTCCAAAAGTATTGTTTTTTTAAGACGGCGAGCACGAAAAGCAGCAGTGCAACAAACTGGTAATTGTCAGGATGGACAACAACTCCGGCGTAAGTTTGCCACGCAGTTAAACCGAGGCAAAGCACAGCAATAAAGCGCACCGGTCGCATGGCTCCGCGCAATTGCAGAATTCTGTCAAACAAAAACAGGACAATAATTCCGAGCAGAATTGAAGGGGCGCGGATAGCGGTTAGATCGGGCAGCGGCAAAAAACCAAACAAGCGGAGAATGAATTGCATTAACGGCGCATAAGCCGGTTCAAAATGATGCGCCCAATAGAAATAGGCCGCTTCATCCCGTCCAGGTGCAGGCAAGCTTGCAAAGAAAAGGCGCAATGGAAAAACAATGATTGTGACGATTGCCCAGACAGGAATGCAGCGGTACAATCGGCGGGCAAAGGTGAGCATTTAGTAAAAATCTCGCTGGATGCAGTATCGTTACGAATTTTGAAACGCTATTTCCGATTTTGGCTTGTTGTGCAGGAAAGTGTTTCTTCACGCACCACCGCTCTGGCATGCGCAAAGAATTCAGTTCTTGCAGCCCAACTGCTTGCCTCAGGTTGAAAACCAGCCGTCTTGGATTTTTTTCAGGCAGTGGGGCTGTTCAAAAACACAAAAAAGTCTGTTTTACGTCATTCCCGCGCAGGCGGGAATCCAGGAAAAACGACGATTTATAGATTCCCGTCTGCATGGGAATAACATACAAATCGATGTTTTTGGACAGCTTCGACGACATTCAAAGTCAAGTAAGAAATCGGTTTGTTTTGGCATTTTTTCAGATCGTTGCATCCGTTTTTTTGCCTTGTCCTTTGCGTTCTCTTGAGTTGTTGAGAACGATAAATTCACAAAAATTTCCGTTTTCACCTAACCAACAACATTTTTCTAGATTTCTGAAATGCACCGGCTGTAATGCGCAGAATGTAGGTTCCGCCCGCCTGCCCTGAAGCGTCCCATTCCACCTGATAGCGCCCCTGCCCCTGTCGTTCTTCAACCAGAATTTCGACCAGTTCGCCCAGCACGGTAAACACCTCAACCTTGACGTCCGCAAGTTCCGGGAGATCGTACGTAACGACCGTTGAAGGATTGAACGGGTTCGGATAGTTCTGCAACAATTCAAATCTGACTGGCACGAAATCTTCTTCGTTTCCGGTTGAAACGCGGCCATCGTACAAAGTGACCGGCGCAAAATAAGCGCCCCAAGCAAACCAATATCCGGTATAAGCGCGCTCAACCTGCCGAAGTCTTTGGCCCGCCAACGGCCCGCTCACAGCTTTGCCGTCTATACGCCAGATCGATTCTGTTTCGCGGTCTTTCATGAATGTGAACATATCGCCGTCTTCTATGAGATCGAAATCCAAAGTATCAAATCCTTCAATGCTCGTTCTGTCGAAAGCGGCGGAGAAATGGCCGTCCTGCTGCAAAACGAAGAGCAGGCTTTCACCGTCAAACTCATCGTTAATCGCTTCGCGCGCTCTGAAGTCGGCAAACGGATACGCTTTTGCCTTGAAGTTTTTCGAGGTGTAGCCAAATACAATTTCTTTGGATAATCTGCGGGGATCGACTTCCTGCGGGAAGACAAAATCATTGTGATTCGTGCGATATCCGCCGTAAGGGTAAAACGCCGTTTCGTACCACCTTTCATCGATAACCAGGGTGTTTGGGTTGAGTGTGCGCCAAATTTTCCAGGTCATCATCGTGACAGGCAGAAGGTCGAGCTGGATGTCAAAATCGGGCCCGTTGATCCCGGTAAAATACATTTGTGGATAAAATGAACTGTTCGGCCAATTGGAACGATCATACATGATCAAATTGTTATTGAACAAAAATCCGGACACACCGAGTTCAACCACGGCCTCTCCCTGCTTGGTGCTGACGGCAATCGCCGTGCGCGTCAGCGGGCAATAGCAGATGGCGAAATAGGTGTTATTGATACGATCGTTTACAATTTCGTGAAACCACAATGATCGCAGCGGATAGGCGCGCGTCTCGTCTTCGATTTCTATGCCGATCACCAAATCTTCATCTTGCAAAAACCTTAAAACATCCGTATCGGGGTCTTGCATTTCCGGGTATTGAATGGAAGGGATGCAATCCAGCCCGCCGCCGCAACCCAACACGGCGCCGTCCGCAATCGTTTGCAGAGAAATCGGGTAAGTAATCTGGGCTTGCGCCAAGGAAAGAGGCGGCAAGAGCAGACACAAAATGAATCGCAGCGTTTTTTTCATAACAACAACTCCTTCACAAAACGTTCTGGAGGCGGCGTTTGGTTATTTTCTAATGTTACGCGACAGCAGTGACGCCCCGTAGACACTCTCATTAAAGTCATTCCCGCGCAGGCGGGAATCCAGTCAATCGCGCACAGCCCTTGGATTCCCGCCTGCGCGGGAATGACGTGAAAGCGACGTTTCTCTGATGCTCTTTGAGAAATTTCCAAAACACCAGTTATTTCAAATTAAAGAGCCTTCCAATCCCCAGATTCAGCTTTGTTCCGGTCACGTAGTTTCGTCCTGAGACCGCATGTTCCACCCCGGCTTCTATTTCAAATTTTTTAACTTTCACAAAAACCGTCGGCGAAAGAAAAGATATTTTACGGCCCGGCGTATTGGCCAAGCCGATGCCGAGAGACTGCCGATCATTGCCGGCATTCAATCCGTGCAGCGCCAATTTAAAAAGCAGGCGTGAACTCACGTGAACGCCCGCTTCAAAATTAAAAACAACCTCGTCGCCGTAGTTGAAAAATGCTTCATTTTCACCACGCCACCGATAGCCAACCTGAGCGTTAGCATAAACGGGCAAAGGCCAAAAAGAATAGCCCAAATCGTGCGTTACTTCATAACTCCAGCCGCCTTGTCCCAGTGAAACGCCAAATGCGCTGCGTTCAAAATGCCCTGTCGGCGCAATGAATCCGCCAGCAACAGAAGCCGCAAGCCCGCTCCTGGAAAGATATTGATACTTCAAATTCGTGTATAAATCGCTCAACCCGTTTGCGCCGGTAGAGATTTCCCTGGGAACGTCAATCTGAAAATTATTGTCACTGGAAAAAAAGCCGATCTGCACGCCCAATTCCAGACGGTTGAAAAGGCCGTAATTTGCGGTGAGAAAAAGCGCTCGAGAACTTGTGGTACCGGGGATATCGCTGAAAATTGGAATTTTGACGCCGCCGTCCAGCGACTCGCGAAAACAATTAGGCGATTGTTCCAGAATGCACTTCGACTCAAGACCGCCGCCAGTAGAAAAGCGTTTGCCCGAGTTGAGGGAGAACCAGGACAGTTTGAGCGCCAATTCGCCCGGTTTGCGGCTCCATCCCCCAGCCTGGAGAATCGCGTGCGTCAAGAGTGTAAAGATGCAAGCGTAGAAAAGACGACGGTTCATAAAAGAGAAGTTTGGGGCATTGAGAAATTAACGGCGACAAGGCAAACGTACAGAGCAGTTTTGGAAATTAACAAAACAATAAATGGACATATTCCGGCAATATCACCCGCCGTTTTTCCGGGCAAGCCATTGCATTTGCATCCAGCTTTCTTGCATTTCACAAATTTCCCAGCCGCAACGCTCGATCATTTTTTGAACGTCTTGTTTTTCCATTCCCCGAACTTTCTCCCCGCTGAGTCGCCGCAATGCTGTTTTCCAAGATCGCGGGGATGACGTGAAGAGCATGAAACCGTCTGGGCGAGCGATCCGGAAGGTTTCATCGAAGAACACGGTGGGATCGCTCAGATATTCAAGCAATCCTACCGCTGTAATAAAATCGAAGCTCGTATCACGAAATGGAAGAGCTGAATTTGCGTTGAGACAAGCGCCAGGTCGTTTTTCAGAGGCCTTCGCCTGCTTCACCATATCCAGCGATAAGTCGCTGATACAGCACCATTCAGCGCGCCGGAGCTTAGAGAAAGTGAAGCCCGGCCCCGTCCCCAGATCCAGTTGTTTTTGAAAAGATTGTTGAGGAATGAGCGTTGTGAGGTTTTCAAGTTCGGCGAGATAGATATTTTTTAGCGGGGGAAGCAAACGAAGACGATCATAAAACCCCGCCTTAAAATCCCACAAGGTCATCGGTCATAGATCGCGCTGTTGTAGAAAGCGGCCAGCGCGGAAAGCGTCGCCTGTTCGAAGCTTCCTTGCCGCGTCATCAGGCTTCGCGTGAGAATGGCGCAGGCGCCGCCCTTATCGCGAGTGTTTGTGCGTTGCGAGAGTTCATCCATGACGTCGGCCAATTCGAAATCTTTGTCGCCAAAAGCTTGCAAGACGACCTGCGGCAGTTCAATCGCCGGAGAGCCGCCCAAAGCCCCGATTCCTTCATGCTCCGCATAAACCCAGGATTGGAGGAATACTCGTCGTCCAAAGTCTGGACTTTCGATTGTAAACAAACCGCCTTCCATCCCCAGCCAAAAATCCGGCGTTAGACCGCCGTTTATCTGTTCCTGCAAACTCTTTACACGCAGTTTTGCGCCAAGCATTGTTTCTTCAACAGAACGAGGCGTGTCGGAAACGCCGCTTGCCGCTGAGCACGCTTTAAACGAAAATTCTGAATCCAAAAATTCCGGCACGGAAGCGATTTGCTGGAAAGCGGATTTTGCTGCGTTCACTTTTGGCGGACGCGTGGAGCCGACAGCAACGACAATGGACTTTAAAGCATTCACCCGATCTTTCCTAAAATTCGTCCAATGAGTTTTTTAAAATCTTCTTTGATCCGATCCGCAACAGCCTGAACGTCTTTATGGCTCAGTTTGCCTTTTTCCAACCCCGTCCCCATATTCGTGATGCAGGAAATCCCCAAAATGCGCGAATTTCGATACACGCCGGAAATCGTTTCCGGAACCGTGGACATGCCGACCGCGTCCGCTCCCATTTTTTCCGCCATGCGAATTTCAGCCGCCGTTTCGTAAGACGGGCCGTGCAAACCAAGATAAACGCCCTTATGCATTTTCACGCCCAAATCCGCCGCTTCTCGCAACGCGAGCTCGATTAAGTCCGGCGCAAAAGGACGGCACATATCCGGGAAGCGCGGGCCAAATTTTTCATTGTTAAATCCCCAGAGCGGGTTACGGAAGGAAAGATTGAGAACGTCGTCGATGACCATGAGATCGCCGGGAGCGTAAAAACGATTAATCGCTCCGGCGGCATTGGTGATGATGAGATTTTTTACCCCCAAGCTCGCCATCAAATGTATCGGGAACGAGACAGTGCTGTGATCCAGACCTTCGTAGGCGTGAATCCGGCCCTGCACGGCAAGCACGTCTTTTCCAGCGTGTTTTCCCAAAACCCAAAGGCCCTTGTGCCCTTCCACCGTTGAGCCTGGATAGCCGGGAATTTCGGAAGTTGTGACTTTCCGTGCTGACTTCAAAGATTCCGCGAAGCTTCCCAAGCCGCTGCCGAGCACAATCGCAGTTTCGGGAATCTTACCGAGACTTTTTTCAACAAAAGCGACAGCCACGTTCAGCGTCTCTTCATCGAGAATCCTTCTCTTCAATTTTCATCCCTTCTTTTTCGGTTCTTCAAAATTTAGAACTTCTTTTGGCGAGCGAATTTTAAATGCCTGCGCCTTGTTTTCTGAAAGCGTATCTGGAAAGTCCTAAATTGTCATGCTGTAAGCATCTTTTTTAGACTTTTCCGCAACAACTGTCGGAACGTTCATGCCTGGAGACCCAAAAAGATTCCTACGGAATGACAAGACAGGGACTTTCCAAATACACTCAGATGCTCTTTGATGGTCAAGACTCCTTGCCCGGACGCCGACTAGCGACGGAACTGTTTCTGAAACGCTTCGATTTCATCATTCAGCATCGTCAACGTCGCGTCGTCGATCTTGGCTTGCCGTCGAGTGAGTTTAATCAGATTAAAAACTTTCTTCACCTGATTATGCTCAACGCCCGATCTATCCGCAACGATTTTGGTGAAAGCTTCGGATATTTCGTTCGTTTTTATGAAATATTTTTCCCGAAGCTCAGCCAACAAATAGGCGATTTTCTTATTCAAAATATCGCGATGATTGCCCTTTTGGAAATAGAGTCGGCCAACAGTGTCGACAAACTCCAGCGTCGTGTTTGCAGTCGGTGGAATAACGGGGATAACGCGCTGCTTGCGCCGTCCTTGAAAAAAGATAAACAAAACGACCGTCGCCAGCAAAAGATAAAACCCCCATTGCAGGGCGTCTTGTGACAAAACATACCGAAACGGCGTTCGAACGATTTGCCGCCCGGCCTTGTAATATTCATCCCAAATGATCGGCTGAACAGGCAAGTATGAAAGCGCTTTTGCGGCATATTCCGCATTGTTCGCACTCAACATATTATAGTTTGTGAAAGCCAAGGGCACGGTGCTGATGAAAAAGGCGCCGTCTCCAAACCGGATTTTGATGAAGTTTGCGAAGCCGTCTGAATCTTCTCCAAGAATCGTGGTTTTTAGCGTGTCAACGTCATCAAACCAGGAATAAGCGCCGATTCTAAAAAAGCGGTAATCGTTCTCGGCCTGAAGTTGAGGATTTGCAAAATTTACTGTGATTGAATCATCGAAGGAGAACTGTCTTCGTTCGATTGAAAAACCGAGGGTGTCGGAGAATTCAGAGCCTATAAACTCAGCGGCGATAAACACCTGATTTCCTTCCGCGGCAAATTGCAGCAATTGCCGGGCGTCCAAAGGGCTTGCCGAAAACGCCGCGTTAAAAAAGAGGTAGTTTTCTTTTCCCAATTCAGGAGCGTTTGGGTCGGCTGTTGGCAGCGTGACATAAATTGACCCGGACGTCTCAAAAATGTCCTGTCCCGGAAAAATATCCGGCAGCATTTCACGCAAAATGTAAGCGCCGTAGGGGATTTTATCATTTTTCGAAAAACTCAGGCGCCAATCGATTTCCGGCGGTTTGGCAAGTTCGTAAAGAAGCAAGGCCAGAAACGAAACGCTCAACGCGGCAATGTACTTGGCGTTTTTTTTCATGCCTGCGCCGTCAGGTTTTCGAAACGTTCGAAGCGCGGGATCAAATTGTCGGACAACTCGCGGTCTATTTGAAAATTGCCGTACCAGACCCACTCAAACAGCCGGGTTATTTCTCGAAAATCTTTAGCAAGGCTCTCGTCGCGCAATTCCCGGACATAATCCTGATTGGTCTTGTAAAATCGCCAGTCGATGAGTTTTTGATCATTGAGCTGACGAAGCGCGCGCAAATAATACAGCCGGATAGCGACGCGGTAATTCCCATCGGCCATAGCTTCACGAATGAGTGCGCCGAAATCCATTTCGTGAATATTTTCAATCAATTCTTCGGCCTGCAAGCTTTCCGCCCGACTGCTTTTTTGAAACAGCCCTCCGCCCTCTCCCTGGATTATTTTTAAAACTAACCAAAACAACGCCGCAATAAAAACGCTTGTCCAAAAAATCCGCCAGAAAACTGAGCCGCTGCCGGGCAATACCGCTTGAAAAATATCCCACAACCAACTCAAGAAACGATCCCACAGTGACGCTTCGCTTCTGGGCCGACCATCGTAGATGAATTCGGGGTTGTCGCTGTATTTTTTTAAGACCGTTGCATCGAAGGTTCTGACTTCAACATGCGAGGCGTCTTTTTGAAGAGATGAAAGAGAGTCTGCGGTTTGAGCGAGACAAGTCTGAGTAAGAGACAATTGCAAGAGGGGGAATAGCAAAAAAACGATATGTTTGAAATCAACGCGCGGCATCAATTATTGTCGCTTCCCGGTAATGAACTTTCAGAATGCGGCGCGTCGGCGTTGTAAATCGCATCTACTTTTTGCATCAAAGTAGTGGCTTCCTTGGATTCTTTTAAATTGTAGTATTGCAGAACGGTCGCGACAACGCCGATCGGGGTGAGGAAAACGCTCAAGTGCGCCAGAACGGAGGTGAAAAAACTCAAGGTTTTGAGCAAAGCGGGAGCCGTTTCAAGCGTGACTTCCCGAATGATTAAACTCAGAATCTCGGAGGGCAGATCAAAAATATACCCGATAAACATCTGCAAAAATGCGATGAACAAAAATACGCCAAAAGTGAACCACCAATGATTGGTCACAAGAGAAACGGAGCGGCTCAACGCATTTAGGAAGCCGTCTCTTTCCTCGAGCCAGATATAGTAAGTGAACGCCGTCGCCACCCACAAGTAAACGCCGGGAATAATAAAGAGAATGAGCGCAATTGTAAGGAGCAAAAGAATCCCGATTGTAAGCACAAACATTGCGCCAAAGTCTCTCTTCGTCGCCTGCCAAACATCATCTATTTCGACGACCTTTTCTTTGCTGTGAATTTGTATATGAACATATTCGAAAACCACAGTCATGACGACAATTGTTGAAAGCAAGTAAAGAAAAACAGTAACGCCCAGCCTCGCAAAAAAATCTTCGTCGAAGGTCATCGACTCTTCCAGGACGTCAGTTTGAAACACGCCGGTAAAAACGGAGGAAAACAAAACGACCGGCCCGCCGATGAAAATCATGCACTTGAAAAGCGGTTTAAAATTTTCACGAAAAAAGCGAAATGTGTCGTTCAGAATTTCGCTAAAAGTCCGCTTCTGGATAAATTCAAGCGGCGGCTTTGCTGGCGCTTCCGTCATTGAGTTACCGAAAAGTCCTGTGTGTTTTTGAAAGTATGCTGAAAGCCGTTCCGATTGCGCAAATACGGCAATAGGCCAAAATAAGACAAAATGAATAAAAATGAAACGGCGATGACGCCGCCGCGCACAATATCCGGCCACTCAGTATGCCGGGTCACGAATCCCTCCAGAAAACCGGCGATGATGAACAATGGTATGAGACCAATTACAATTTTCAGGCCCTTTTTGGCGCCCTTGCGAAATGATCGACCGCGAGTATAAGTCTTCGGGAAAAGAATGCTGTTACCGATCACCAGCCCGGCGGCGCCGGCGATGACGATGGCCGAAATTTCAATAGCGCCGTGTATCCAGATTGTTAAAGCCGATTCCCTGAGAAGCCCTTGCTCGAAGAAAAAGTACTGGAAAGCGCCAAGCATGATTCCATTTTTGGCAAGAATCCACGCCGTGCCAAAGGAGAGAAAAACGCCCATCACAAAAGCGTAGAAGGAAACGAAGATATTGTTGATCGTAATTCCCACAAACATATCCGTAGCGCGCATCTTTTTGTAAACGGCCATTGGATCGCCTTGCTTGATGTTCTCAAGCGTCATGTTGACGTATCCGTCGCCAAGAATCAAGCGCAGAAAACCCTGGTCGTTTGCCGCGGAAAAAGCGCCGATGATGCAGGCGGTAAAGAAAATGATAAATGAATAGAAAAGCTCTCTACGCGCCGCCCAAATAACATCCGGCAATTCCGCACGCCAGAAAGTGGCGACACGGTTTTTTTTCTCTTTTTTGTTGCGATAAAGTTCAAGGTAAACTTTCGCCCCCAAATTATTTAGATAAGCTGTGGTCTTGCTTTTGGGATAAAACGTTCTGGCGTAGGCCAAGTCGTCCGTAACGCGAACATATGATTCCGCGAGTTGGTCGGGAGAAACAGTGCTCTGGCTTTTGAGCATTTTTTCAAACGCTCGCCACTGCTCCGCATTTTTTTGCAGGAATGCCGCTTCTTGCATCGTTTAAAGTCTATTTATCCAAAAGAAACTCAAACGTTCTCTTTGTCGTCGTCCAAATCAGCTTTCTTCGGAATCAACAAATTCTCCCAGCAACCAACCTTCTGTACGGACGCGGTACCAGCCGCCGACTTTTTTTACAATAGAGACGGGTGTGCCGCGACGCAAAATCCCAGCTTTCATGCTGCTCAATCCCGGCTCCAGGCGAAGATTGAGTTTATTCGTATTCACCGAGCCGATTTTGGGGGCGTCTGCGTCAGGCTCCGCCTGCTCAGTGAAAATTTTGTCGGAGTAATTAATCCAAACATCTTCTCCACTTTCGACCGCTTCCGCGACGGGAGGATAGACGCGCTTGTACGCATTGGCGCTTTGACTGATTTTGCCATTGGCAATTGTATTGTTGTTCGCCTGATCACCAAGGAGCAGACAACCGGCGGTGTCATCATCCGTGTTGCCGACGTGAATAAGAATATCGGTGAAATTCGGAACGTCGAGAATTTCCAGCATCCCTTTGTGGATGCGGCGAAAGCGCGTTTTGTATTTCGAATGATGCTCGCCGATGGTCTTCAAGGCTATCTTGTAACGTCCGGCAGGAATGCATGTTTCACCAAAAACCTTTACTGTCCGCGCTTCATCTTCGAGGGTGTAACAAGCGAATTTCTTATCGACAAAAAGCATCCCTAACGTGCTTTCTTCCCCCGAGCTGAATCTAATGACGTCAAGCTCCATCTTCTACCCCTTTGCATCGTCGAGAAGGCTTGTTGTAGAAATTGGCGTACCGGTCACCGTGCTTACCGCTCGGTTGCGAACGCCGCGCTTTTCTGCACTGCGGCCGACCACCCAGGTTGAAACAATGCCGCCCCAAGCGACCCAAAATTCCGTCGGCAACTCAAAAGGATTTACTTCGACGCTGCTGAACGTTTGCACAATTGGGACAAGGCAATAATTTAGAAAAATAAAGCCGAGACCGGAATAAACCACCGTCGGACGCGCCCTTTTGGTGTAGTTGTCGCTCTGCGTCAGTTCCGCGACCAAAATGCGTTCTTTAGCGCCCAGTTCTGCGCGAATAGTTTGTTCGACTTCAGAATCGCGTTTTTGCAGCAATTGTTCGAGTTCAAGCTTAAACGCCTGCTTTTCTTCAGGGCTCGCTTTGAAACGACCGATAATCGAGTCTACGCCGCCGAGCACTTCTTTCACGCCCCCGCCTAATAGCTTTGAAATCCAGCTCATTTTCGCTCCAGTTTTTGAGTTTACCTGATTTTATTGAGAATTAAAGTTGATGTTACGCCCATCATCGTATTCGTAACATAAGCCGTCAGCGAAGACGGATTCTTTCCAACATCGACGAGATTGATCTGCATGGTTCCCGGCCATCCGGAAACATGCGTAAAATGCACATTCGCCGTTCTCGCAGGTGAAATCGTTCCCTGACCGACGGCGGTAATAAGTTCCTGACCGATATAATACACTTTTTCCGAAATCGTCAAATTGACGCCGTTTTGCTCAATGGTCACAACGCTGTTTGCCGAAGATTGCCACTCTCCGCTCAAGTCTATCTGTCCTGTTTCGCTGCGCCGCGTCTCAGGCTCAGGGTCGTTTTCCGAAAATCGCCTTTCAGTCCGGGGATTTGCGTCATCAGTTTGATTTTTGATTTCCGACAACATATCCCGCAGTTCAGACTGGCCGCTTTTCAATTGCTCAAACTCTTCTTTGCTAATAGAAGTGTCCGTTGAATGTGTGTTCGATTTTTCCCACTCAACGGCAAAGCCGCCAGGGGCGACAACCTTGCTAATCGGCCTGTCAAGGTAAACATTGTATCCTATCAGAACGACAATAAGGGTGAGCATAACAACAGTTACAATTCTTTTCGTTCCGGAGCCCCGGTCGTTTTTGTGTTTGTCACGCATTTTCTTTTCCCTCTTCTATCTTGTTTTGAACCACGAATTTATTGCTTTTCCAAGCTCGAGAACATACTATTTATCAACTGAGCGAAATTTAGCGACGAATTCCCTAATCCGTTGAACGGAAGGCTTCATTTGTGGCATTAAAAGAGAAGAGCGAAACGACGCAACAAACCGGCGAAAACCTGGATAACGGACGCAGCAAGCACAGCCTGGTCAAGGACGGGTATGAGCAGTTGGCTGCACTCTACGACGTCTCTAATCAATTTTCGCAAATCTATGATGAAAACGAGTTATACAACGCCATCCCCAAGCTTCTCACGAACAGTCTCGATTTTGATCGCGCTTCTTTCCTTCTTTCCAACAAAAAACATCTCGTCTTGCGCGCTTTCTGTTTTGAAAAGAACGCGCCAAATGAGGCCTTGGCGTTTATGAAGCGCGTTCAGGAAAGCCAATTGCCGCCGCCTGAACCGTTTGAAACAAGTTTCGGAGAGAACAGAACGGTTTTTATTCCGAACCCAAAACGAGACCCGAATTTTCCAGAAGAAGCCAGAGCCATGCACAACAAGGCTCTGGTTATAACGCCGATCCGTATCAAAAATAAGCCAATCGGGTTGATTGCAGCGAATATGCAGCATCACGATCGGGAAATGGATCAAAACGACGTCACGCGATTCGAAATGTTCGCCAACCTGGTCGGGCACGCCGTCGAGAGCGTTCGCGCTTACCAGACGCTGGAAAAGAAGGTCAAGGCAAGAACGGAAGCGTTGGCGACTGCCAATAAAACGCTGAAAGCAAAGGCTGAGGAACTTGAGGAAACGACTTTTTCACTCGGGCGCGCCAACATCGAGCTTCTTGCAACTCAAGAAAAGCTGGTCGAAAAGAATACGATGATGGAAAAACTCGTTCTGGAGCTTTCAAAAAGCGAGGAACGATTCCGGAATTTGGTCGAAAATGCAAACGACATTATTTATACAATTTCTTCAGAGGGCGATGTCTTGTACATCTCGCCAAATATTCTCGATCATGCCGGTTATTCCGTTCAAGAAATGACCGGCGCGTCCTTCTTGAGCTATATTCACCCTGATGATTTGGGCAAAGCAAAATCCTTTATACGCCAAATTGTGACAAGCGCTCAAAACGGACGCGGCCCTGAGTATCGCTTCAAACACGCCGGTGGCGGCTGGCGATGGTACCACACAAGCGCTTCGCCTTTGAAAGACGACGAAGGAAAAGTTATCGGGCTGATCGGCATCACGCATGATATTCACGAAGAAAAAGAAGCGCACGATGCTCTGGAAGAAAAGAATCGCGCCTTGCAAGAAGCGCAATCCCAGCTTGTGCAATCAGAAAAAATGGCTTCACTTGGCAATTTGGTTGCAGGCATCGCACACGAAATCAATACGCCGGTCGGGGCCATTAGCAGTATGCACAAAACCTCGATGCAGGCGCAGCAAAAGCTGCTTGGCATTTTTAGAAAAGATCATCCTGAAGCATTCGAAACGAACAAAATGTTGCAGCGGATGATTAAGATCATCGATGACGCCAATCGAGTGATTGGCAGCGGCAGCGAACGTGTCATAAAAATTGTCAAACGCCTTCGCAGTTTTGCAAGACTGGACGAAGCTGAACTCAAGGACGCGGACATACACGAAGGCCTTGAAGACACGCTGACGCTCATTCATCACGAAATAAAACACAAAGTAGAGTTGCACCGCGATTTTGCAGCCATCCCTAAAATTGCATGTTTTCCCGGCAAGTTAAACCAGGTCTTTTTGAATCTTTTGGTGAACGCCACCCAGGCTATTGGGGAGAAAGGCGAGATAACTATTCAGACGCGCTCTGAAAACGGCAAGGTTAAAATTCAATTTTCTGATACGGGAAAAGGCATCGCCTCTGAAAATTTAAATAAAGTTTTCGATCCCGGCTTTACAACCAAAGGCGTGGGAGTCGGCACGGGCCTCGGCCTTTCAATCTGTTATCGAATTATGCAAGAACATCGAGGACAAATTAGCGTTGAGAGCAAATTGGGCTCGGGCACGACATTCACGCTCACATTGCCGACCGATCTTGATAAAATATTGGAAAGTGAAGGCGTGATAACGTAAATGCCCATAATTTTATCAAATCCTGAGAAGACCTTCAAAATAAAGCTGAACTTTTTGGGGAACTAATCTTCTAACCTTCCGTTCAACCCCGCCTGTTTTTCTCAAGAAAGTAACATTCTACAATAATTTGTAGGGAAAATACTCGAAAATCGATGTTTTATGAAGTAGACGCAGCCTTATTTTGGTCTGCGTTCGAAATATAGAACAATTCACAGTTTGTTGGCGTCATTATTGAAGAAGAGTGATGCAGTTCTCAGAAACGGAGCAGAGAGATTCAGGACTTGCGCAGAAACTGCGCATTTGCTGGTTTAAAACTGCGCAGTTTCTTTGGCAAACGAAAGAAGAAAAAAAGAAGCAAGGCTCTTAAAGAGCAATATCCCGAACCTGGTCGGGCGGCTGGACGAAAAAGGAAGGTAAAGTCATGAAGGATCAATACCCTGTTATATTTGTAGTCACCGTATTTGTGGCTTCAATTGTCAAATTTCTGGCTTTCTAATTAGAGAGTCATAGCTTTCAGAGCGCTTGTCGTAATCAATTCTATAGTTCATCGCGGCAAGCGCTTTTTAGTTTTCCCCTAATTCATCTCACCTAGAGTTCCTCAAACACTTCTTCCCCACTCTCAAATTTTCGCTACTCCGGAAACATCGATGCATCAATGCCGGGAATAATCTTGAGCGCATTTTTATAATAAAGTTTTTTCAGGACGTCGTCTGAAAGCGCCAAGCCGTACATTTTCCAGAAAGCGTGTCGCTTGCGATAATAATCGAAGTATTCGTCAGCCGTTTCCAAAACGCGAAAATAGACGTAATACTCTTCCGGAGCCCAGACGTCTTTACCGAAAAGCACCCGGTCTTGATATTTTGTAAACCATTCCTTGGCAAATCGCGGCTGCCTCCCCGGCTCATAAATGATGGCGCCAATCTCCGTGTACATATTTGGGATTTCATCAAGAATCTTTCCGAGCTTCGCCAAATCATTGGCCATCCACGCCATGTGTGCGCTGATGAAGGTCGTGTTGGGATGCTTGCGAAAAACGTTGAACTGCGCATTCATCACGCCGTCAAACGACGGATCATCTTTGATTGGATAGCGGTATCGCCCCGGCCGCTGCTTAAGCTCAAGCCAACGTTCATTGTGCTTATCGTGCGGCGACCAGAAAGGCGCCGGATCGCCGGAATGGATCAGAACAGGAACGCCAAGTTCGCCGCATTTGGCCCAAATCGGGTCGAGGCGCTCATCATCCACCGGGACGCGCTTGCCGGAAGTATCTTTCACTTCAAGCCCGAGGTTTTTGTAAATTTTCAGTCCTTGCGCGCCGTTTCGAATGTCGCGTTCCAAGTCTGCCGTCGCTTTTTCCGTCCAGCCTGCATTGCCAATGCCGGTGAAATCGATATTGGTGAAAACAATAAAACGCCCGGGCGCGGCCTGCTTTGCGTTCGCAACCGCCGCTTTCAAAAAATCGCTGTCATTCAATCCCAGAGAAAATGAACCGTCCGGGTTTTCGATGCGATTAAATCCTCGTCCGCTAAGATTGACCATCACCGCCATATTGAGTTTGTCCATCTCAGCAACCACTTCAGTCAAATCCTGATTCGGCATGTTGAATTGATGATTGTGCACGTCAATGAACGGAAATTTCGCCCGCTTCGTTACGTGCTCCGGGACGACAAGCGTCGATTTCGGCGCGTATTCTTCAAATGACATTTCCTGGCAAAAGGCCGCGCCGGCGGTTAAAAAGAAAACAACGAAAATGATCGTATTTTTACCCATGACTCTCCTCCCAGGTAGATAATTCTTATGATTGGACACGATTATTTTTTGCGTTATTCGACTCATTTCCGATGGTTTAGTTTAAGCTGCAAACAACAATCATCGTAACCATTTAGCTTCCCAACCGCACTTGCGAATTTAGCAAACGAACAATCGACGTAACGCTCTCCTGATTTTACCAGAATTTAACAGCACACCGTCGCGGGAAATGACGAAATTGCGGTATTGATTCTGAAAAGAAATTCATGATTGGCGCCGAACGGGGAAACGGCGTGCGTGCAGTACAAGCAGGGTTCAGATGTCATCGCAACCGCAGCCGCGTTTTACAAAACTCTCCATCGTCATTCCCGCTTTTTGTGAAGAAAAATCTATTGAAACGTTACTCAGCCGCGTCTATCGCGTCGAAACGCCGATTCCTAAAGAAGTGATCGTTGTGGACGACGCTTCGACGGACGAGACGTGCCGCATTCTCAAGAATCTTCAGCAAAAATACCCCGATTTAAAACTTGCGTTTCACGCCGCAAATTTCGGCAAGGGCGCAGCCTTGCGAACAGGCTTTGGCATGGTCACCGGCGACCTCGTCGTCATTCAGGACGCAGACCTTGAATACAATCCAGCCGATTACGGCATCCTCCTGAAACCAATCTTAAACGGTAGAGCGGACGTCGTTTACGGCTCCCGCTTCCTTGGCAAAGGCCGACGCGTGCGCCACTTTTGGCATTATGTCGGGAATCGCATGATAACGCTGGTTTCCAACATGTTCAGTAATTTAAATTTAAACGACATGGAGACTTGCTACAAAGCGTTTGACGCTCGGATTTTGCCGCAACTGCATTTAAAATCAAATCGCTTCGGCTTTGAACCTGAGTTCACCGTGAAAATCGCCAAGCTCAAATGTCGCGTGCATGAAGTGCCGATTTCTTATGACGGCAGAACCTATGATGAGGGCAAAAAAATCACCTGGCGCGACGGCGTGGCGGCGGTTTGGCATTTGTTTCGGTTCCGCTTTCTCGAGCGGTGATACTAAAAAATTTTCAGTGTTAAAAAGCTGAGCGCCAAGCCAGCATAGGTTGTAAGGGAATTGAGCAAAAGCAGTTTTTTGAACTTATTGAGGTCGGGAACATGCTGATAATCCGCGGTTTTCCCGAGTCTGCGCGTTTTGTTGAGCAAGATTGCTGGAATCCCCCCCCCGAGCATCAACAAAGCAAAATTATGCATCCCAGCTAGAAAATAAGCTACACAAATCAATAGGGTCGCTGCTTGCAGGAAGACAATAAAACGGTTCGTTTTCTGTGCGCCAAATATCACGCAAAAGGTTCGCTTGCCGTTTAGGCGGTCGGCAGGCTCGTGCTTAAGACCGCTCGCTAAAGCGCTTATCGAAGCTAACGGGACGCATGGAAGGACGTACAGAAAAATTTCAAATTGATGCACGCCAGAATAAATGTAGAAACCAAAGACTGGAAGAAGGCATCCGACGCCGAGCGTTTCAAGCAATTCGCCGCCGCCGCGATAATTCAATTTGAACGGGGGGAAACTATACGCGGCAAACAGAAACAATCCCGCGATCACCAACCACGGCGCATCCGGACGGCGGAACCACACCGCAAGCACGCCCCCTCCCACTAGCAACAGAACCGTCGCCGTTAAACCCGCCGCCAAAATCTTTTTTTCCGAAATCAAATCGTTTGGGATGACGCGCACGTCCAGGAGAGCCGGAAAAGTTTTTTGATGGCGCGCATCAGATTCGGCGTCGGCATAATCGTTGAGCAAAACGATGAACAATTGCGTTAGCGCTGCGAACAGGACAAGCACGATCGCAAATCTGAAATTTCCCCAGCCAACACTGTGAATGCCGGCGCTTAATCCAACCAAAATCGGCAAGAGAATCTTGAGCAGAGCAGGCGGCTTGACTGCGATCAACCAGGGGCTTGGCATTTGGAGCAAAGTTCTTTGGAGCGGAATACGCTTTCGATCTTGTTGTTTGTGGTCGAAAATTAGTACTGTGCGATACAGATTTCAAATTTGTTTTCACCAACGGAGTAAGCAGGCTGACAAATTGATGAGAAATGAAATTTCCTTATTGGAAAATACGCAGCGATCTCTTGAAGATCAGGCGGGAAAAATGCGTTCGCTCTCTCCGGATAAAGAGTTCACGACGCCGCTGCCGGAATTGTTTGAGCGCATTGTTGACAAGAGCTTGCCGGGAGAATTTTTAGTCTTGTTTGCTCGCGGATTGGTCGGGTTGGCACAAGCGCAACGCGAAAATTTCCCGCAAAACATTTTTCAAGACCTCGATTTGATTGCAGCGGAAATTTATAGGGGAGCCATGAAGGCGCCTCAGCCTTTGACGCATTTGGAAGAGCAAATCGCCGTGCTGGTTCGGCTGCAACGTTTGTATGGCTGCAAATCATCGCTCAATTTTCAGTACGTTCATGATTTTACATACGGCTTTGACTGGATTAAATGGGCGGCGAAACAGCCGCGAACGCAGAAAACCGGCTCGCCTTTTCAACTGGATTTTTTGTACTACCTCGAGAGACGCGCCGGAGAAATTGAGACGCTTATTCAACAGAACGATGAAAAATACCCCAAACTTTCAAGCGGCAAAGCGCGCAACCCGTTTGGTTTTTCAAGGGAACCGGCAGACGAAATTCTGCTTCATGAAACTCTTGCGCGAGAAAGGGCGATCCCGATTGAAGCCTGGGCGGTCGACGGACATATTTCAGCGGATTTCCAATTGTACGAAAATCGTCGTATCAAGGCGCAAGCTCTGAAGTTGTGTCTGAAAGATTAAAATTGCTTTTTGCAAAAGGCTCTTTAATTTTCGAACTAAAACCAAACTGGACATTAAAAATAGTGCGACTATTTTAAAATATGATTTCCACTATTCTCCAACAACCCCTTTATAAACGCAAAATTCTCCCCGAAATTATTGAATGGTTGGGAGACCATCGTCTATTGATTTTAACGGGGGCCAGACAAACGGGCAAAACCAGCTTAATCTACTTGCTGATTCAGCACTTGGCAAAAAACAAACAACATAGAGAACGCATCTTCTATTTTGATTTGGAAGATTTTGAATTGCTCGAGCTATGCAATAGAGGCGTGAAAAGTTTTATAACTTATCTCGAGCAACTCGGGGTTCAGCACTCGGAAAAATCTTTTATTTTCATCGACGAAATTCAATACCTGGACAATCCATCGAATTTCTTAAAAATATTGGCAGACCATCACCGAAACTTGAAAATCGTCTGCTCAGGGTCGTCAAGCCTTGAAATTCGTCGCAAATTTCGAGATTCCCTGGTCGGGCGAAAAATGGTGTTTGAAATCCCGCCCCTCACATTTTCGGAATTCTTGCTTTTTAAACAAAAAAACCATCTGAGCAGGCTCCGGGACGGCTTCACATGGGATAAGTTGTTTTCCGAAAAACAAGAATTTGAGAATAGCGTCTCGTCCATTTTAGCGAACGAATTGCAAAGGTTGTTTGATGAATTTGCCGTTTATGGTTCTTACCCCGCTGTAGCTTTGGAAAACGTGCTTGGCAAAAAAAGAAAAATTCTCCAGGAGATTTACCAGACTTATGTCAGGAAAGATCTGAACGAATTGTTTACAATTGAAAACTTGACCGCATTTAACAATCTCGTTCGACTCTTGGCTTTGCAACAAGGAAATCTGGTAAACTTCGGCGAATTGGCAACTCACTTGGGAATAAGCCGGCCTACAGTAGAAAAATACATTTTTATTCTGGAAAATACATTCGTCACTTCGGTCGTACCGCCGTTCTTTATAAACAAGCGCACAGAAATCGTCAAAATGCCCAAAATCTATTTCTGTGATTCGGGCATACGAAACCAGGCGGCGCGAAATATGGACTCTTTAGAAAACAGAGTTGACGCTGGGGCGTTAGTTGAAAACTGTGTCTACAAATCGCTTTTTGCATCGTCGGCGATACAAGAAAAGATAAAATTCTGGCGCACCAAGCATGGAAATGAAGTTGATTTCGTTATTGATGATCAGCGCCCTTTTGGCGTTGAAGTAAAATACCGCAGGATAAAAAAGCCTCGAAAACCTGCTGGCTTGCGCTCGTTTTCCGCCAAATATCAGACGTCGGTTTCAATCATTGTCACTCGCGACTTATTGGCCGTTTCTAAAGAAACGACCCAAGTCTTTAAATATGTACCAGTGTGGCTGCTAGAATAATGAGGTCTGCGAGGAAAACAGGGAGCGGCGATCCCACTCCCACATCTAATTTCCTTTGAAGAACGAAAGAGGATAAACGACTTTCAGCGTGCCGCTGGCAATCGGAGGATATTTGAAGGTGCGAATCCGGTTCATGATTTCCTGCTCAAACTCGGGGCTGCCCATATTTGAGCTTTGCAGCACAACGCTGCTCACTTTGCCGTCCGCCGCAACCGTCACTTCCACGCGCATCAATCCTTTGAAACCGGGCTGCTTGCGCAAGTAAGTGTTGTAGATAAACTGCAAACGCCCCATGTTTTTTTGCAGCACATCGTACAGCGAGGTCTCTGAACGCGAACCAATCGCTTCTTCGTCGCCTGTCACCCCGCCAAGCGTTTCGATCTTAATGCTCGCCTTTGCGCTCAACTCCACCGATTCAACGCCGTCAGGGCTGCCGACGATGTCGTCGATGCCTTTGTTGAAAATGTCGTCCAACAAATTTTGCGCGTCGGGATCGCCGTCGGGGTTGTTGCCGACCTGCATTTTGCCGCTGGTCAGGTTTGCGTCAGTGACAGCGAGACCGGAACTAATCAAATCTTCCATCAGCGAACCGTTGGAAGCGTCTGAATTGGCCGAAAGCACCGAGAGCAAGCCCAATTCGCTGGGGTTGGGATTCCGCTTCACCGGCTCCGCGGGGCGCGGCTGCTCTCTCGGCTGACGCACAGGCTCCGGCTGATCTTCCGGCGTTTCTTCTTCCTCGCTTTCAATCGGCGTTTCTATAGGAGGCTCTTCAATCGGTTCCGGGTCCGTAAAAGTGACCTGAATTCGATCTGCAATATCTTCAATAGTCGGCAGTTTTTTGGGCGGCGGAATATAATCTTTTATGCCAAGCAAAAGCACGATGTTCAATAACAAAAGTATTGTGACCATACCTTTGAACATGACGTCGTCTTTGAGATTGCGCATGAAAACCTTGACCGGCGAAAAGCCGTCGAATTCCATGGCCGGCACGCCCTTTTTCGCAACGGCGGCTTTGTTTTCCATGACGAAATCGATGCGCGTTCCGTCCAGAAAAACATAACCCATGTGGCCGGGCTTGACTTCGTATGAGTAATAGCCGTTGCCTTTGGGCAGCAAGCCGTGCTCAATCAAGTCCGAAAATCTTAATTGCGAATTTTTCGCTTTCACCTCGCCTTCCGCGAAAATCGGAAAAAACATAAAATACCGTCCGCTCTTTTTGAAAAAAAGCGGATGCTTTTTCGGATAGTTTTCGCCGAATAAGGGCAAATCGTTTTTAGGACTTTTGCCGATATAAAACGGATCTTTGCCGTTCAGATACCGATGCGCTTCCTTGCCGCCTTGTTGTCGAATCCTGAGATGTAAAATTTGATCTGAAGACATTATCCTATTCCTGTTTCACCACGGCGAGATAGATGTTTGTATACCCGCGCTTGCCGCACGTCGCCATGATTTTTTTGAGAATGCGAAACGGGATTAATCGATCGCCTTGAATCGTCACCTCGCCCTTAAAGCCAAACGCCGCGTTGCGTTCGCCCAACGTTCTGGCATTGTTGCGAAAGGTTTGCAAACGCTGGCTTAAGCCGGGAATTTCCGCGCTGTTGCTGTTGAGAACGTCTTGAAAACTGGCGACCGGCTCCTCATCCAACAAAATCGCTTCCTGCGTCACCGTCACAATTGGGGTGGCGGTCGGCATTTTTTGCGCCGTCGAGGTCGGGAGCGTCAGATTGTCCGAAACCGTAATAATCTGGCCTTCCGCCGAATAGCTCTTGAGCAAAAAGACGAGCAAAATCGTAAACATGTCAATCATCGAGGTGAGCCGGAGCTCAACCTGTGCATGGCGCCTTCTCGTATTGCGGGCGCCAAGCGAAAATTTATGCGTATTTAAGTTCAGCATTAATTAACCAGACACTGAAATATTGGGAAATCCGTTGTCACGACAAGCGTCCATCACATCGACGATCGTTTCGTAAACAATCGACTCAATGGGTTGGATGGTGATTTCTTCCGTTCCGCCGTAACGTGACTTGATTTGCTGCAGCGCGCTGTTCAGGCGCGAAAAATCGAATCGATTTCCCTGTTTTGGGATTTTCGGTAATGCCATTTGCGGCGCTTTTAGCTCAAAGCCTGACTCATCGACACGCAAAAAGATCAGCACGCGGTCCTTAGGATCGGTGTTTTGAGAACTGACCGTTTTGTTTTGCGACGGCAGAGACAGTTCGAGAATCGCCAGCCTGACAAACTCAGTTGAGAGGAGCAAAAACGGCACGAGAATGAGGAACAAATTCATAACGGGCGTGATGTTCACGTCATCGCCGCCGCGCCGCCTGCCGTTTGATCCGCCGGTAAAATTCATTTTTAAGCCCTCGCCGCGCCTGCAATTCTGCGGTAGATGCGTGCAACGTTTTCGTTGATGTTATCGACCAGCGCGTTGGTTTTTTCTTGAATGTAGGCAAATGCAACGAGTGACGGAATCGCTGCAATCAACCCAAAAGCTGTTGTGTTCATTGCTTTTGCAATACCTTGAGAAAGCAATTGCGCTTTTTGCGATGCGTCCGCAACCGCAACGGCGTCGAAAGAATCGATCAGACCGAAGATGGTTCCGAGCAGCCCGAGCAGCGTTGCGACGTTGGCCGCCATGCTCAGGTATTGCGTGCGTTTCTCAATTTTGGGGATCTCAGACATCGCCGCGAGTTCGAGCGCGTTCTGAATTTCCGTCGGGTTTTTACCGATTTCTTCCAAACCGGCTCGGGTGATTTGCGGCAGCGCCGCTTTCGACATGCTGCAAAGCTCAACGGCCTGTTTGACCGAACCTTTTTGCACCAATTCCAAAATACGGTTAACGAAAGCCGCTGTGTCAATACGATTCTTAATGCTGATGAACACGACGCGTTCAACCATGATTGCGATGCTGATGATTAAAACACCGAGAATCGCGACCATGAAAACGCCTCCTTGCTGAAACGCCCTGATGGCATTATCGAACAGTTCCAATCTAAAACCTCCTGTTTTGAAAAGTGCTTGCGAAAATTAAATTTCTTGTCGTCATATTTTGTAGTCGTTTTTCTGACGTGCTGTCAGCCAGTCATGCACGACAAATTCGCCTGCCGGCCCGGTCGTATAAAAGCCGATTGCCAAAGACATTCGAAGTTTTAAGGGTGAGAGCGTAGAAACGGCGAGAAGTCGTTGAAACCAAGCAACTTGAGAAAACCGCCGTCCTGGCGCTGTCAAAAATCCCGGCTGACCCAAATGCGAGCCAATCGGATAAACTCCTGCAAATATACCTACCAGGGAATGACGGCACGTAATTTTCTTCGGCCCTTTTGCGGGAAAAAATCTTTTTCCACCGGCCTGAAAATCTCACGAAAAAAAGAGCGGTCGATTTGAATGCCGTCAACTTGAGGATTACCGCCCGGAATGATGAATATCGCCTGCGGTTTCGGAATTTCTCCGATCACGTCGATATTGTCGAGGAACACGCGTTCCTTCTTCTCATCAATCCTGGTAATGTCAGGTTCGGGGAGACTTGATAGCTGACCCGGAGTTAATCGCGCTGTTGCGGAGCTATCTTGCTGTTGGGAGGATTGAGCAAGCGCAGTCCTTGCGCACGGGACGACCATCGCGGCTGTAAGTCCCAGCATCCATGCTGCTTTTTTCATGACGAGTCCTTGGTTTTATTGATTTCCGTCCAAACCGGACGTGTCTTGGGAACCTGTGTTGTTAGGCCCGGGCGCACTTGTCGGCGCGCCGCCTTGCTGCAATTGATTGACGCGAATGCGGCTGCGATCCATCCATTCGTTGGACAAATTGGTACGCTCGCCCACCTGGATCGATTGCTGGTATTGCTTCAACGCCGCATCTTTGTAAGGCTGGCTTTGCTTGGCAAGCGCCGCCTTGTAAGCTTGTAAATCAGCCCCTTGCAGGCCCGCTGGAGCAGGCGACTCATCCAGCGCGCGGGCAAACTCTTCCATCGCCGCGCCTTTCAGATAGAGTGACGCCGTCACCCAGTCAGCGTTCTTAAATTTGATCGCGTTATCGCAAGCCGTTGCCACGCGTTTTAGCAGAGCTTGCTTGCTTTTGAGATCGCGGGCCATCGTTTTCGGGCCGCCAATGTCAACTTGCACATATTCGCTGTAGTACATGCGGGCGATGAGAAATTGCGCCTGCGCCGGGAAATAAGGATCGATCAACTCGCCTTGCTGGGCGAAACCGGCGTAATCCACCAAGGCTTTCTTGAGCAGCGTTTGCGCCTTGCGGTCGTCCTGTTTTTTAAAGGCGTATTCACCGGCTTTGACAACGGCTTCGACCTGCTTAGCCGGATCTTCGGAAAAACTGTAGGCGTATTTCTCAAAGAAATTTGCGGCCTGTTCAAAGTTCTCGGCGCGCTCCAGGTTGACCGCGGCGTTATAGACCGAACGCCCGGCAAATTTCGACTGAGGGAAGCTTCTCACCAATTCAAGATAATTGGCCGCCGCACGCGCATAGTCCGGCAATTTCTCGCTCAGGATCGCCGCTTTGTAAAGCGTTTCTTCAATCTTTGTTGATTGCGGCAGACGGTAGCGCAAGTTTTCGTAAATCGGGATCGCCTTGCTTATTTCGCCCGCTTCTTCATAGTTCACCGCCGCTTTCAAGAGCGCTTGTTCAGCGATTTCAATATTATCCGTCGTCGCGGCCACGTTCTGGAACGCTTCGGCGGCTTCGTTGCCCTTGCCCGCCGCCAGTAAATCTTCCGCCTTTTTGAAGCGAGAAGAAGAAATCATCGTCGCCGCCTGTTCCGAATACTTCAGGGAATCAGGATATTCCGAACGAATCCGGCCGTACCAGGCTTCGGCCACGTCAAACCTTTCCTGCTGGTAGGCGGATTGCGCAATCATGTTGTATGCTTGCAAAGTAAATTGCGTTTCGCTGCCGCGATTAACGACGGCGGTGTAGGCTTGCTGCGACAGATCAAAGCGTTCCAAATTGAAAAGCGCTTCGCCGTACTTCATCAAGACTTCAGGCGCTTTGCCGTCGTCCGGGAGGTATTTTGCAAAGTCGTTGCAGGCCTGCAGCATATCCCCGAATTCTTTGCTCGGCGTTTTCACCGGATGGGTTTCGCCGCGCCCGAGAAAATCTTCGAGATAAAATATAATCGAATCCTGCGCCGTCGATTGCGTGTTATCGAGAATATTGAATGCTGAAAGTACACGGTTATAAGCCGCGTCAGAGGCCAGTTTGCCCGGCTCGTCTTTCGTCGCAACAACATTCTCGTAAGCTTTCGAGGCGTTTTCAAAATCGCCCAATTCGTAATAAGCTTCCGCCTGATAAAACTGGACTTGCTCGGCGCGTTCATGGCCCGGAAACTTATCGAGATATTCCTGATAGCGCGCGACCGCCAAAGTTAAATCGCGGCGGTTTTTGGTTTCCATCCCGCGTTGCTGCGATTCGGTCGCGAGAATGTACAAGCTCTCTTCAACCAGTTCGAGCGCTTTGGCCCGTCCTTCGCCTTCGGGATGTTTGTTTAGCCACTCTGAGCCGGGGCCGTAATTTTTGACCATCGCGATGCGCGCTTCTTCCGTTTCCTTCGTGTTTTCGGTGAGGAGGTAATTTTTAATAATCTTTGCCTGAACTTCCGGCGCCGTGTGATGCAACGGCCAAATGCGCAAAATCGCGGCGTAAACTTCGTTTGATTCTTCGTAAAAATTTCGTTCCTGATACAACTCGCCCAAGCGGATAAAAATCGTTTTGCTGTATTCTTTCTCGCCGATGTCCAGAAGGAATTTCTCAGCCGCTCTCGCTCCTCCGTGTTCCGTGAAGCTTTCCGCAACATACGTAATGGCTTCTTCCCGCAAATCCGCGCTACGACCGTCGTCAACACCTTCCTTTTCAAGCTGACTTAAATCATCGATCATGTAAATAAACGTACTGATCGCCCTGGAATGCTCGCCGATGTTGTAATATGCCCAGGCAAGCTTGTAGAGCGACATTGCGAAGTAAGGGCTGTCGAAACGATCTTTCAGCAATTCATAATGCTTAATGGCGGTACGATAATCATGGCGCTCAAAGGCCTGTTCGCCCTTGCGGAAGTTCGATTCATCAAGATATGCGCTGTTGCCGTAGTCGTTTGTAAGCTTGTTAAAATACTCAAACGCAACTTCATCATTGCCTTCTTGCAAATGGCAGAGCGCGATGCGATAAATCACTTTGTCGACAAACGGCGCCGTTGGATATTCTTGCAGCAGGCGATAGCCCAAACGAGTGGCTTTTTGGAAAGAAACGCGGGGAATGGTCGGCTCATTTTCGAGTTGGCCGTTGTCAAACTTGACCATTTCTTCTTCATACCGCCCCATAAGCGTTTGGTGCTCGTCGTTCGCCTTTTGAAAATAAAGCTCAACCAACTGGAACATGACGCTTGGCGTAAACTCGCTGTTCGGGTAGCTGTTTAACAGCGATTCATTAACTTCAATCGCCTTGTCGATATCGTCTTTGACGTTTCCGAAAAGCGCCGCCGCGCCTTTCTTGTCTGATCCGCCGTTCCCATTCTGAGCGGCCAGCGAACCGACTGCCAGGCATATAAAAAAAAGCGGCTGGGCAACGAGTGTATTTTTGAACATTGTCTTTCTAACGCGATTTGCCTTCATGATGTACGACCCTGTTAGCGGCCCGGCATAGATTTCAGGAAGTAAGCTCTTGCTTTGCCATATTCGGAAAAGCCGCGCCAGTGCTTCCTGCTTTTCTTTCTTGCAATTTCTTCTCGGAGCAGATTAACGCTCCATTGGAAATCGTCAAAAATCTTTCGTTCTTCCAGAATATTTTGAACCAGCGTCTCGCGCGTTTCTTTGATTTTCGCCGCCTCTTCTTTGAGATATTTCGGCATGTTCCTGCTCTTGGCGACCGGAATCAATTCAAGAAGCTTGCTCTCGAGCACCAAGAGTTCGACGCGCAGATTTTCCGCCATTTTTCTTTGTTCAAGAATGCCCTTTTCAACGTCGATGATACGGTTCTCGATGTTGTTTTTGCCAGAAAAAGTCTGGATGATGAAATCGAATTCATTGATCGCAAAATCGTAAAAACCTAGCTCAAGATAACACTGTCCGAGCAGAAAACGCGCTTCCTCCGAGTACTTGTCTTCATCGCTGATTTTGACCAGATCGTTCAGCGTGGAAATCGCTTGCTGATAATCGTTCAGCTTGATCGCCGCCCAGCTTCTGGCCAGCAATCCTTCCTTAAAAGCTTCGTCATTGTCGCCGGGGATGGCCGCGAAATGCTTGATGGCTTCGCGGTAAAACCCCAATTCGTAGTAAATGTATCCAAGCGTCAAATGGCCTGCGGTGACGATGTCTTGCTGTTCGTCACGAATGACGGGAAGCGAGACCAATTTTCTGAATGCTCGGACGGCATGTTGGATATTTTTTTTTTTTAAGAAACAGAGGCCCACATTGTAGAGCGCGTAATCAAAATAATCGCTCCTCCGGCTCACGCGTTTGAACGCATTGAGGGCTTCATCGAAATTTTTCTGGTGAAAATAGGCCATGCCGCCGTAATAGTACGATCCGGCGAGGACGTCTTCTTCCTGGTGGCGCGTGGTAATGCCGGTAAAATAGCGCAGACTGTTATCGAGTTCCGCCGAATTATAATGCAGCTTTTGAAGGCCGAGCAGGGCGTCCGGCAAATACTCGCTTCTTGGGTAGTTCGAGACGAGGTAGGAATACATTTTGTCGGCGGAGCGGTACATGTCCATGTAAAACAGACATTCGCCCAAGTAGTAAATAACGCCGTCGATTTTACTGAACTTTGTATAAAAGTCAAGTATGATGACCAGCTCGCGCGTTGCGTGCCAGTACGCTTTGTCTTCAATTTTTTGAAGCGCCGCCTGGTACAGTTTGCCCGCAGTGCGCTCGATAGATTCGCCTTCCTGCGAATTCGTAACCGCTTGTTCTCGATTCACTTCGCCGAGTAGAGCAGCTTCCGCCGGATTTTCCGACTTTGCTAAACTCGCCGCCGCCCCCAAGTGAGTCATACAAAAAACAAAGAGCAGCCGAATACTGATTGGCGATACTTTTTGATGACCCCTATTCATCCCTGAATTCTTCCATCTATATGATTCTACAGCCGTTATCTATTAATTTTGTGACTGCGTCGTTATTGGTTCCCGTTCACAGTCAATGGCGCAACTGTTCAGCCCGATTTGTCATTCTGTAAGAATCCTTTTTGTTCGCAAGTACAGAACTCGCGGCTCGACCAAGAGCTAAGGTCAAAAAAGATGTTTCCAGCATGACAAACTGAACGGTCACTCAAAAGCAATTCTTCACGGTGCGCCTGAAAATTCCAGGTCGCCTTGTCGAGACGAGCCTGAAAAATTATCGGGCGCCTTCTTAAAGATTGCCGTCGTTTTTCTTTTTCTTCTTCTCTTTTTTGTCTTCGCCGCCTTCCAGCGATTCTTCCATGCGCTTCAATTCATCCTGCATTTCCTGCCGCTTTTCACGAACAGCCTGCAAGCGTTCATTTTCGATACGTTCCTGTATCTTTTTTTGCCGCTGTTCGCGCGTCGGCTTGGCTCGTTTGAAAGACATTTGGTGTGTCACGCCGAAAAGAAACTTCCAATCCGCATACTTTTTCAAGTATGGCAGTTGTTCAACTTCCGGATCACGCGAAAGTGAGACGTCAAGCGCGAAATCGAGCACGACGTTCCAGGGGCCGAGCAGCTTTAGACCTTGAGTGACCCTTTGTGAATTATGACTATACCGATTCACCACCTGATTGCGCGTAAAAACTTCAGCGGAATATTCTGTATAAAGTACGGCGGAACGGATCGGAAACTTAAACCCGCCGGCAAGAATGTATTGATCTTCTTCCGCCCCGAAAGGGTTGGAGCCAAGCTTGTGATCCATATAGCCGAAATTGAGATGCATCTTAAGCGGGAAAAGCGGAAACGCGTCGGTCATGTCAAATGTGACGACGCCGACCATTCCCATGCCAATCGCATCGGTAGAAAAGGGTTCGAAAGCAACGTTATGATTGCGTGCCGTGGGGAATTTGCCGAAGACGTGCAGGGCGGAGTGGAAGCCGCCGTCGCTTACGGGGAGCTGCGCCTTTAGCCCGATGCGCGAATCTCCCGGAGGCCCCCAAATATGCGCTTGATCGTCCTGGTACGCTGTAAAATGACCGGTCAGCTCAAAATGTCGAGAAAGCCCGTAAGTGACGCTAAGAGAAAGCGTGTGGTCTTTGCTCAAGGAGCTAGCCCCTTCGGTTGGGGATAGAAAGGAAGAAAAAAAGCCGTTGATAAAGAGTTGTGAACGCGGCGTGGTTTCAGCGGAAAGCGTTCTCAAAAGCCCCCTGCCGCCGAAGCGGGTCGTCTGTGCAAAAATTACTGCGGGAGCAACGCTAAACAGAAGAGCCAAAGTCAGTTTTTTCATGTCCTTAAAAGCCGTTCCTGGCTATTTGGGTGAATGTCTAAGCTGCCGTTAACTTTGGTATCGAAAAAACTTCGTGTTTACTTGGAATCGCCGTCCCTTCTTCTTTAAAATGAAGGCGATTGCAGACTATGTTGCGGCGCTTCAGATCGAAATCCTGTTCTGATCTGAGTTTCAAACGTTTTGAAGATGCGTTCTAACGCCAGGGCAAGCAAGTACCCGAACACCGCATCCAGAACATAGTGATATTTTAAATAGAACACGGACACCATCATTAACATGGCAATTGGCGTTAGTATATAATACAATCGTTTATCAATTTGGCGTAACGCAAAAATGGAAATCCATGCGACCGCAATATGTGAGCTTGGAAAAGCGGCGCCGACAACGGAGCCTTGCGATTGGATAGTTCTGATCATCCAAAGGAAAAAACCGCCTTCTATTTGAAGCGGATCAACTCCGGGCATACTGTGGTGAGGACCTCGCACTGGAACCAGAATAAACAGGATGTAACAGAAGACAAGCGCCGCACACACCTTGAGCATGTAATATTCAAAGTCTTGTTTGGGGAATTTGAGATAGATGAGCAGACCGACGGCGGGCAAAATAATGTAATAGCTCCAGTAAGAAAACGCCATCAACTCCGTAAAAAACACCGACGGCTCGTGAAACGGCGAGAAAGAGAAATAAAGGCTGTATAACGCTTTATCAGACCAGATGAGCAACGGCTCCAAATAGAGCGGCAGCAACGCGGTGGAAATAAATGTCAAGTTCTTGAAAATCATTGGGAACAAGGCAAGCAAGTACCAATCGCGAACAATCTGAATGATTCGAGGATGCTTCTCGTTCACCAAAGTCCCCAAAGTGATCAAAAAGATAAATCCCGTTTGGGTCAAAACAACGCGCTTCCACTGAGGTACGACTGTGAAGCTCAAAATCGCGAGTAAAGCCGTGGCGGCGAGATAACCAACAGTAATCAGCTCATACTTCCGAAAACGGAATTTCAAAGTCCCGCTAAAAAATTCTATATTCATATCCTTCTCAACATATGCTTCACTAGAATTCGCAACTGTTCAGCCAACCAACCGCGCTTGCGATTTTGATCAGGGAATAACTCCGGAGTCAAACGCTTCAGCGTTTGAGTGTGAACTACTGTGACTGGCGACGATGAATCGTCGCACTCCGGAAAAGAGTTACTCAAAAGCTAACCAACCGCATTGGCGGTCTCAGCATACACAAAAAACCGGCGTAACTCTGACAGGGTTCCGAACCCTGCCAGAGTTAGAAGTTATTCAACCGCCGCTGGTTAGCTGAACAGTTACAAGAAATTTTGGCTAAATATATGCTTTTACAATAGATTCGCAAGTGCGCCGACGCGAGGTCGCATTTATGGCTGGCGGCTTTAACGAGGAACATGCGAATTTGTTTTGGCTTGATTTTTTACTGTATAATCTGTACCGTTTTCGTCCGCTATACCTCAATGCAATAACAAGGTCGCGGCAGGGAATCCAGATATTCGATCTTCAGTTGAATTTGGAAAGCACCTGTCTTATCATTCCAGAAGAGTCTTTTTAGATCGCCGAGTATGAACGTTCCCACAATTTTTGGGGAAAAGTCTAAAAAAGACGCTTCCAGCACGACAGTTTGGAACTTGCAAGACACGCTCTGAGAGAATTCACTTTCTGGGAATCGGATTTCCAGTCAAGAGTCAAGATAATATTTTTTTACCCAATCGCCGCCAAATCAAGGTATCTAAGAACACGGAATCCCGCAATTTCGCGGCACATAATTACGGATACGGACCATAAACCAGGAAATTCGCGATGTATTCCAATGCGCGTGAGAGGTTTCAGTTCGGCTTAGGCGCTCCACTTACCCGAATCGTTAAATATCTAATCATAATAAACGTCGCCGTATTCTTTATAGAAAACCTGGTTTTGCTGGCGGCTGACGCATCGATTTTCAAACCTTATTTTGCCCTCCGTACGGACTTTCTGCAAAACTTCCAGCTTTGGCAAGTCGTTACCTATATGTTCCTGCATGGCGACGGCGACGTGCTGCATCTATTCTTTAATATGTTGCTGCTATGGATTTTCGGCTCAGAAGTGGAAGACAAATGGGGTTCGCGCCCTTTTCTGAATTATTATTTGATTTGCGGCATTGGGGCCGGGCTTGTGCAAGTGCTTTCCCACTACGTGATTTTGCCGGACGAAGCGCATCGCCAAATCGTCGGTGCATCGGGCGCTGTTTTTGGGCTGATTCTCGCCTTCGCATGGATTGACCCCGAGCGGGAAATCACCTTTTTCCTCATGCTCATCATGCCGATTCGCATCAAAGCAAAATACCTCGCGATGATTGCAGGCGGCTTCGCTCTATTTTCAGGCTTGTTTAGTTTGGACAACGTGGCCCACTTTGCGCACCTCGGCGGGATGCTGGTAGGTTACTTGTATTTAAAATTGGATATGCCAAAAGTCTCAATTAGCGAGTGGGCTTCAAAGCGCAAAGAGACGCGAGAGATCATTAAACTAGCGCGCAAACGGAATCACGAACAGCAACTGCGCAAAGACGTGGATCAGATTCTTGACAAGATCAACGATGTCGGCATTGAGAATTTGACAGCGGAAGAAAAAAACATTCTCAAAGAAGCCAGCAAATATCTAAGCCAGGAAAAAGAAGACGAACGGTGAAGTTTCGAATCAAGTCATTTACAAACGCCCTGCTCATATTTTCCCTCAGCCTAGTCTACATCGGGACTGCGGCAAATCCGGAACCCAACCAATTTGAAGCTTTCATTAACGGCCAGCGCCACGAGTTGCCCACAAAGCAGTTCGACCACTCCAGACGGTTACACTACATCGACATCCGAGAATTGGCTTCACTCCTGAACGTCAAGCCGTCATTCAGTAACGACGCACGTGAAGCCAAACTCGATTTTGGCCGCGACGTTGTTACCGCCACAGCGCAAAACCCCTTTATAAATATTGGCGAAAGAATCGTTCAAATGCCGGTCGACGCTCATTTTGCGAACGGCCGAATTTACGTTCCCCTGCCATACTTCGTCGATGTTATTTCGCCTTACTATCCCGGTTCATTATTCATCGTCAATTCCGCACCGGCGCCGAATCCCGGAACTGTCAGCAATGCGGGAGACCAACCTGTCGCCTCACGGGACAAGACTCCGGCGAGACCGCTGTTTTCCAATATTTTTGATATTATCGTCGAAGAAAAGGCGAACGGCACCTTGATCCGGGTGCAAACTGGCAAGGATTTCAATGAATCGCATATTAATGCCAGAATCACGCGGCAGTGGCTGTACATCGATATTTACGGCGGTAAAATCGACAAGGCGTTAAGCACGAAAGACAATTTGCCGGGGTTTGTGCGAAAAATCGTGCCTTTGCAAATGGCGCAAATGGCGCAGCTCTCATTTCAATTACGCGGGGAAGTTACCCGGCAGAAGGTGTTTACGGACAACCGGAACCATGAAATTCTGGTATCGCTAACGACCGAGGAGCGTGTTTCAAAGGACATTCTTCGATCACTGCGAGAAGAAAAAAAGAAGTGGCTCATCGATACCATCGTCATTGATCCGGGGCACGGCGGCAAAGACCCCGGCGCGATAGGGCCGGGAAATGTTTACGAAAAAAACGTAACCTTGGCGATCGCCAAAGAAGTCAAAAAGCTACTTGTGGCCCGAAGCGACGTTCGGGTCGTCATGACGCGCGAAGATGACCGATTCATTCCCTTGAAAGATCGAACGAAATTGGCAAACCGCGAGCAAGGCAAGCTTTTTATCAGCATTCACGCAAACTCCAACCGCAACCGCAGCGTGGAAGGCCTGACCACCTACTTTCTTGGCCAAGCGAACAATGAAGAAGCGCTGGAAGTCGCAAAACGCGAAAACTCGGTGATTCGCTACGAGCAGGACAAGTCCTCCTACGCGAAACTTGAAAATGAAGGCTTGATTTTATTAGCGCTGGCGCAAAATTCGTTTCAAAGCGAAAGTCAGGAATTGGCGGCTATCGTTCAAAAAGAAATTTCAAAATCAACCTCCACCCGTGACCGAGGCGTAAAGCAGGCCGGGTTTTCCGTATTGATCGGCGCTTCAATGCCGAACATCCTGATTGAAACCGCCTTTATTTCCAACCGCCGCGAGGCAAAACAGCTTCAATCCAAACGCTACCAGCAAAAAGTCGCCGAAGGCGTGTTCAACAGCATTTTGCGCTTCAAAAAGAAATATGAAAGCGGCATGTAATCGCCGCAGAACAACGCCCCCTTTAGAAGCTGTTTTAAAAGTCCCGCGGGGACGGTCGAAAGTAGCCCGGAAGTTCACTTCCGGGGAAGACGACGTTTTGTTTTT